>NZ_DATNBA010000045.1:0-14242 GCF_035572195.1 Hyphomicrobium sp. | reverse complement strand
GCGGACGGCCTCAATCGCATCGGCAAGAAGGCCATTTGCTGCCTTCGCGAGCCCTCGCTCGGCCCATGCTTCGGCATGAAGGGCGGAGCCGCGGGAGGTGGATATGCCCAAGTCGTGCCGATGGAAGATATCAACCTGCATTTCACCGGCGACTTTCACGCGATCACATCGGCGCATAATCTGCTGTCGGCACTGATCGACAATCACATCTATTGGGGTAACAAGCTCGGCATCGACAGCCGCCGTGTAACCTGGAAGCGCGTGCTCGACATGAACGATCGCGCCCTCCGCTCGATCGTGAACTCGATGGGTGGCGTGTCGAACGGTTATCCGCGCGAAGACGGCTTCGACATCACCGTCGCGTCGGAAGTGATGGCGATACTGTGCCTGTCCATGGACCTCAAAGATCTCGAGCGGCGGCTGGGCAACATCATCATTGGCTATACGCGTGACAAGGCGTCGGTGCGGGCGCGCGATCTCAAAGCCGAAGGGGCGATGACCGTACTGCTCAGGGACGCGCTGATGCCGAACCTGGTGCAGACGCTTGAAAACAATCCGGCGTTCATCCACGGCGGGCCATTCGCAAACATCGCGCACGGATGCAACTCGGTGCTGGCGACAAAAACCGGGCTCAAACTCGCCGATATCGTCGTTACGGAAGCAGGCTTCGGCGCCGACCTTGGCGCAGAAAAATTCTTCGACATCAAGTGCCGTAAAGCCGGTTTGGCGCCGGCTGCAGCGGTCCTTGTCGCAACGATACGAGCGCTAAAGATGCACGGTGGTGTGGCCAAAGACGATCTCAAGCCCGAAAACGTCGCGGCGGTTGCCAAGGGTTGCGAGAACCTGAAGCGGCACATCGAAAACCTGAACCAGTTCGGCGTGCCCGTGGTCGTAGCAATCAACAAATTCGTCACCGACACTGATGAAGAAGTGCAGCAGGTTGTGAAAGCGGCCGAGAGCATGGGCTCGCAGGCGTTTTTATGCACGCATTGGGCAGAGGGCGGTAAGGGCACCGAAGCGCTCGCTCGGCATCTCGTTCAGATGATCGACGCCGGCAAAGCCGCATTCCATCCGCTTTATCCCGAAGACATGACCCTGCGCGATAAGGTGAAAACAATCGCGACGAAAATTTACCGTGCCGCTGATATCGCGTGCGACGGCGCCATCGAAGCTCGTTTCAAGGAGTTGGAAAAGGGCGGCTTTGGCAAGTTTCCCGTGTGCATGGCAAAAACGCAGTACTCCTTCTCGACCGACCCGAATAACCGCGGAGCACCGACCGGCCACATCGTGCCGATCCGTGAATTACGCCTGTCGGCAGGCGCGGAATTCATTGTCGTGGTCACCGGCGAAATCATGACAATGCCGGGATTGCCGAGTGTACCGTCTGCGAATTCAATACATCTCAATGACCAAGGTCAAATCGAGGGATTGTTTTAGCTCTGACGCTAATCTAATTAATCGATTGATTACCGACGCAATCGATGATTTAATATCTCGAAATAGTTTGCGCGGAGCCGAGAAAAAGGCGAAGCGGAAAAACAAACGAAACGTAGGGAGATTGCCAATGCTTGTAAAACTATCGATTGAGGAATTTTCCAGGGTATTGGGATCGAATGCTCCCGCGCCCGGCGGCGGAAGCGTTGCAGCCCTTTCCGGCGCCCTTGGCGCAGACCTTGTTTCAATGGTTTGCCGATTGAGCATAGGCAGGAAAGAGTACGAACAATTCAATAGCACGCTGACGGAATGCCTCGAAAAATCCGTGGCCTTGTCGAGCGGCCTATTGAAGCGAATAGATTTAGATACAGAAGCATTCAATGGCGTAATGGCCGCGTTCAAACTCCCGAAAGAAACTGACGAAGACAAGAAGGCAAGAACGGCGGCGATTCAGTCCGGCTATAAAGAGGCTGTCCAATCTCCGCTTGGAATAGCCAAAGAATGTCGCGACGTATTGCACCTCACACATAAGCTGATCGGCAAATCGAATTCCAACGCGCTCAGCGACCTCGGTGTTGCGTCTCAACAGGCGTTCGCCGGGCTCGAAGGCGCGATCATGAATGTGGAAATAAATATTCCGTCCATCAAAGACGAAGACTTCAAATCAAAAACGTCATCGCAAATTTCGGCCCTTCTCGAAGAGGGACGTAAACTCAAAGATAACGTGTACAAATATGTATCTGAAAATATTTGAAGAAAATAACGACGTTGATCTATCCAGCACGTTGCTTCTCGAGCGGCTAAAGGGGTTGCACCCGAAGTCGATCGATCTGTCGCTGGATCGTATCAAGCGCCTGCTTGCCTCGCTCGGTCACCCCGAGCGCCGTTTGCCGCCGGTCGTTCATATCGCCGGCACAAACGGGAAAGGTTCACAAATCGCGTTTCTCCGAGCGATTGCGGAATCGCTCGGAAAGCGGGTGCACGTCTATACCTCGCCGCACCTCGTCAAATTCCACGAGCGGATCGTTTTAGCGGGCCCCTCAGGCAGCGCACCGATCGCGGAAGATCGGCTCGCCGATTGCCTCCTCCGTGCAGAAGCGGCCAATGGCGGCAAGCTGATCACCTTGTTCGAGATCACCACGGCCGCGGCGTTTCTCGCTTTCGCGGAAACTCCAGCCGATCTGCTGCTGCTCGAAACGGGGTTAGGGGGACGGCTCGATGCCACCAACGTCGTGGACAAGCCGCTGGCAACCGCCATTACGCCCATCTCCATCGATCACGTCGCTTTTCTCGGCGATACGCTCGCGGCGATCGCCGGCGAGAAGGCGGGCATTCTCAAGGCCGAAGTTCCTTGCGTTGTAGGGCGCCAAGAACCAGAAGCACTAAAGGTCCTCGAAGCCCGCGCCGCTAAGATTGGTGCCCCGTTGCATATCTTCAGGCGCGACTTCGATGCGTTCGAGCGCGGCGGGAAGTTGATTTTTCAAACGGCGGCGCAGCAGATCGAACTTCCGTTGCCGCGTCTTCACGGCCGACACCAGATTGATAACGCTGGCGCAGCCATCGCCACCGCGAACATCATGTTCGGGAGCGAGTCGACCAATGAGGCACTCGAGCGCGGACTGACGCAGGCCGTATGGCCCGCACGGCTCGAACGCCTGCCCCCAGGCGCGCTCTACAATTACGTTCGCGAAGGAAGCGAGATCTGGCTGGACGGGGGACATAACCCCGGCGGCGCTCAGGCAATTGCCCGCGCGCTGGCTGAAATGCGCCAGCAACAGCCGGGCCCGGTCCACCTCATCTGGGGGATGATGGAGACGAAGGACGCGCAGGCCGTCATTGCTCCATTCAAGGGGCTCGTCGACCGTATTTACACCGTCCCGATACCCGGCGAGCCGAACGCATTCTCTGCCTCGTCGTTGATGAAGATTGCTGCGAACGAAGGCTTCAAGGCAGCGATGACGAGCGGCGTGCGGCACGCGCTGTTGCAATCTCGAACGGCATCGAGCCGTCCGAAACGCGTGCTCATTTGCGGCTCGCTCTATCTGGCGGGCCACGTTCTCAAACTGCATGGCGGCTAAGGCGATGGTTGGAAACATACTGAGCTGCAGCTTTGGCGATCGTGCCGTCAAGCCAATCGGCGTTCCGGCCTGGACAGGGCATGCCGGACCCAACTTCCTGACTGGACCTCGGGACCAAACGGTCTTCGAAGATTAGAGCGAGGATGGATCGGGCGATGCACAGTGCTGAGACACAACGCAGGCGGCAGCCCCATCATCTTATTCAAGTATGGCCTGAAGAACGCACGAGCCGCTTCTCCGGCAACGGAAACATCCGGGTTTCATTCGAGTTCTTTCCGCCCAAGACGTCTGCGATGCAAGATACGCTTTGGCGTTCGATAAGGCGGCTCGAGCCACTCGGGCCAACCAATGTTTCGGTCACCTATGGCGCCGGCAGCGAAACGCGTGAGCGCACTCACGCGACTGTGGCACGAATTCTAAAAGAGACCTCGCTTGACGTCGCGGCCCATCTCACCTGCGTCTCGGCATCGCGTAACGAGATCGACGAGGTTGCCCGCAAGTATTGGGAGCTTGGCGTACGACGCATCGTAGCTCTTCGCGGCGATCCAATAGCGGGAGCCGACGAACGCTTCGTTCCCGCGCATGACGGCTACGTCAATGCCGCAGACCTCGTCGCGGGTATCAAGGCGATCGCCCCGTTCGAAATCACCGTCGCGGCTCACCCTGAAAAACACCCCGAGTCGCTGTCCTTCGAAGCCGATCTGGATGCGTTGAAGGCAAAAATAGATGCGGGGGCCACAAGCGCGCTCACCCAGTACTTTTTCGACAACACGGTATTTTTCCGATTTCTAGATCGGGCACGCGCAAGCGGCATCGGCATCCCGATCGTGCCGGGAATTTTGCCCGTTCATAACTTCCGCGAAATTGCGCGCGTCGCCGCCAAGTCTTGCGTGGGCATTCCCGACTGGGTCGTTCGCCGCTTCGAGGGCTTGGAAGACGATCAGCAGACGCGCCGGTTCGCTGCCGCGGCGATCGCCGCCGAGCAGGTCTTGGATCTGGCGGAACATGGCATCACGGAATTTCATTTCTATACGCTGAACCGCGCCGATCTTATCTACGCGATCTGCCATATGCTCGGCTTGCGTGCCGTTGAAGGCAAAGCGAAGATTTCAGAAATGGAATAATGATATTGGATTGAAAATCGCCCGTCCCATTTGCGTGGCGGAAATCCAGCTCATTCCCACTCGATTGTGCCCGGCGGTTTCGACGTTACGTCGTAGACGACGCGGTTGACGCCACGTACCTCGTTGATGATGCGGGTCGCGACCTGACCGAGGAAGGCCATGTCGAAGTGGAAAAAGTCCGCCGTCATGCCGTCGACAGACGTGACAGCGCGGAGACCGAGCACGTTGTCGTAGGTGCGGCCGTCTCCCATCACACCGACGGTTCGCACCGGAAGCAACACGGCAAAAGCCTGCCATATCGCATCGTAGAGACCGGCTTTGCGAATTTCGTCGAGATAGATCGCGTCGGCCTTGCGCAGCACGTCGAGCTTTTCGCGCGTGATTTCACCCGGGATTCGGATGGCAAGGCCAGGGCCGGGAAACGGATGCCGTCCGACGAAGGCTTCGGGAAGACCAAGCTCGCGACCAAGGGCGCGAACCTCGTCCTTGAAAAGTTCGCGCAACGGCTCGACCAGTTTCATGTTCATGCGTTCGGGCAGGCCGCCGACGTTGTGATGCGACTTGATTGTTACCGATGGGCCGCCCGTGAACGACACGCTTTCGATCACGTCGGGATAGAGCGTGCCCTGGGCGAGAAATTCAGCACCGCCGATTTTCTTCGCTTCCCCCTCGAAGACGTCGATGAAATTCTTGCCGATCGCCTTGCGCTTGGCTTCGGGCTCCGAAACGCCCGTCAACGCATCGAGAAAGCGGTTGGAGGCGTCAACGTGGACGAGCGGAATGTTGTAGTGATCGCGGAATAGGCCGACAACCTCGTCCGCTTCGCCGAGCCGCATCAGGCCATGATCGACGAACACGCAGGTCAGCTGATCGCCGATTGCCTCGTGAATGAGCACGGCCGCGACGGCGCTATCGACGCCGCCTGAAAGCCCGCAGATGACCCGGCCCTTGCCGACTTGCTTCCTGATCTTGGCGATCATCTCGCGGCGGTACGCTGCCATCGTCCAATCGGATTTTAGGCCGGCGATTTTGTGCACGAAGTTCGCGATCAGCTTGGCGCCGTCCGGCGTGTGAACGACTTCGGGGTGGAACTGCACGGCGTAGAAATGGCGCGCCTCGTCGGCGACGGCGGCGAACGGCGCGTTGTCGCTCGTCGCGATGACTTCAAAACCTTCGGGCAGGCGCGTGACGCGATCGCCGTGGCTCATCCAGACTTGATAGCGGGCGCCGGGTGACCAGACCTCATCGAATAACGGGCTCGGCGTGGCAACAGCGAGGAAGGCGCGTCCGAACTCCCGATGATGTCCGCTTTCGACCTTGCCGCCGAGTTGCTCTGCCATCGCCTGCTGCCCATAGCAGATGCCGAGCACCGGGACGCCGGACGAGAACACGACGTCCGGCGCTCGTGGGGAGCCGGCCTCGGTCACCGACGCGGGCCCGCCCGAGAGGATGACGGCCCTCGGCTTCAGCTTGGCAAAAGCCTCGGTGGCATTTTGATAAGGGTGAATTTCGCAGTAGACGCCCGATTCGCGCACGCGCCGCGCGATGAGCTGCGTCACCTGGCTTCCGAAATCAATGATGAGAACAGCGTCGGTCAAGTCGGGGCGACTCTCCTATTCGAGCCTTCCCCTACGCGATCACGGCATTCCCTGCAACGCCGCCGGTTGCAGCACGGCCTGCGACAGGGACGCCGGCCGGCTGCCGGGTAACGACGCTCCCAATTTGCCCATGGCGGGGTAGGACACGGCTTGCTACGCAGAAGGCGGCCTCGGGTCAATCAGTGTGCTCGTGGCCGCAAGGTCGGGGAAACAGGGCATCCAATCATGCTGATGGTCAAAACACGGCTTGGACCGAGCGATATTGCCGGCATCGGCCTCTTCGCCGATCAAGACATCCCGAAGGGCACCGTGACCTGGCAATTCATGTCGGGTTATGACCTGCTGCTGACGCAGGGCGAGATCGATCGTCTGCCGGAACCGGCGCGGTCGAATTTGCGCGACCACACTTACCGTGACTCAGGAAGCGGCCTCTATATTCTCTGCGTCGACAATGCGCGGTTCATGAATCACGCAGCTGTGCCAAACACGGCCGGAATCCACGTGAAGGGGGCGATCGAAGGCCATGATGTTGCGACGCGCGACATCAAGAAAGGTGAAGAGCTCACCTGCGATTACCGCGTCTTCGACGCCGACGTTGCCCTTAAATTGGGCGCGGGCGTTGATCGGACATAGCTGAGGCTATTCACCGGGTACGACGACAGGCTGCGAAAGCGCTTTGCGCGATGCCCGGCGCCGCTTGGCCGTGATCGCGCGCAAGGCGTCGGCGGCAAGAATTCTGCGTTGCAGATAGGGTGAGAAATATCCCGCATACCGGCGCCAAAGTTCGGAGCGCCGCCAGTCATCGCCGGAGACGTGGCCGCGACAGTGCGGCGAGCCACAGGAACAGGTGAACTCGTCATAGGGTGACCCGTCGCTCATCGCGTAATCATATGTGATCTCTTCGCCTGAGCTGATGTCGCGCATCGCGACGAGCGTGATCTGACCCGAAAGTCCGGAGTTCGGATCACAACTGTGGTTGACGTAATCCGGCGGCTCGCAGTCCGATAGCGAGACGAGATACTGGTCCTCCTCGACCTGTAGCGAATACCGCCGGACGGTTGCGGGCATTCCGCTCAATTCTTCGCCGGAAACGAGCGTGCCGCTCCATACCACGATGAGTTCGCCTTTGGCGATCGTCTCGCGGGCGACGACGGTGTGGCCGCCGCGGTTCGGTGCTGGATGGACGACGCATTTGGGAGAGAGGAAGGAATGGGGCCTGCCGCTCATTCATTGACCTCGCATTGGGCCTCATGAGCGCGGGCGCGGCGCGAACGCAAAAAGCGAACCATGGCACCTATCCCTCGTCTTGCCGACAAGCGGCGACAAACGCCCGCATCACATAGTTTCGCGGCGTGCGATGTCAACGGCGAAAAATAGGCAATTGCGTGATCGAGCGCCGATCAATTTCCTGACCGGGATCGTGGCTGCGCCCACGGATTACCGGCAAAATGCGAGCGCCAAGCCGGCGCGGTTCGGCCGAGACGACCCGATCGCAACTGCTCTCCGTACGTACAATCCACAGAAACTTCGATCAGACCGTTCGCGATAGGACGGCGATGAAGAAGCCGTCAGTGCCGTGACGCGCCGGCGTCAACAGCAATGAATCGGCATGGCCGTTCGCAGATGGCGGCGGCTCGCCCGGCATTCCGGTGCCCCAGACTTCGGCGGTGGGCAGTAACTGAAAGTCCGCCCGGCCTTTGAGAAAAAGGGCGATCTGCTCGGTGTTTTCCTCCGGCAAGATTGAGCATGTCACGTAGACGAGCCGCCCTCCCGGCTTCACCAACTCGGCGCCGCGCGCCAACACAGCGCGCTGCTCCGTTATCCGCGCAGCCAGTGCCTCCGGCTTCAGTCGCCACTTCGCGTCGGGGCGGCGGCGCCATGTGCCGGAGCCGGTGCAGGGAGCATCCGCCATAACGACATCGAACCGGGCGCCCAGTGCTTCGAGAGCCTTCTCGTCGCCGGCGCGCAGGACTTGCACGTTGCGCACGCCCGCCCGCTTGATGCGCTCAAAGATCGGTTTCAGCTGGTGGCGGTCGGCGTCATAAGCGTAGAGCTGCCCGGTGTTCTGCATCAGCGCCGCCAACGCCAGCGTCTTGCCGCCGGCACCGGCACAGAGGTCGAGTACCTGCTTCCTCGGTCCGGCGCCCGAAAGCAGCGCTGCGATCTGCGATCCCTCGTCCTGGATTTCGAACCAGCCGGCCTGGAATGCCGCCTCGGCCTGCAGGTTCGGCGTCCGCTGAGCCCCGGTTGGAGCCGGAATTCGAATACCGATCGGTGAATACGGGGTGGGCTCCGCCGCAAATCCCGCGAGAGCTTTCAGAACCTTTTCCGGCGTCGACTTCAGCGTGTTGATCCGCAAATCGGCTGGTGCCCGCCGCGCCATCGCCTGACCTTCGGCAACGGCGCCGTCGCCGAACTGGCGGGCGAATGACGGCCAGAGCCACTCCGACATATCGGCGCGGGCGGCATCCGGAGCATCATCGAGCGATCGCGTCAGCCCGGCGCGCTCGACGTCCGAGAGCGGCGACGGCGCATGATCGGCTCCGTCACAGGCCTCAATAACCTCTTCCGGCGAGAGACCGAGGGCGGAGGATGCGGCACCGATCGCAAGCGACCGCGGCGTATCGGAGCCCAGCGCCCAGGCCAGCGAGGCGCGCCGCCGGAGCGCGTCGTAGACGAGCCCACCAATGGCATTACGATCGCCGGAACCCGCAAAGCGATGAGCTTTGCCCCAGTCGGTCAGCGCAATTGAGACGGGCTGATAGCGGTGGAGAATTGTCTCCAGAACCTCGATCGCCGCCGCGATCCGAGCACCTGGCCTCATGTTACGATCATCTCAAGCGCCGGTCACGATCTTGGCGGCGAAGATCACCCACATGAGTAATAACACCAGCACGCCGACGCTGTAGGCCATGAAGCGCCGGTCAACCACGTTACCGGTCGTATGAATGAATGCATGGACGATGCGCGACAGGACAAAGATCCATGCCAGGATCAACAGCAGTACATCTTCCGCCTTGGTGATCAGTATGAAGGCGATCAGCACATAGAACAGCATCGGCAGTTCGAGCTGATTGTGGAAGGCATTGCCGTACTGCGTGCCGCGGGGGGTCCAGTTCGGTTCCCGAAGCGCAATGTCCTCGGTTTTGACTTCACCACGTCTGAGGCTGCCCACGCGTTCGCGCGCCATAATGAAAAGCAGCACGAACGTCAGCCCGATCAGCACAAAAACCGGGAGCAGGAAATCGACAACCGTCATCGAGGCCTCGCGCAAGGGTGAAACGAGCAGGAACGTATCAGATTATACGCCCGACCCCGGATAATTCGGACTCTCTCGCGTGATGAGGACGCCGTGTGCGTGGCTTTCGCGGATCCCGGCCGGCGAAATGCGCACGAACTTGGCGCGCTTTTGAAATTCGGAGATCGTGCGCGCCCCGAGGTATCCCATCCCGGCGCGCAAGCCGCCGACGAGCTGATGCACTACAGCGTCCATGGAGCCTTTGTAGGGCACCTGCCCCTCGATGCCCTCCGGCACGAGTTTCAAAGTATCGCGGACTTCGGCCTGGAAGTAGCGATCCGCCGAGCCGCGTGCCATCGCCCCGACCGAGCCCATGCCGCGGTACGACTTGTAGGTGCGCCCTTGATAGAGATACGTCTCGCCCGGAGCTTCGTCGGTGCCGGCAAGCAGCGACCCGATCATGACGCAGGACGCGCCTGCTGCGATCGCCTTCGAGATGTCGCCGGAAAAGCGGATGCCGCCGTCGGCGATGATCGGCACACCCGAGCGACCGGCCTCTTTCGCGCACTCCATGACGGCAGTGAGTTGAGGCACTCCGACACCTGCCACGATGCGCGTCGTGCAGATGGAACCCGGACCAATGCCAACCTTGACGGCGTCGGCACCCGCTTCGATCAGGGCCTTCGTTGCATCCGCCGTCGCGACGTTGCCGGCGATCACCTGCACAGCGTTCGATAACCGCTTGATGCGGGCAACCGCTTCGATCACCTTCGCCGAGTGACCATGTGCGGTATCGACCACGATCACGTCGCAGCCGGCTTCGATCAGCCGCGCGGTGCGCTCGTGGCCATCTTCTCCGACCGTCGTTGCGGCCGCGACCCTCAGGCGACCCTGAGCATCCTTCGACGCGTAGGGATGCCTCGCCGCTTTTTCGATGTCCTTGACCGTGATGAGGCCGATGCAGTTGCCCTGGTCATCAACTACGATCAGTTTTTCGATGCGGTTCTGGTGCAAGAGACGCTTCGCCTCGTTCTGCGGAACGTTGCGTTTCACCGTCACTAGGCTGTCCTTGGTCATCAGCTCGGAAACCGGCTGATCGTCGCGAGTGGCAAACCTTACGTCGCGGTTTGTCAGAATGCCGACGAGTTTGCCTTTACCGGCGCTGCCGTCCGCCGCTTCAGTTGCGCCATCGACGACGGGCACGCCCGTAATTCCCTTTTCCGCCATCAGCTTCAGAGCGTCTCCCAAGGTTTTGCGCGGGGAGATGGTGACCGGATTGAGAACGATGCCGCTTTCGTATCTTTTGACTTGTGCGACGTGACGCGCCTGCTCATCGATCGAAAGGTTGCGATGCAGAACGCCGATGCCACCTTCCTGCGCCATCGCAATAGCGAGGCGGGCCTCGGTGACCGTGTCCATGGCTGACGACAGCAGCGGGATATTGAGCCGCACCGACTTCGTGAGCTGCGTCGAGACGTCCACTTGGCCCGGCATCACATCGGACGGACCGGGTACGAGCAAAACGTCGTCGAAAGTAAGCGCAACGCTCGAATCGAGCGCCGATAGGCTCGAAGTCATGCGGACTTCTCCAAATTCTGGGGGGCGACACGTTCTAGCCCCCTGGGGCGGAACATTGTCGCGCGGTCTATAGCACCAAGGTACAGCGCTTGGAAGCGGCGTTTGCCGCGTCAAATGGGGTGGTGCGGGGCCAACGTGGCCAAGGCAATCCACCGTGCGGTTGCGGCCCGTCACATGCCTGTCGCGCAATCCTGGGACATTCCGGGCACGGGGTGTGAACCCCCATGAGATTCGCAATTGGATTCGGGATGATCGTCGCTGCGCGGACGTTGGGCGGGTTCTTTCTCGCCGGAGCTGGAGTAATGACAGTCTGTTCGTCGCTGGCTGGAATCGACCCTCTTCCCGCAGTGCAGCGTTGGCATGGCAACAACCTCAGTCCCGTTGCGGCGCTTGCTTGGGCGCAAGCGCGCTGCGACTCGCGACTCACTCTGTCGCCAGGCACGCCGAGGCTGCAGACGGAAGACCTTCTCCAAACAGCAGGCGAGTTCGACGCGCTCGAGCAGCAGCGGGGACGTCTAGCAACCTGCAGAAAAGCTACTGCGCTGGCGGCCATGGTCTCGGCGGAGCCCAACCCTTCGGAAGTCTCACATCAAGGTGGCGTCGCATCCCTTAGGTGATGCCGTTCGACGCGCTGCCGCCCCGAAATCCCGTTGCTAAAACGTAAAGCTCCGAACTTTCCGATCGGCTTGCCGGCGGCTTCACATGGCGCACAGTCGTGAAATCGCGCTTCAGCGCGGCGAGCAAATCGCGCTCGGTACCGCCCTGGAAGACCTTACAGAGAAAAACACCGCCCGGCTCAAGCACATCGGCGGCAAACGCGGCTGCGGTTTCCGCCAATCCCATGATCCTGATGTGATCCGTTTTCGCGTGCCCGATGGTTGGCGCCGCCATGTCGGAGAGCACCACGTCGGCGCGTCCGCCGCGAAGACGGGACTTGAGCAGGTCTTCGGCCGCCGGATCGGTAAAATCCATCTCGATGATGTCGACGCCTGCGATCGGCTCGAAGCTCAAATAGTCGATGGCGACCACCTGGCCCTTGCCGTCGGTCGCCTTGGCGCGCTCGGCCGCAATTTGCGACCAACCGCCCGGCGCGGCGCCAAGGTCGATGATCCGCTGACCCGGCTTCAGGAAATTGTACTGGGCATCGATTTCCCGGAGTTTGAACGCCGCGCGGGACCGAAGTCCCTCCCGTTTTGCCGCGGTGACGTAGGGATCGTTCAGCTGACGATCGAGCCAGCGCGCGGATGAAACGGAGCGCTTGCGCGCTGTCTTGACGGCAACGCGAAGCTGACGCTGTCCGCCGCTCAAGCTGCTGCGCCCGCCGCCTTTGCCGCCGCTTTCCTTTTTATCCGTCACGCCGAGAACCTATCGCTTGAGCGCCGCGATCGTCCGCGCCGGCGGCGACCTGCGCGCCAGACGCCATCTTCCATCATCAAGCGCATTAGAATGCCTTCTCTCAACCCGCGATCCGCTACACGCAACCGCTCGGCGGGCCAGAGCTTCAAAATGGCATCGAGAATGGCGCAACCGGCAAGCACGAGGTCGGCGCGTTCCCGGCCAATGCACGGCTGCATCACGCGCTCCTCGTAGCTTTGCGCCAGAAGGCGCGCCGTCACGTCGTCGATGTCCGGCACGTTCAGCCAGATACCGTCAACGCGCTTCCTATCATAGCGATCAAGGCCGAGAAGAACACCGGCAATCGTCGTGACGGTACCCGATGTTCCAAGGAGATGAACGGATCGTTCCGCAAGACGCTCGCGAAAGTGGTGCGCCGCCTCGAACGGCGCGAGCAGCTGGGTGACGGCATCCGACATCGCCGCGAAGCTTTCCGGCGTTACATTGCGGCCGCCGAAATTCTCGGCGAGCGTCACAACCCCGACCGGCAGCGATTCCCAGGCGACGATTGCGTCGTTGACGTCCGAGCGGCCGGACAGCAGGTCGCGGCGCGCGCCGAGCCGTGTCATGTCGAGCCAAATAATCTCCGAAGATCCGCCGCCGATGTCGAAGACGAGGACCATATCGGCGTCCGGATCGATCAGCGTAGCACAGCCGGCAACCGCAAGCCGGGCTTCGATTTCGGGTGTCAGGACTTCGATGTCGAGGCCGAAATTCTCTCTGACGCTGTTGACGAACGCCGGCCCGTTGGCGGCAATGCGGCAGGCCTGGGTCGCGACCATGCGCGATCTCGCAACGTGATGGCGATGCAGCTTGTCGGCGCAAACTCCGAGCGCCTCCATCGTGCGAGCCATCGCCTGGTCGGAGAGCCGTCCCGTCTGACTGACGCCTTCGCCGAGCCGGATGATGCGCGAGAATGCATCAACGACGCGGAAGCCGCGACGGGAGGGGCGTGCAACGAGCAGCCGGCAGTTGTTGGTGCCGAGATCGAGGGCCCCGTAGACCGGGTCATTGCCGCGAGCCGACTCCCCGGCTGGTGGTGCAGCGGCGTGCCGTTGCCCAGCGCGAAGTGGCTGCCCACGCGCGACTGGAAAGGTCTCGCCCTGCGGGCCGATCTCGGGCCTTTGATCGCGATTGTTGTTATTCAGAAATCCAGCCTCGGCCGGCGCCGGTGCTTCAAGGTCGGAGTTGTCGGGTTGGACCGGCCGCTCGACGTCACCCGGAGCGTCAGGACCTGAATTTTCAGGCTTCAAATCATTTCTCCAGAACCTGGTATGACGCGGCTTGCCGCAAAAGCAGCCGTGCTCTTCAGGCAGTTAATCTGGACCTCAGTTGGGGCGAGTGTATCAGGTCACTGATCAACGTAAAGCTCCGCCGCATCGCGCCTCATTTTGCATCTCCCGCAGGCGGCACGGCCGGGCGTTCATCGGCCAAATGCTGGAGCCGCCGCGCATATTGCCCCGGTCGAGGAAATGTCTCTGCCATCGGTCCGGCCGCTAAAGCATGCGTCGGAGTTTCGTTGACCGCATCGAAGCCGACGACATGCGCCTTTAAAGGAGACGAGCGAAATAGCTTTCGACGACGCCAAGACAAGCTGTCGGAACGTTGGCCAGGCATGCCGCCAGGCAATTAAAGTGGCGCAATAGCAAGCCTTGCGAAGACCAAATGCTGCTGCTATGACCCGCGCTTCGGCGAACCTTCTAGGCTCGCCCGATCCCGGCAATGGGGGATCGTCTAATGGTAGGACTGCAGACTCTGACTCTGCCTGTCTAGGTTCGAATCCTAGTCCCCCAGCCA
>NZ_DATNBA010000044.1:0-10147 GCF_035572195.1 Hyphomicrobium sp. | reverse complement strand
AAGCTCACGCGACGCGCAAAACCATCAGAACACGGAGTTTACCATCTTGCGGGATCCATTTCTAGCCTTGCATCAAAAGGGACCCCTTTTGCAGAGGTGGAAAGGCGCACATGAAAGATCGCCATCCTCTCATCGCCAAATGGGTGGCGGAGCACGCCCGAGCCCGAGACGCCTTCCTACATGGGAAAGGCGACTTCCCTTGGGGCATGGATAAACAGGACTACCGAAAGCATCGCATTCTCAGCAGCGTCTTCTTCGCGGTCGAGAAGCACGGGGTCCTGCCGGGCTCGCGAGGGTATCTGGAATTTCATTTTGAACATCAGGGGACATCCACCGGGGCATTGCTTGTTCCGCTAGATGGAGACAGGCACAACCCCCATGCCAAGCTTAGATTCATCATCCTTGACTCGATCAATACGAACTCCACCATCTACGCGGAATGGGTCGATGGTGAGCTGAGTCTTGAAGATAGAGTTCCCGAAATCGTAGCTGGCATTCTGGCTGCTACACGTGCGGTCGCGCGAGCTCAACGAGAGCATCTGAAGTCTTTGCTCGACAAAGAACACTTGCTTATTCTTGACGGATTAAAGCGACTGGAGCAGTTGGGAGGCGACAGCTTCGCCGCGCGCTGCGATCCAAGGACGTTTCAAGCTCTCATTGAGATGGCCGAGCGGCATCGGTCGGCATCACTCGCCCGCCGCTTCCTGCGTTCGCTGTCGAGATCAATCGCCGACGGATCGGTCATCGTTGCTGGCCACAGCCTTGATGATTGGATGACATGGGCCACAGCCAAGTTAGACGAGTTCGATCCCTTGGTTCAGGGCCCTGGATATGTGTTTGACAAGCTTGTTAAGGCTTAGCCGGGAACACCCGTGAGGACTGGGTTCGAATCCCGTCCATTTCTGGCAAAAAATCAAATATTATACAATGAAATCAATATGTTACTGGCGGAGAGGGAGGGATTCGAACCCCCGGTACCCTTGCGAGTACTCCGCATTTCGAGTGCGGCGCGATCGACCACTCTGCCACCTCTCCGGAAGCCGTGGCGCCAAACGGCGAAGTGCGGCTTGTAGCTTCGCTTTTCCGGCGGCGCAAGCGGGTCAGGCGGCCGCGTGCCAAGTAAGATCGAGAGTATCGGTGGCCACGCCCGTTATCTCATAGCCGCGCGCAATCATGCGGCCCTCTTTTGCGTCGGCGACCATGGCCAGGCGCGTGAAGTCGTTGAGGATCGGCGGCTGCAACCAGGCAAACGCCGGATCGAATTCGGCTTTGATGCCGCACATCATGCGGGACCGTCCTGGGCTGTTCTTGCCGCGAGCGTGACCGTGCCAGCCAGCCGCTTCCCAATGATTGGCGGCGACTTGCGCGCCGTCGCGAACACGCGCCTCACGCTCGGTGCGCTCGATAACCACGGTTTCGCGCGGATCAATCCCTGCCAGCGTAAAGATGCCGGGCGTCGCGATTGGCTGCTCGATCAGCAATCGCCGGGCTTCGGTGAAGTTCCGGGCCTCTTCCGACACCTTGCGCAATAGATGCGCCGGAGTCGGATAGGGCATCGACCAGACGCGCCGCCGGTTGGCCGCCCAATCCATATAAAAGAGCCCGGTTGCCTTGCGCATCGGCGCCTGATTGAGCGCCGCGGAAAAGCGACCGGGCGCCATGACTTGCAGGACGCCTGTATAACCGGGCCATGTCACGAGTGCGAACGGCCCCGCCGCAGCTCCCGTGACTTTAGCGCAGACGAGGTTGGCGCCGAGCCCCGGCGTCCGCCAATCGAGTACGCGGATAAGCCGCGCCGAACGATTGTCCGGAGACGGCGCGGCACCGCACGTGCAGGCCCACTCGTAGTTGACCGAAAAAAAGTAGGCTCCGGGCCGATCCAACTCGCGGCCAATCCTGTCAATCTCAGCGAGGTGCTCGTTGTCACAGCGCACCAGCCACGCCCGCGAGACCTTATCCAACGCGACCAGCGCCGCCCGCGGATAGCGGTGCGCTGCGGCATCAAGAAGGGCGTGCGTCCGTTCTTTGCATGCCAAAAGCGTTGCGAGTGGAAAATCAGGCCCGGTCTCGATCACCGGAATGTTCGACAATGCAGCGTCGCTTGGCGGGAGGGCAGACTGCTTGCCGTCGTGAGAAGCCGTCATTGCGCTGGACATTTATCCCTTTCAACGACGCGAACGCCAATTGGCCCGTCTCGAAACGAACAGATGAGCACGCGCCGCCGCGTTTACGAGGATAGGGCGCTCGGATCACAGCCCACGCCCAAACGCCGCACGGCAATTGACAATGTGCCTCAGTTCGACAATAAAGCCCGCCATCGCAGGCGTGATCATCGCCGGCGTAAAATGCGCTGCCCGAGGCTTATGCTAGATTTACTAGCATCTCATTGAAAGTCCATCGTTTTCCGATGGCGCCGCAGGGCGCGGAAACAGGCCTAAAAGGCCGAAAGGATAAGCCATGTACGCTGTCATTAAGACAGGCGGCAAGCAGTACCGCGTTTCCAAAGACGACGTCGTCACCATCGAAAGAGTATCTGGTGACGCTGGCGGCAAGGTCGAATTTGACCAAGTGCTGATGGTCGGCTCGGGTTCCGACATCAAGCTCGGTGCGCCGATCGTTTCGGGTGCCAAGGTAATCGCGGAGCTTGTCGAGCAATCACGCGGGCCGAAGCTGATCGCTTTCAAAAAGCGCCGCCGCAAAAATTCGCGCCGTAAGAAGGGCCACAGGCAGGACCTTTCGATCGTGCGCATTACCGACATCACCGGCGCGTAACCAGCCGGCGCTTTATTCGAGGATTCTGAAATGGCACAGAAAAAAGCAGGCGGCTCGACGAGAAACGGCCGCGATTCCGAAAGCAAACGTCTTGGCATCAAGCGCTACGGCGGCGAGCACGTCATTCCTGGCAACATTCTCTGCCGCCAGCGCGGTACCCAGTGGCACCCGGGCGCCGGCGTTGGAATGGGTACCGACCACACCATTTTCGCCGTCGAAGAAGGGACAGTCGAATTCAACAGCAAGCGGAACGGCAGAATTTATATCTCCGTGAAGCCCAGGGTCGTTGCAGCGGAATAATTTTCGCTCTGCGAGAAAATTGTGGTTCAGGATGTATCGGGGATGGCTGCGCCATCCCCTTTTGCATTTTCTGTCGCACCCTCTTATCACTTGCGACCCAGTCACGCTTTATTTGGACGTCATGCAGACAGCCCGCCTACACCTCCGGCCAGTTGTGTACGGCGACGCTGCGCGCATCGCGGTACTGGCCGGCGACTGGGATGTCGCGAGTATGACGGGACGCATTCCATATCCGTATTCGGAAGACGCGGCGCATCATTGGGTTAGTGGCCTGGTCGAGCGAGAGGAAGTTTTCGGTATCGAGTACCAAAGCGAATTGATCGGCATTTGCGGATTCACGCGCCACCCGAACGGCGACGCGGAACTGGGATATTGGATCGGCAAACCGTATTGGAGTCGCGGCTTTGCGACCGAAGCGGCCAGCGCCGTGATGACCTATGGGTTTACCAAAACCGGCGTGCGCCGTTTCCTCTGCAAGCATTTGGCGGAAAATCCGGCGTCAGCCCGAGTTATCCGCAAGCTCGGCTTCAGATACATCGGCAACGGCAGCGGCTGGTGTGAAGCACGCCAATGCGAACTTCCGACGTTGACGTACGAACGCCGCCGCCCGTGGACGATGAGCATACGGGCACTCGCATCATGAAGTTTCTTGATCAAGCCAAGATCTATATAAAGTCCGGCGCCGGCGGCAACGGCTGCGTTGGGTTCCGGCGCGAAAAGTTCATCGAGTTCGGTGGCCCGAATGGCGGCGACGGCGGCAGAGGCGGCAACGTCTGGGTCGAATGCGTCGCGAACCTCAACACGCTGCTCGACTATCGCTACCAACAGCATTTCTCGGCCGAGAACGGCAAGCCCGGCATGGGCCAGGAGCGCGCTGGTCCGAACGGACGCGACTGCATCATCAAGTTGCCGCCCGGCACGCAGGTCTTCGCCGAGGACGGCGAAACGCTGCTCGCCGATCTGACGACCCCCGGTGAGCGCGTCATGCTCGCCAAGGGCGGCAACGGCGGCTTCGGTAACGCCCACTTCAAAAGTGCGACGAACCAGGCCCCGCGCCACGCCAACCCCGGACAGCCCGCCGAAGAACTGACGATCTGGCTGCGACTGAAGCTGATCGCCGACGCCGGCCTCGTTGGCCTGCCCAACGCCGGCAAATCGACATTTCTTGCGGCCGTCTCAGCCGCTAAACCGAAGATCGCCGATTATCCCTTCACGACACTGCATCCGAACCTTGGCGTCGTGCGTGCCGGCGACGTTGATTTTGTACTTGCAGACATTCCGGGTCTGATCGAGGGCGCTCACGATGGTGCCGGACTGGGCGACCGATTCCTCGGACATATCGAACGTTGTCGCGTTATCCTGCATCTCGTTGATGCGACATCGGAGGACGTGGTCGCCGACTACAAGACGGTGCGGCGCGAGCTCAAAGCCTACGGAAGCGACCTCGAGAAGAAAAAAGAGATCGTCGCGCTCTCGAAGTCCGACGCCGTCGACGCGGCAACGATGGCTGAGCGCCGCGAAGCTTTGAAGAAGGCCGCACGAAAGACGCCCCTCGTGCTCTCCGCCGTCGCTGGGCATGGCGTACAGGACGCGCTTTACGCGATCGCGCGCGAAGTTTCGCGTACCACCGCGACAGAAGATGAGGCCGAAGCGGAAGCGGGGCCGTGGCAACCCTGATTGGGATGGCTCCGCAAAAATGGATGCACCCGCTTGCCGCCCGCCAAGTACTCGCACACAATCGGCCATCCGCTAAAACTCCCCCTCATCAGGATAACTATAACGAAGATGGTGCACTCCACGCGAACGCCCGTCTGGAGTTGGCTGGTGCCGCTCGTTGGCCTGCTGCTCTTTGCCGGCGCCACGGCGATCGGCTTCCGTGACGATTTCGCCTCCAACCCACTTGGCCTCGTGACGGCAACTCTGCTGGTGCCGGCGCTCATCGGTGCCGTGTTCGCCGCCGTCTACCATGCCGAAGACGTGGCGCACATCACCGGCGAGCCGGTCGGCACACTGGTGCTGACGATCGCCGTCACGGTCATCGAGCTAGCTCTGATCGTATCGCTGATGATCACAGGCAAAGCGACGCCGACCCTGGTGCGCGATACCGTGTTCTCCGTGGTGATGATCATCACCAGCGGCCTCGTTGGCCTGTGTATTCTCGTCGGCGGCCTTCGCTATCGCGAGCAGACCTTCGATGTTACGTCGGCAAAAATCTATCTCGCGATGCTGATCGTGCTGACGACGCTGACGCTCATTCTACCGAACTACACGAGCTCGGCGCCCGGGCACTTCTATTCTGAAAGCCAGCTCATTTTCATCAGCATCGCAACGATAGCCTTGTATCTGGTCTTTCTGTTCACCCAGACCGTATTGCATCGCGATTATTTCAACGGCGAGCATGCCGGTCGCGAAGGCGCGGCGCCGAGTGAGGGCAAGCTTGCAGTCTCGATTTTCTTTCTCTGCGTCGCCCTCGGCGCCGTTGTGTTGCTCGCCAAGCTCTTCGCCGTGATCGCCACCGCCGGCGTAGCGGCCGTCGGCGCGCCAGCGAGTGTAACCGGTGTCATCGTCGCCCTTATCGTGCTGACGCCGGAGGCAATTGCGGCCGTCCGGGCCGCTAGCCGCGACGATCTGCAGAGGAGTTTGAATCTCGCGCTCGGCTCATCCCTCGCGACGATTGGGCTGACCATTCCGGCCATCGCCGCCGCCAACATCTTTCTGCAAAAGCCGCTCATTCTCGGTCTCGACCCCCGCGATATGACGCTGGTCGTGATGACGTTGGCCGCCAGCATGCTGACCTTCGGCACCGGCCGAACGAATGTCCTGTTCGGATTTCTGCATCTCGTTATCTTCGGGACATTCCTGTTCCTCGCCTTCGTCCCGTAACAAGTCCGTAACCGCCGTTGGTAAAAAATGCCGACGCGTTACCGATATGCAGGCTAGCCCCTTGCCGGGCAGCCCGCATTTGCAGATAAGGCTCACAGCAAAACGTAGCCTGAATAATCGAACCAGAGCTCAAATGGGCCGCACGTCGACCGATGCAACGACCTTGACCGTCCGTCCCGAGTGGGCGAAAGCGCGGCGCATCGTCGTGAAGATTGGCTCGGCGTTGTTGACCGATCGGGCCACCGGTCACATCAAGACGGAATGGCTCAACTCGCTGATGGACGACGTCGCCGAGCTCGCGAAAGCCGGCAAGCAAGTCGTGCTCGTGTCGTCCGGCGCCGTGGCGCTCGGCCGTCACGCCCTCAACCTTCCGAAAGGCCCGCTTGAACTCG
Organism: Hyphomicrobium sp.; assembly: GCF_035572195.1. Taxonomy (GTDB): domain Bacteria; phylum Pseudomonadota; class Alphaproteobacteria; order Rhizobiales; family Hyphomicrobiaceae; genus Hyphomicrobium_B. The sequence continues at coordinate 3,800 of NZ_DATNBA010000044.1, read as the reverse complement.
AGCAGAGCCAAGCCGCCGCCGCCGCCGGCCAGATCAGTCTTGCGCACGCTTATCAGGAACTGGCGAGCGCGCGCGGCTTGACCGCTGCGCAAATTCTATTGACGCTCGGCGACACCGAAGAGCGCCGGCGGTATTTGAACGCGCGCAACACCATCGAGGTCTTGCTGTCGCTCAAGGCCATCCCCGTCGTCAACGAGAACGACACCGTCGCAACCGCCGAAATTCGCTACGGCGACAACGACCGGCTTTCGGCGCGCGTCGCCTCGATGGTCACGGCCGATTGCCTCGTGCTGCTCTCCGACGTCGACGGGCTCTATACCTCTCCGCCGAATGACGATCCAAACGCCAAGCATATCCCGCTCGTCACCTCCATCACGCCCGACATCGAGGCCATGGCGGGAGACGCCGGTACCGAGCTTTCGAAAGGCGGAATGAAAACCAAAATCGAAGCTGCCAAGATCGTGTTCGCGGCTGGCACCGATATGGTCATCACGTCGGGCAAAGTTCCGCACCCGCTGCGCGCCATCAAGGAAGGCGCGCGCGTGACCTGGTTCATCGCCAATTCCGATCCCGTCACGGCGAAGAAGCGCTGGATTTCCGGCCAGCTTGTTCCGAACGGTCAGGTCTTCCTCGATGCTGGGGCCGAGAAGGCGCTCCTTTCCGGCAAGAGCTTGCTACCGGCCGGCGTCACTCGGATCGAGGGCGCATTCGACCGCGGCGATGCCGTCGTCATCAGATCGGCGGACGGACGGGAACTCGGTCGCGGCCTTGTTGCCTATGCGGCGGACGACGCCCGGCGTATCATGGGGAAGCGTTCGAGCGACATCTCCGCCATTCTCGGTTTTGAAGGTCGCTCTACGCTCATTCACCGGGACGACATGGCGCTGGCGAGGAAACTGCGATGAACAAACCGGAGCGCATCGACGACGATACCGCCAAGCTGATGCGCGGCATCGGGGAAGCGGCCAAGGCCGCCAGCCGTCGCCTGGCCATCGCCACGGCGATCGAGAAGAATGCAGCGCTCGTCGCGGCGGCAAAGGCGCTGCGTGCGGCGACGCCGAAGATTCTTGCCGCCAACGTCAAAGACATCGAGGCTGCGAAAGCTGCCGGCCGCCCGGCCGCCTTCGTCGACCGGCTGCTTCTCGACGAGAAGCGCATCGCCGGTATAGCAACCGGGCTTGAAGAAATCGCCGAACTGCCCGATCCCGTCGGCACCGTTCTAGCCGAGTGGACGCGACCCAACGGTCTCAGGTTCCAGCGCGTGCGAGTGCCGCTCGGCACAATCGGCATCATTTACGAAAGCCGCCCGAACGTGACGGCCGATGCCGGTGCGCTCTCTCTGAAAGCCGGCAACGCCGCAATCTTGCGCGGCGGTTCTGAAAGCCATCATTCGAGCGTCGCAGTTCATGATGCGCTCGTCGAAGGATTGCGCGCCGCCGGCCTCCCCGAGGCTGCGATCCAGCTCGTCCCCACGACCGACCGCGCCGCCGTCGGCGAAATGCTGCGTGGTCTGAACGGCGCCATCGACGTCATCGTGCCGCGCGGAGGAAAAGGCCTCGTGCAGCGCGTGCAGGAAGAGGCGCGCGTTCCCGTCTTCGCGCACCTCGAAGGCATCTGCCACACCTACGTCGATCAGGGCGCGAACATGGACATCGCGGTCCCGCTCGTCCTCAACGCCAAAATGCGGCGCACCGGAGTCTGCGGCGCCACCGAGTGCCTGCTCGTCGACAAGAACGCGCAGGGAGATTTTCTGACACCGCTTGTTAAGGGCTTGCTCGATGCCGGTTGCGAAATTCGCGGCGACGCGGAAACCGAGAAAGTCGATCCCCGTGTCAAAAGGGCAGCGCCCGACGACTACGGTAAGGAATTTCTTGATGCAATCATCGCCGTCAAAACCGTCGACGGCGTCGACGGCGCCATCGACCACATCGCGCGCTTCGGGTCTCAGCATACCGACGCGATCATTACCGAGTGCGATGCGACGGCCGAGCGCTTCATGAACCGCGTCGACTCGGCGATCGTGCTGGTTAACGCCTCGACACAGTTCGCCGATGGAGGCGAATTCGGATTCGGTGGCGAAATCGGCATCGCAACCGGCAAGATGCATGCGCGCGGGCCCGTCGGCGTTGAGCAGCTCACGAGCTTCAAGTACAAGGTTCGCGGCAACGGCCAGATCAGGCCGAAATGACTGTGCGGAATGAGGCCCGTTAGATTTGGCGCGTAAAATTCCGCTGCAAAGCTTCGGTTCGCTCCAAGTCCGCACGCCGCTTTGCTTTCCCGGCCAGCGCATCGGCGTCATGGGCGGCACGTTCAATCCACCGCACGACGGACATCGCCTCGCCGCCGAAGCCGCAATGAAGCGCCTCGGATTAGATCAGCTTTGGTGGTTGATCACGCCCGGCAATCCGTTGAAGCCGCAAAACGGGCTCGCCTCGCAAAGCGGCCGGATGGGTCTCGTCCGCCCGTTCGTCCGTGGCCCGAAGATGAAGATAACCGGCTTCGAGCGCGAACTTGGGACAAGGTACACCGCCGCTACGCTGGAGTTTTTGAAGCGCCGTCATCCGGACGTCCGCTTTGTCTGGATCATGGGGGCCGATAATCTCGCCTCGTTCAACCGCTGGCAGCATTGGCGTCGCATCGCGGAAATCATGCCTTTCGCCGTCGTCGACAGGCCGGGCTGGCGGCTCGCAGGATTGTCGTCCCCGGCAGCGCAGGCCCTGTCGCGCAGCCGTCTGCCGGAATCTGAAGCCCGTTCTTTAGCGGACCGCAAACCTCCGGCCTGGATGCTGCTGACGATCCGGCTTTCGGGCTTGTCGTCGACAGCTTTGCGCACTGGGAAATCGTCAGCAGGCGGCAAATAATCGCCTAGAACATTGAAATTTATGACATTTTCACGACAGCCGCCTGCCTGATTTCATTTGCGGCTTGCCGCGACGCCGATTATTATGCCGCAGGCTCGGGTGTTATCCGAGCTGTCAGACATGCGGGACTAACCAGCAAAGGATGCTCGCCGCTTGATCCGAACCACAACTGGGGTCGCCCGCAAGGGTGCCTCTCTCGCCCAGTCCGCCGCCAAGAGGCCGGACTCGGCTGCTCTCCTCGCCGATGTCGTCCGTTGGCTCGACGACGCTAAGGCCGAGAACATCGTCACCATCCCACTCGAAGGAAAATCTGACCTCGGCGACTACATGGTCGTCGTGTCGGGCCGCAGCGATCGGCACGTCGGCGCAATTGCCGAACAGCTGCGCGAGAAGATCAAGGCGCGCGGCGACGCCCGCATCCGGGTCGAAGGCTTGAGCGCCTGCGACTGGGTGCTGATCGATACCGGCGATATCATCGTCCACGTCTTCAGGCCCGAGGTTCGCGATTTCTATAATCTCGAGAAGATGTGGCAAGCGGAAATTCCGCCGGACGCATCGCGCAGCGACCCGTCGCAGCACTGACGGTAAGCAGACCACCGCTCGTGCGCGGGCAACCTTAGTCGCCGCGAGCGTGATGTCATGCGCATTTTGATCGCCGCCGTCGGCAAGCTCAAGGATGCCGAGGAGCGGGCGATCTCGGAACGCTACGCCAAGCGCTTCAACGGCGCCGGTAGCGCGATCGGATTGGGCCCGATCGAAATACGCGAATTGCCGGAAAGCCGCGCCGGCAGCGCCAGCGAGCGCAAGCGCGACGAAGCGGTCCGGCTTTTGACAACCGGCTCGGCCGATTTCAGCATCGCGCTTCATCCCGCAGGACGATCACTCGACAGCGAAGCCTTTGCCGCTCTGCTTGGCGGCAAGCGCGATGACGGCGTCAGA
>NZ_DATNBA010000043.1:0-60683 GCF_035572195.1 Hyphomicrobium sp. | reverse complement strand
TGCCGAGGCGCTGGCGGCGCGCATCAAAGCCTTGCCCCTTTGCGTCACCGGTCTCGAAGGTATCGAGCGGGCGATTTCGACGGCCGGCGGCGTCGGCTGGGGCGGCGTGGACGACCGTTTGATGCTCAGAACACGACCCGGCACCTTCGTTGCGGGCGAAATGCTCGACTGGGAAGCGCCGACTGGCGGCTATTTGCTGCAGGCAACGTTCGCGACGGCGGCCGTCGCCGCAACAGGTTTGCTTGCGTGGCTCGCGACGCGCGAATTAAAGTAGTAAAAAACGCCAGGACGGGATTTTTATTTCGTCGGTCGGCGGAGCTGCAAAAATGCCATCCGCGCTGAGATTAAGAAATAATATCCTATTTCTGTGTTATAAATGGCTTCTCAGGAGAAAGATTTACTCCTATGTATCGGCAGTCGGAGGTTCTCGATGATTTTATTCGAAGCATCCGCGCCCGCTCACCGCGAGGCGCAGGCCGATGCGTATACCGCGTCGCAGCAAACGCTCGCCTCGGATCTCGATCACAAGCTCGCTGCCCTGACGACTCTCGAAGATCGGGTTGTCGCCATTCGCGCCGCCATTGACGGGCCGGTTGCGCTTTCGTCGAGCCTCGGCATCGAGGATCAGGCGATCACTCACGCCATCGCGACGAGCGGCACGGCGATCGATATCTTCACCCTCGACACGGGGCGGCACTTCCCCGAAACGCTCGACACGCTGTTCGAGACCGAAGGCAAGTACGGCATCAAAATTCGCGTCATGTTTCCTGATGCCCGCGAGGTCGAAGAGCTCGTCGCGAATGATGGCATCTACGGCTTTCGCTATTCGGTCGAAGCCCGCAAGGCGTGCTGCGAGGTTCGCAAAGTTCATCCGCTCAACCGGGCACTCAAAGGTGCGGCAGGCTGGGTCACGGGCCTCAGACGCGAGCAATCGCAAGGCCGGTCGCACGTTCCGTTCGCCACCTATGATGCGACGCAGAAACTCATCAAGCTGAACCCGATCGCCGACTGGACCTTGGCCGATCTCGAAAGCTACGTCGCGACCAACGAAATTCCGATCAACGCGCTTCACGCCAAGGGCTACCCGTCCATCGGCTGCCAGCCGTGCACACGCGCCATTAAGCCCGGCGAAGATATACGTGCGGGCCGCTGGTGGTGGGAAAACGAGAACGCCAGGGAATGCGGACTGCACACACAGGCCGAAGATCCGGGATTTGAACCAGAGGACCGCGCCGCATGACGGTTTCGCCTTCCCATCTCGATCTCCTCGAAGCGGAGAGCATCCATATTTTTCGCGAGGCGGCGGCGCAGTTCCGCAAGCCCGTGCTGCTCTATTCGATCGGCAAGGATTCTACAGTCCTGCTGCACCTTGCGAGGAAAGCATTCTTTCCGCAGGCTCTGCCGTTTCCGTTGCTCCACGTCGACACGACTTGGAAGTTCAAGGAGATGATCGCGTTCCGCAACAGAACGGCGAAGCAGCTCGGCCTCGACCTCATCGTCCACACGAATGAAGACGGCATCCGGCGCGGCATCAATCCGATCGATCATGCGCCGTCGATCCACACCGACGTCTTGAAAACGCAGGCGTTGAAACAGGCCCTCGACAAATACGCTTTCGACGCCGCGTTCGGCGGGGCTCGCCGCGATGAAGAAGCGAGCCGTGCCAAGGAACGCGTGTTCTCGTTCCGCGCTTCCGGCCATCGCTGGGATCCGCGCCGGCAACGCCCCGAGATGTGGCACCTGTTGAACGGCCGCCTTGGCACCGGCGAGACGGTGCGCGTTTTCCCGTTGTCGAATTGGACCGAGAAGGACATCTGGCGCTACATCCTGCGTGAAAAGCTCGAAGTCGTGCCGCTGTACTTCGCCGCCGAGCGGCCGACGATCCTGCGCAATGGCCAGCTGCTGATGCAGGACGATGCGCGGCTGCAGCCCAAGGCGAACGAAGAAGTCGTGATGCGCAAAATACGCTTTCGTACACTCGGAGATTACCCGCTGACCGCGGCCGTCGAATCCGACGCCGACACGATTGAAGCCGTTGTCGCAGAAACCGTGAATGCGCAGACGTCGGAGCGCGAGGGCCGGCTCATCGACCATGATCAAGTCGGCGCGATGGAGAAGAAAAAGCAGGAAGGCTACTTCTGATGACGGTGCATACGTTGCCTAAAGCCAAGTCTGCGCCCCGCGTAACGCCGCTTGAGGTCGTTCCGAACCTCGTGCGCGAGCTCGGTGGCATCGTCCATTTGTTGACGTGCGGCTCGGTCGACGACGGCAAGTCGACGCTGATCGGGCGCATGCTGTGGGATGCTTCCGATCTTTACGAGGATCAGCGCGAGAGCGTGCGCCGCTCAGGTCGCAAGGCGGCAGGAACCGACCTTCCGGATTTCTCGATGCTGCTCGATGGTCTCGTCGCCGAACGCGAGCAGGGTATTACGATCGACATCGCGTGGAAGTATTTCGACACCGACACGCGCCGCTTCGTCATCATCGATTCACCAGGTCACGAGCAGTACACGCGCAACATGGCGTCGGGAGCTTCCCACGCGGACGTTGCGATCGTGCTCGTCGACGCGCGCTCCGGCGTCAAAAAACAAACCAAGCGGCACGCTGCGATCCTCGATCTGGTCGGCGTCAAACACGTCGTACTTGCCGTCAACAAGATGGATCTCGTCGGCTGGTCGCAGGACGTGTTCCGTAAGATCGAGGCCGACTTCCGCACGCTCTGCTGGAAATTCAACTTCTGGGACGCGACAGCCATCCCTCTCTCTGCTGTTTTCGGCGACAACGTGTCGACGGCGTCGAAGAACATGAATTGGTACACTGGATCGACGCTCATCCAGCATCTTGAAAAGGTGCCGAGCCGGACGAGCGAAGCTGGATCGGTGTTCCGCCTGCCGGTGCAGACCGTGCTGCGCGACGGACAGGATTTTCGCGGGCTCGCGGGTACTGTCACTTCAGGCTCGGTCAAGATCGGCGACCTAGTCGCAGACGCTTTGAGCGGCGCCGGCGGCAAGGTTGTGCGCATAGCGACGATGAGTGGCGATCTCGAAAGCGCGTCTGCCGGACAGGCGATCGCGCTGCAGCTCGACGTCGATATCGACGTGTCGCGCGGGGCTGTCCTCTCGTCTCCCGAGATGCGGCCCGTAGCGGCGCAGACCATCGAAGCGCGTTTTGTCTGGCTTTCGGAGGACGCATTCAGCCCGGCGGCCGGCTATCTGCTGCGCACGTCGACCGATCTCATTCCCGTCTCGAACATCGAAATCAAGGCGCTGCTCGATCTTGAAACGATGGCTTCGAACCCGGCGCGCGGCTGCGCGGCAAACGATATCGCAATCGCAAAAATTTCTCTCGGGCGCGCGGCTGCCATCGACGTTTTCTCGGAGACGCCGGAGACCGGAACGCTGCTGCTTGTCGATTCCGTTTCGGGCGCGACCGTTGCCGGTGGCATCGCCACCGCAGTCAACGCCAAGGCGGAGGCGCCCCTCGAGGGTCACTTCGTGCTGAAGCGGGACATGCTGGCCAATGGCATAAATCGCGATCTGTCGATGAGTTCGAGAGACCGCGAGGAGTTCATGCGCCGCGCCAACGAGGTGGCAATCATCCTTCGGTCTGCCGGTGTTCCCGTTGCCATCGAGCCACCACCGCCAATCGACGATGGGATGGACCCGGGTCTCTAGCCACAGCATCGCGCAAGCAAACTTTCGTATCAGTCTACAGCCTGCGCGTCAGCTTCCGCCAACATCGACACGAGAATTTCTGCAATTGCGGAAGCGGCTGTTCTCGCGTACGTCATCACGTCCCCGCCAGTACGGAATGTAATGCCCGAATTTGATCTTCAAATTTTATGGCCGATGGTCATTTTGGGCGGCTTCGTCGTCGGATTCCTGGTCGGAATGACGGGCGTCGGCGCGGGATCGCTGATGACGCCGTTCCTGATCGCAAAGATCGGCGTATCGCCGACGCTGGCGGTGGGAACCGATCTCCTCTTCGCGTCGATTACGAAAGCATCCGCCGCCTGGCCGCATCACACCTTCGGCAATGTCAATTGGCGGCTTGTCGGGTGGCTCGCAACCGGCAGCGTGCCTGGGTCGCTCGCGATGCTGGCGCTGCTTCGGTATCTCGATCCCGATACGGCAGCAATGGGCCTATTCATCAAGGAAGCACTCGTTGCGGCGCTACTGATCAGCTCTGTCGCAATACTGGTCTATCCGCTCGTCACGCGTGGTGGTTCGCAGGCCGTCGAGCCGACGAACGTGCCCGTCCGCCGCTTGCCGACACTGGCGCTCGGGCTCGTCCTCGGCTCCGTCGTGACGCTGACGTCGGTTGGCGCGGGAGCCATCGGTGTCGTGATTTTGACGTTGCTCTATCCGACGCTGAAGACACGCCGCCTGATCGGCACCGACATCGTCCACGCCGTGCCGCTGACGCTCGTCTCAGGCCTTGGTCACATGTCGATTGGGAATACGAGTTTCGTGCTGCTCGGCCTATTGCTCGCGGGTTCGCTGCCCGGCATCGCCATCGGCTCGCGTCTCACCGGCATCCTGCCGGACTGGATGCTCAGGATCTGCCTTTCGGTGATCCTATGTTTCGCCGCCTATTCACTGTGGCAAAGAATCTGAAATCAAACGCCGTCGCTACCCTTCACGTCATGGCCGCCCTCAGAGGCGGCTATCCAGGACAGCACGTCGAGATTTTTCACTTAGCTCTGGATGGCCGGGTCGTGCCCCGGCCATGGAGTAAGGGAAAGACCGCCACCAGCCGCGCGTTCGATTCGGGCGGAATGGTCATCGATGCCCTGGTCCAGGACATTCCTCACTTCATGTTGGAGTGAGGGTCCCGCGCTCAGCCGGCTCGTGAAACGCTGATCGCCAGGCGCGATGGGAAGCTATCAGGCGAGCGTGACGTCAGCGTGAAATTGATTGCTGACGAGCGTCGGCTTCACATAGCCGGCACGGATGGTGAAATCACCGAAACGCTCGCCCTCGTTCCGCTCCTTGGCGTAGCGGCAAAGGATCGGATCGAGCAATGCCAGCGCGCGGGCTTCATCGACATCCTGAGCGTAGAGCTTGTTCATGCGCGTGCCGTCAAAAGCCGCGCCGAGATAAAGATTGTAGAGACCGGGCGAGCGGCCAACAAAGCCGATTTCAGCGAGATACGGCCGTCCGCAACCATTCGGGCAGCCGGTCATGCGAATGACGATCTCATCCTCCCGTAATCCTGCCTTATCCAGGATGTCTTCTATCTTCGTCAGCAACGTCGGGAAGTATCGTTCGCTTTCGGCGAGAGCCAGCGCGCACGTCGGCAGAGCCACGCACGCGATGCTGTTGCGGCGCAGACCGGACGATGTCGCGAGCGATACGTTATGGGCGGCGAGTATCTGCTCGATCTTGACCTTCGAACGGGCGCTGACGTTCGCGAAGACGAGGTTCTGATTTGCCGTCATCACGAAATCGCAGATATCGAGGTCCGCGATCTCGCGGATCGCCGATCGCAATTTATGCTGCGGCGTGTCCTTGATGCGGCCGCTCTCGATGTAAAGCGTCAGATGCCATTTCTTCTTGTCCTGGCCCTGGCGCCAGCCGATGAAGTCGCCGGTGCGTTCAAATTTATACGGCCGCGGTGCGCCTAAAGGAAAACCAAGGCGCTTTTCGACCTCGGTGCGGAAATTGTCGAGCCCGCGGTCTTCGATCGTGTACTTGAGGCGCGCCCGCGCCCGATTGGACCGGTTGCCCCAATCGCGCTGCACCGTCAAAATCTTTTCGGCAACCTCGATCACCTTGTCATGCGGGCAGAACCCCAGCACATCGCCGAGGCGCGGAAATGTTTCCACCACGCCGTGCGTCATGCCCATGCCGCCGCCGACGGTGACATTCCAGCCAACGAGCTTGCCGTTTTCGACGATGGCGATGAAACCGCAATCATGCGCGAAGACGTCGACGTCGTTGTCGGGCGGTACCGCGAAGACGAACTTGAATTTGCGCGGCAGATAACGCGGACCATAAATCGGTTCGCTTTCGGCCGTCGCGAGCTCCTTGCCGACGATCTGCTCTCCATCCAGCCAGATCTCGTGATAGGCGCCGGTTTTCGGCAGCATGTGATTGCTGGTTCGCTGCGCCAGCTCGTAGGCTTCCTGATGAACCTTCGAAAGGTAGGGATTTGCGACCGACATGACGCCGCGAGTGACGTCGCCGCACGCCGCGATGGTGTCCAAGCAAGCGGCACTAATCCCCTGCATCGTGCGTTTGAGGTTCGATTTGATGACGCCATGCAATTGGAACGTGGCACGCGTCGTGATGCGCAGCGAATGGTTGCCATACTTCATCGCGATATCGTCGAGCTGCCGCCACTGCGCCGGCTTGACGAAGCCGCCGGGGATCCGCAGCCGGATCATGAACATATATGCCTTGTCGAGCTTCTTCTTCGATCGCTCGCCGCGCACGTCGCGGTCGTCCTGCATGTATGAGCCGTGAAACTTCAACAGCTGGAAATCGTCTTCCGAGATCGCTCCCGACTCGACGTGCGTCAGCCCTTCGGCGATCGTGCCGCGAAGGAACCGGCTCTTCTCTTTCATAAATTCGCTTTTAGATGGCTTATCGTCCGTCATTGCCGTCCTCGTGGGACCAAATCGGCCCTGGCCGTTGTCTGTGATTTAAGTTGAACCGGCCCGGCTTAATACACGTCGCGCTGATAGCGCCCGGCCTTGGTCAGTTCTTTCAGTTTGGCGCGGCCCGCCTCTTCGTCGCCCTTTGCCTGCTCGGCGAGTATCTTTACGAGCGTCGCGTCGACATCCTTGGCCATGCCCTTCTCGTCACCGCAAACGTAAAGATGAGCGCCGTCCTGAAGCCAATTCTGCAGCTCCGCGCGCCGTTCCCACAAGCGATGCTGAACGTAGATCTTTTCCGGCTGATCACGCGAGAATGCAACGTCAATTCTGGAAAGATCCCCGGACCCCAGGTAATCCTGCCATTCGAGCTGATAGAGAAAGTCGTTGGTGAAGTTGCGCTCGCCGAAGAACAGCCAGCTCTTGCCCTTCGATCCGGTTGCAACGCGCTCTTCGACAAACGCCCTGTAAGGCGCAACGCCGGTTCCGGCGCCGATCATGATGATCGGCGTATGGCCGTCGGGCGGCAGGCGGAAGTGCCGGTTCGGCTTGACGTAGAGCCGCGCCGTCGTGCCGACCTTGCGCCGCTCGCCGAGATAGGTGGACGAGACGCCCTTGCGCACCTTGCCGTGTGATTCCCAGCGCACCGCCCCAACCAGAAGATGGGCTTCGCCCGGATGCGCCTTGAGGCTCGAAGCAACCGAGTAGAGCCGGCCCGGAAGCGGCCGCAGCAAGCCAGTCAACTGGTCGGCCGTCAACTTCTCGGGATAGGCTTCGAAGAGATCGATGAGCTGACGGTCGGCGGCAAACTTCGGATAGGCCTCGCCTTCGAGCAACGCCTTGACGTCGCCACGGCCGGTGACCTTTGCATAATTTTCAACCAGCGATCGCGACAGCGTCGTCACGTCGTAGGATTTCTGCAGCTTGAGCAGCAGCGCCGCGTCCGAACCGAGGCCGACGGTTTTCAACAGTTCGTCGACGAGCAAAGGATCGTTCTCAGGCACAAGTCCAATGGCGTCGCCGGGCTGATAACTGAACGCAGGCGTATCGAATGCGAATTCGGCGTGCCACGTCTCGCGCGTCGACCCCGTACCATTCAAATTCACCAGGGCCGAAATTTCTGCTTCGAGGGGGCGCTCGTCGGTAAACTGCGGCTCGTCATCGTCGAGTTGACCGGCTGCACCGCCGAAATCGACATGCACGACGGTGCCGCCTGCCGGCGCTGTCTCAGGCGGCGCCAGCTTGGCGAGCGCGCCTTCAGTCCATTCGGCCGCCTGCTTGGCATAATCGAGATCGAGATCGACACGATCAGCAGCGCGCGAAGCACCCAGTTCTTCGAGCCGCGCGTCGATGGCCTTCCCAACCCCGCAGAAATTGACGTAGGCCGTGTCGCCGAGCGCCAGGACCGCAAAACGCACGCCATCGAGACGCGGCGCCTTATCGCTCATCAATGCCTGATAGAAGTCGGCGGCGCGGGATGGCGGATCGCCCTCGCCCCACGTCGCGGCGTAGACAACGAGGTTTTTTGCCTTGGCGAGGAGCGTCAAGTCAGCATCGGCCATATCGAAGACTTTGGCGTCGAGACCGTTCTTCTGAGCGACTTTCTTCGCCTTGTTGGCGAGCGCTTCAGAGTTACCGCTTTCGCTAGCGTATAGGATCGTCAGTGGGGCCCGTGGTTTCGCCACCGGCGCGGCCGCTGGCAGCGCGCCGCCGCCCAGGGCGGCCTCAAAACCCGCGAAGAAACCTGCCAGCCAGGAGCGTTGCTGCGGAGTTGTCCTAGCAACGACCTTATTCAGCATATCGATGTCTTCCGGCAAGAACGGTGCATTTCGCGGAAGCAGTGGTGTCACGGTCACAGAAGGCTCTCCCAGAAAGACTTGAGACCGGCATGCTCAACACGCCGGTGACGTGCGCATTTAATGACCGGGAAAATCCCAAGCCGGTTCGCCTCGCGAGGCCGAACAAGCAATGTTTGAAGCTCTATCATTAGCAGGTCACTTTAACCCCCAGGGTCGGCATGCATTGACCCATCCGTTCGCCCGCACCCCTATATGCAGTGTTGATAGACCAATTTGGAAGATTTTTCTACATATCTGCGTCATTCTACCCCAAATGTGATAATATTTTCTAATGTTCCGCGCTCAGGCGGGGTTTCGGACTGCCGAACGGGCCGGCCGCGATTCTGGGAAGTGGGCAGTTTGGGCGACTTTACGGACGTGTTGCACTTACAAAAATCATCCAACGAACTCTGAACGAGTCGCGAGGCCGCTCAAGAGGGCGTCATTGCCGAACCTCATCGCCCTCACCTCGCCACCACTCACACGCAGACGTGAAGCACCTTGATTTGAAAAGTTGCCGACGACTGTGGTCTCTAGAGGAGAACGCGGCGGCCTTGACTTTAATTGGCCGATCCGCAGATTGGTGCTCGCACAAGAAAGTGTCTGCACCAATCGGGTGGGCCCTCGGCGGGGCTTGCAGGAATGGAAAGCAGCTTACCGCTTTGGAGGAAACACTATGAAGATCTGGACGAAGCCCGAAGTTCGCGAGCAGGAAGTTGGCCTCGAAGTCACGAGCTACCTGCCGGCCGAAATCGACCTCATCTAAGTTTTGATGTCTTCGGTCTCGCTAAATTTGTGAGACAGCGGCGCGGCGGTCGATGGGCTCATCGGCCGCCGCAGCCGTTTAACCTCTCGAAAAAATGAGAGCGCCACCGGCTTCGGCGATCCGGGTCGCGTAACCATATCAAACAGATGATCATAAAAGTTCTCGGGTCCGCCGCTGGGGGTGGATTCCCGCAGTGGAACTGCAATGGCCTGCACTCAGCCAACGTGCGCGCCGGCATCGCGGGATACAAAGCAAGGCTGCAATCTTCGCTCGCCGTTTCTGCGGACGGCGCGAGCTGGGTATTGCTCAATGCCTCACCCGACATCCGCCAGCAGATCAACGAGACGCCGGAACTGCATCCTGTCAAATCGGGTGCGCAGCGTAATTCGCCGATCAAGGCCGTTGTCGTCACCAACGCCGACGTCGACCATATCACCGGCCTCATCAGCTTGCGCGAAGGCCAGCCTTTCTCGATCTACGGGTCGGATCGCGTACTGGCAACGCTCAACGCTAATTCGATCTTCAACGTCTGCGCTCCGGACGTGGTGCCGCGCATCGTATTCGAACTCGATAAGCCGACGCGCCTCGACGGCGCCGGCGTCGATCTCGGCCTGACGGTCGAAGCGTTCGCAGTGCCGGGCAAGGTCGCGTTATTCCTCGAAAAGGGCGACGCGGGCAGCAATTTCGGAAGCCGCGACGGCGACACGATCGGTCTCAAGATCACCGACGCAAAGACCGGCAAAGCATTCTTTTATATTCCGGGCTGCGCCGAGATCGATACGCCGCTCGCCGACCGCATCCGCGACGCCGAACTCATCTTCCTCGACGGCACGCTTTTCACCGATGATGAGATGGTCAGCCAGGGGCTTTCGAGCAAAACGGGCAAACGAATGGGCCATATTTCTGTTTCAGGACCCAACGGGTCGGTCGAGACTTTGCGCCCACTCAATGTAAAACGCCGAATATACGTGCATATTAACAATTCGAACCCGATCCTGGACGAGAACTCTGAAGCCCGTAAATTTGTCGAGGCCGCAGGTTGGGAAGTCGGCTTTGATGGCATGGAGGTCCGCGTATGAACCCGGTCAGTCTCGAGAAAAAAAATGCCGAGCTTCGGGGCAACGAGCCGCCAATGCCGACGGCCGATTTCGAAGCCGCGATCCGCGCAGTGGGGCCGGAGCGCTATCACGATCTTCATCCCTTCCATCACCTGCTGCACGGCGGCAAGCTGAACAAGGGCCAAGTGCAGGCCTGGGCCCTCAACCGCTACTGCTATCAAGCGGCAGTGCCCCGCAAAGACGCAGCACTGATCAGCCGCGTGCATGACCGCGAACTGCGTCGCGCCTGGACCCATCGCCTTCTCGATCATGACGGCCTGCCACCCGACGAGCCCGGCGGCATCGAACGCTGGCTCGTTTTGACCGACGGCCTGGGGCTCGATCGCGAATATGTCGTGTCGCGCCGTGGGGCGCTGCCCGCCACGGTCTTCGCGGTTGAATCCTATGTCACGTTCGTCCGCGAACAACCTCTGACGATCGCCGTTGCCTCGTCGCTGACCGAACTCTTTGCGCCGAAAATCCACAAAGAACGCATCTCCGGCATGCTCGAGAATTATGATTTCATCGACGACAAGGTGATGGCCTATTTCAAGCGCCGCTTGACGCAAGCCCCGGGCGACGCGGAATTCGCGCTGCAGTACGTCTTGAAGAATGCCAGGACGCGAGACGAGCAGGAAGCCTGCGTCGAAGCCGTGCGCTTCAAATGCAATGTGCTCTGGGTTCAGCTCGACGCGCTCTATCACGCCTACGTCAACGGCAACGTTCCGCCGGGCGCTTTCCGGCCGGAGGCATGAGCATGAACGCCGAAGCAACGCCTCGCACCCGCACGATCATCACGCCTGCATCGCAGCCGGCGATGCCGCCGCACATCAAGTTTCGCCACGATGCGGGTCGCGGCCGTTGGCATGTGCTGGCGCCTGAACGCGTATTCGAGCCCGACCCGATCGCTATCGAAATCTTGAAGCGTTGTGATGGCGTGAGAACGGTCGAGCAAATCGCAAACGAGCTTGCAAAAGACTATAACGCGCCGCTGCAAGAGATCCTTACAGACACTATATCTATGCTGCAGGAACTCTCAGATAAGGGCGTCGTAAAAGCCTAGAAAACTGGGACGCAACGGAGCTGACGTTATGAACGAAATAGCGCCGATGGAGCAGTTCTCCAACTCACCCGTGGAAGCAGCTTGCGCGCGCGCCCCGGTCGGGCTGCTGGCTGAGCTTACGCATCGCTGTCCGTTGCAGTGTCCCTACTGTTCGAACCCGCTTGAGCTCGAGCGAGTCAACACCGAGCTGACGACTGCCGAATGGCAGGACGTCATGCGCCAGGCAGCCGAACTCGGCATCCTGCAAATCCATCTGTCGGGCGGCGAACCAACCGTCAGAAAAGATCTGGAGGACATCGTCGAGGTTGCGGCCAAGGCGGGCCTCTACACAAACCTGATCACGGCGGGCGTGACGCTGACCCGCGACCGACTGAAGAAGCTGAAGGACCTTGGCCTCGATCACGTCCAGCTATCGATTCAGGACGTCGACGAAGCCAACGCAGAGAAAATTTCGTCGTACAAGGACGGCCTCGCCAAAAAGCGTCAGCTCGGCAAATGGGTGCGCGAACTGGATATGCCGCTCACCATCAATGCGCCGATCCACCGCCTCAATATCGAAAACCTGCCGAACATCATCAACTTCGCGGTCGAGCTGGGCGCCGGACGCATCGAGGTTGCAAACATTCAGTATTACGCCTGGGCGCTAAAGAACCGCGCAAGCCTGATGCCGACCCGCGCTCAAGTCTTGAAGAGTGCCGAGATCGTCGAGGAAGCGAAGGAGCGCCTCAAAGGCATCATGGTGTTCGACTTCGTTGTTCCGGACTACTACGCGAAGACGCCGAAGCCGTGCATGGGCGGCTGGGGCCGCGGGATCATGAACGTTACGCCGCAGGGTCGCGTGCTGCCCTGCCATGCTGCCGAGTCGCTTCCCGGTCTCGAGTTCGACAACGTCAAAGACAAACGTCTCGCCGACATCTGGCTCAACGGCCAGGCCTTCCAGAAATATCGCGGCACCAGCTGGATGAAGGAGCCCTGCCGCAGCTGCCCGCGCGCCGAGATCGATTTCGGTGGCTGCCGCTGCCAGGCGATGGCCTTCACTGGAGATGCGGCAAACACCGACCCGGCTTGCAGCTTCTCTCCACATCATGCGGCATTTGTCGCAGCCGCCGAGCAGGAGAGTGCGGTGCCGAAGCCTCCGGCATTCGTCTACCGCCGCATGAGCGCCGCCAAGCCGGTTCCGGCGAAGTAGCCCGACACAGAAACCGTGAGTGCAATGCGGTATGCGTCGGTTCACCGACGGTGCGGCATTCTGTTCAAGCGGGATTCAGAAAAAAAATGTCATTTTGCCGGAGCTAAGTTATGACTGCCGGCGTTTCAACGACGTCGCTCGGACGAATTCGGGAAGGAAACTAAGATGCGCAAATGGATTGTAGCGGTCGCGATGATCGCTGGGTTACCGGCCGCGGCAATGGCTGCAGACGCGGAGAACGGCAAGACGGTCTTCAATAAATGCAAGGCGTGCCATCAGGTCGATAAGAACGCCGTCGGGCCCCACTTGGGTGGCGTCGTCGGCCGAAAGGCGGGATCTGTCGAAGGATTTGCCTATTCCGACGCGGTGAAGAAGTCCGGCCTCACCTGGGACGAAGCAACCCTCGACAAGTGGCTGCAGGGCCCGAGCAAGTTGGTTCCAGGAACGCATATGATCTTCGCCGGCATCAAGGATGAAGGCGATCGCGCCGATCTGATCGCGTATCTGAAGACACTTCCGGCCGCGAAGTAATCCTCCGGTCGTTCTGTAGTTTGAAGCGCCGCCAGGGGGTCCTTGGCGGCGCTTTGGTTTTCATCGGTCGTGATATCGCTTCACGGCTCGAGAAGCTGAACGTCGCTCGAGTCGAGTTTGCCAAGAAGTGTATCGAGGGGCGCTCCTTCGATACGCATTTCCGGCGCGACGTCCTTCAGCGGGATCAAAACGAAGGCACGTTCCGCGATCAATGGATGCGGGATACTCAAGTCCGCCTCGTTTACCTTGAGAGCGCCAAAGGTCAGAATATCGACGTCGATAACCCGCGGTCCCCAGCGCTTCTTGCGTACTCGGCCCATTCCATTCTCGACCGCCTGGCAGTGTTGCAGCAGCTCGCGCGGCGAGAGGCCCGTCGTGATCGAAATGCAGGCATTCACGAACCAATCCTGATCCGTGACGCCCCACGGCGCGGTGCGATAGAGGCGCGATCGTGCCACCAGCTCGATCGTTCCATCGGCTGTCAGTCGTGCAATCGCCTCTTCAATGTTGCCGACCCGGTCGCCCATATTCGAGCCGAGCGCCAGCGTTGCCTCGAACGCCTTCATTGGTGAACCTGCTCCTCTCGGCAATGGAACCGGTGGTTCTCAATCATATTTGATGTAGGCGAACCTCTGATCGCCCTGCGGCGTACCCTCGAGGCCCTTGCCTTCCTTACCTGGCTGCCAGCAAACGACGGACTCGATTTTTGTCGCAAGCTCGAGGTCTTTGGGGGTTATACCCTTGGCGGTATGGGTAATCAGCCGTACTTCCACCCAGGCATAGGACGCGGTGATGTCGGGATGGTGCCAAGCCGCTTCGGCGAGATGGCCGACGGTGTTGATAACCATCAGTGTGCCCTTCCAACCTGACGTCTTGTAGGTACGGCGGATCCAACCGTCCTCTAGCCTCCACGACGGAAGATTGGTCTGAAGCCACGCCTTGACGTCAGCTTCGGACATTGGTTTTTCGCGTTCCGCGGTCATCTTGCCCTTGCACTCCAATTATCGGACAGTTCTGTCGATAAATTCTACCGCCCCTGGCCATGCCGACGCAAACCCGATGCTGCCGCTGAGAATGCTTCGGCAGAAAGGACCATACTTCGTGAGGTTTTCACCCGTGACTTCGACCGCAATCCGCGTCATCGCGCCGGCTCGGCTGCATCTCGGATTCCTCGATCTCAACGGCGCGATCGGCAGGCGCTACGGGAGCATCGGGCTGGCAGTCGATCATCCGAGCACGGACCTGACGCTTACGCAAGCTCGCGAGCACTCGGCCAGCGGCTATGAAAGCGAGCGTGCGCTGGCGCTCGTCCAAAAATTCGCAAGCCAACAACATGGCCAGGGTTATGCCGTTGACATACGCGAGGCCATACCCGCCCATGCCGGCCTCGGCTCGGGAACCCAGCTGGCGCTCGCAATCGGAGCGGCCGTGGCGAAGCTCGAAGGTCGCGACCTCTCAGCTGGCGAGCTTGCCTTGCTCGGCGAGCGCGGGGCGAGATCCGGCATCGGGCTCTCAGCGTTTGCCTGCGGTGGTTTCATCATCGACGGCGGACGGGGCGCGCTCGATGCGCCGCCGCCGCTGACGCTGCGCGCCGACTTCCCCGAAGACTGGCGCGTCATGCTGATCCTCGATGAAGGACGCGCCGGCGTTTCGGGCGAAGCGGAAGCGACGGCATTCGCGGACCTGCCCGAGTTTCCTCAATCCGCGGCGGCCCATATCTGCCACTTGGTTTTGATGAAGCTCGTACCCGGCATGAAGGAGGCCGACATCGCCGCGTTCGGCTCAGCGCTGACCGAAATCCAAGACATCGTCGGCGGTCACTTCGCTTCAAAGCAGGGCGGCAGCAAGTGGACGAGCGATGCCGTCGGACGCCTGGCTTCCCGTATGCGCGATGCGGGCGCGACCGGCGTCGGACAGAGCTCATGGGGTCCAACCGGCTTCGCATTTGTCGACGGCGCAAAAGCGGCAGATCGCCTCTATCATTCTTTAATCGAAGACGCTAAAGCCGACCGACTCGACATCGTGATCGCGCGGGGGCGCAACACGGGCGCTACTATCGAGGCGGTGAAAAAATAAAAAAACGAATGGAGATCAAAGCACTATGAGTGAGGCCACTCCCATCCTGCATATGCTCGCGCCACAGAAGCATATGAGTCCATTCGATGTGAACATGGCGGCCGACGCGGGCTACAAAGTCATCGTTCCCTACATCAATGTTGAACTCGGCGAAGTCACCGGTCTCATTCAAGACGCGATTTTCTCACGCCCCCCCAACTACGGCGTGCGTACCGGATTTTTCATGGGTGGCAAGGATGCGCTGCTGGCGCTCGATATGCTCGACGCCGCAAAAAAAGCCATGGTGCCGCCGTTCGAGTGTTCGGTATTCGCCGATCCCGCCGGCTCATTCACGACAGCAGCCGCGATGGTTGCTTGCGTCGAGAAAATTCTCAAAGAAAAGTTCAACCGGTCGTGGAAAGGCGTCAAGGTCGCCGTGTTCGGCGCCACTGGCGTCGTCGGTTTCGCGTCCTCGATCATCGCCGCGCTTGAAGGGGCCGATGTCCGCCTTGTCGCGCATCGCGGCGTGGAACGCGTAGTCAAGAATGCCGATATTTCCAAGACGCGGTTCGGCGTCGATCTCGATGCCGTGGCCGGCGAAACGCCGGAGCAGAAGCGCGCAATTATCGCCGATGCCGAAGTGATTTTCGCGGCCGCCGCAGCCGGCGTCCAGGTCGTCTCGAAAGAGCACAAGCAGCTGGCGAAGAACCTGCTGGTGATCGCCGACGTCAACGCCGTGCCGCCTCCGGGCGTCGAAGGCATGGAGCTGTTCATGAACGGCGAAAAGCTGCCGGGCTGCGACGCTCTCGGTGTCGGCCCGCTTGCGATCGGCGACATCAAGTACAAATGCGAGTCGGGTCTGTTCAAGCAGATGATCGCATCCGACAAGCCGTTGATGCTCGACTTCCGCCATGCCTACGCGCTCGCGAAACAGCTTGTCGGCATCTAGAGTGTCGTGGGCCAATCGGTCCTAATCGCTGCATTCTCCGGGCGGGCGCTTGCGCAGTCCGCCCGGCGCGCTGGCTTTGAGCCGCTCGTCGTCGATGCCTTCGGCGATCTCGACACGCGCCAAGCGGCTGCAGATTTTCGCGTCGTCGATGGCGCCATGCAGCGGGGCTTCAATACCAAGTCCGTTGTCGCCGCACTCGAAGCGCTCGCCACGGCCGCGCGCGTTTACCCCATTGGCCTCATCCTTGGTTCCGGCTTCGAAGACAAGCCCAGGCTCGTAGTGTCTCTCGCCAAACGCTTCCGGTTGCTCGGCTGTTCGCCTGAGACGATCGCCGCGAGCAAGGACCCAGCGACCTTCTTTGCAACCCTCGACAAACTGAATGTTCCACATCCCGAAACGCGACTGACGCCGCCCGACCACCCGGTGGATGCCTGGCTGACCAAGCGCACCGGCGGCAGCGGCGGCCGCCACATCCGCGTCTTCCGTGCAGGCGTTGCATCGCGACGGCGACGCTATTTCCAGAAACAACTCGCCGGCGAGCGGCTGTCGATCGGCGGCCTGTTCGCGCCCGGCGGCGCGGAATTCGCACCGACGCGGCAATGGATCTCGCCATCGACCCAAAATCCCTTCCGCTTCGGCGGCGCGGTATCGATGCCGGAGATCGACGCATCCCTTTACCGGCGTCTTGCCGAGGCTGCGTCGCAGGTCGGGACGGCCTTGGGCCTTGTCGGCATGGCGTCATTCGACTTCATCGTTGCGAATGGGCAGCCGCATCTGCTCGAAGTCAATTCGCGACCCGGCGCCTCCCTCGATGTGCTCGACGACGCGCACGGCCGATTGTTCGCCGGTCACATTGCCGCTTGTCTCGGCACGCCGATGCCGGCCGCCGTTCGTTCAAACCGGCCCGCGCGCGCGATGGCCGTTTTGCACGCCGACCGAGGCCCGTTAACTTTGGGAGACATACCTTGGCCCGACTGGAGCGCCGACCGCGGCACGCCAGGCACGTTCGTTCCGCGCGGTGCCCCGCTTGCCACCGCCTTCGCCGATGCGCCGACGGCTGATGAGGCGCAGCGTCTCGCCGCAGTGCGCTTGGCGGAACTCGAAGACCTGATATACGGACACTCGAAATCCTGACTCCACTGGAGCTCCCATCCGATGCAAAGCGCAATACAGCCGAGCGTTTCCGCTCGCGCCGCCAAACTTGTCGATGCGATCGTCGCGGATGCCGACGCGCTGCGTATTTCGGTTTCGAGAGGCGAACACGGCGAGCGCCTGATCGATATGGGCGGCAAATCCATCGGCGGACTTGAAGCCGGGCGCCGCCTCGGCGAAGTCTGCATGGGCGGCCTCGGCACCGTCGCCTTCACGCAATCTTCTGGGCTCGCAAATTGGCCGCTCGGCGTTGTCGTGACATCGAATGATCCCGTCATCGCGTGCCTCGCCAGCCAATACGCCGGCTGGACCATCACCGACGAAGCATCGGGCTTCTTCGCACTCGGATCGGGCCCGGCGCGGTCGCTGTCGCGCGTCGAGGACCTGTTCAAGGAACTCGGCTACGTCGACCACTATCCGCAAGCGACCCTCGTCATCGAAGGCGATAAGGCACCCCCGCCCGCCGTGATCGCGAAAGTTTCGGAGAGCTGCGGCATCGTCCCGGCCGGCCTCACGATCTTGTACGCGACGACCTGGAGCCTCGCCGGCACTGTTCAGATCGCCGCCCGCGTTCTTGAGGTCGCGATCCACAAGGCTCATGCCCTGCACTTCCCACTTGAGAACATTCTCGACGGCACGGGCACGACGCCGATCGCTCCGCCGGTTCCCGATTTCGTCAAGGCGATGGGACGCACCAACGACGCCATCATCTATGGCGGCCGCATCCATCTCTTCGTCAAAGGGCCGGACACCGACGCGAAGCGCCTCGCAGACAACCTGCCGTCGAGCGCGTGCGCCATCTACGGCAAGCCGTTCGCGGAAATCTTTGCGGCGGTCAACGGCGACTTCTACAAGATCGATCCGATGCTGTTCTCGCCGGCTCAAGTCATCGTTTCGAACGTCGAGACCGGCAACTCCTTCCGGGCGGGCGAACTAGCTCCGGAGATCGTCGATGCGAGCTTCCGTTGAAACGCCTGCGAAGCCCGTCTCGGGATTAGGCAGCGGCCTGCATCTCGCGCTTCTGATCGAAGAAGGGCGAGGCGAATGGCATGCCCGCCGCATCGTCAGATCGCTCGAAGAAATGGGTGCCCGCGTCACGGTTTCGTCGCTGCCGCATTGCGCCTTCGATACCTCGCTTAAATCCGGAATCGATATTGCGGGCTTCGACGGCGCACTGCCGGACGGCGTCTTCGTGCGCTCGATCTCCGCGGGAACGCTCGAGCAGATTACGTTCCGCCTGGGGCTTTTGCATGCGTTGCGCGAAAGCGGCGTGCGGGTGTGGAACGATGCGCGCGCCATAGAACGGTGCGTCGACAAATCCCAGACGACGTTTTTGCTGCACAAGGCCGGCGTACCGACGCCGCGGACGCGCGTCTGCGAAACGCTACCCCATGCACTTGAGTACACCGAAGGGCTTGATCGTACGCTGGTGATGAAGCCACTGTTCGGAAGCCAGGGTAAAGGCATCGGCTTGATTTCGTCGCAAGCCGAGCTTCCGGTTCCTGAAGCCGTCGACCACATGTATTACATGCAGGACTATATCGGAGCCAAGGACGGCGTTTTTGAAGACTGGCGGGTGCTCGCAACCCGGCATCGCGTCGTCGCGGCGATGACGCGCCGCGGCGCCAACTGGGTGACCAACATCCACCAGGGCGGCAAGGCCCGCCTCCACCTTCCCGATGCCGAGATGACGCGAATTTCGATGGCCGCGATGCGCGCCGTCGATGCCGATTATGCCGGTGTCGATCTGATCCGCACGGCGAACGGCGAGCTGCAGGTGCTTGAGGTCAACTCGAACCCGGCGTGGCGAGGGCTGCAAAGCGTCGCCGACATCAATATCGCCTGGGCCATCGCCGAGGACTTCCTGAAGACGGTCGTTGCGCACCATGCCGCCGCCGTGCCTGCCGATGCGATATGAGAAAGCCCCTGCCCCCGAACGAAATAAAGGCCGCGTTTCTCGCCGCGTGCCGGGCTGAACTCGATGCGCTGAAACCCGGCAACGTGCACCGGCATTCTGCCGGCCACGGCATGGAGGTCGCACATTTCGAACGCGCCGCCGCAGCCGCAGCCGGGCCGATCGCCGATCCCACATTGAGCGTCGGGCAACGCATTCTGCGCGCCACCGAGATGAGCGTCGCCGCGACGGGACTGAATGCCAATCTTGGTATCGTGCTTCTTGCGGCGCCCCTCGCCAAAGCCGCGAGCGAAACGACGATCGATGTGGGGCTTCGTCGCCGGCTCGGCCAAATTCTATCGGAACTCGATGAGCGCGACGCCGAAGACGCCTTCGCCGCGATCCGCCTCGCCAACCCCGCCGGGCTTGGCAACGTCAAGGAAGGCGACATCCGCGAAAACCCCGAGCGCATGACGCTGATCGCGGCGATGCACCTCGCCGCCGAGCGCGACCGCATAGCCAACGCCTACGTCACGACGTATTCCGATGTTTTCGATTTCGCACTGCCGGTTCTGCGCGATGCCCGAGCCGCAACAGCGGATCCAAACCTCGCGGTCACCACGTTGCACATGGCACTGCTGGCGGAATTTCTCGACACGCACATTAGCCGCAAGCATGGCACGCAGGCTGGTGAGGACGTGCGTCAAGAAGCCCGCGGCATAATTTCGAGTTGGACTTCTGCTGCAACCGCGAAATCGCTGTCGCAATTAGCCGAATTCGACATGAAATTGAAAGAACGAGGCCTCAATCCCGGCACGACCGCCGATTTCGTGGTCGCCACGCTCTTTGCCGAAGGGCTGGTCGAGCGAAAACATTCATGAACGCGGGCCCGCCCTCCTACTAAAGGGCTTGTCTAGCACGATGACCTGGGGCTAATTACGGGCGCCGTGTCCGCAAGGTACACGGACCTATCCATTGTGCTGACCCCCGGGCGTCTCGCGCTCCGGGCGTCGACGTACTTGGATATCCATCGCCAGAGCAGTACAGCGAAGTCCCGGCTTCTGACGGGGGAGCGTTGGTGCTCGTATCGTTTCATTCGTAGGAGGAATCCCCCCTAATGGCCAAAATCAATAAAGTTATGGTCGGCGAGTCTCTCGTCGGCGACGGCAACGAAGTTGCTCATATCGACCTCCTCATCGGACCGCGCGGCTCGGCTGCCGAAACGGCATTCTGCAACGCTCTGACGAACAACAAGGACGGCTTCACGACGCTTCTCGCCGTCATCGCACCGAACCTCGCCTGCAAGCCGAACACGATCCTTTACAACAAGGTCACCATCAAGGACGCCCGTCAGGCCGTTCAGATGTTCGGACCGGCTCAGTACGGCGTTGCAAAGGCCGTTCAGGATTCGGTTGCCGAAGGCATTATCCCGGCTGCTGAAGCCGACGACCTCTACATCTGCGTTGGCGTGTTCATCCACTGGGAAGCTGCCGACGACGCCAAGATCCAGGACTACAACTATCGCGCCGTGAAGGAATCGCTGGCTCGCGCCATTGCAGGCAAGCCGACGGCTGCAGAAGCTACGGCTCAGCGCAACTCGGCTCAGCATCCTTTCGCTGCTAAGACTTGAAGCGGAAACCGTCCTCAGCAGGAAGAAAACAACAATAATTCCGCCCCTCCAATGAAGGGGGGTCTGCTGCAGCGATTGGGTAGACTGCTCTCAGGCCGTTACAGCGGTTAAGAAAAAAGCTTGGACCGCGGAACTCGCGGATCCACGCTTCGCTAGAGCGGCTCCGCCAATAAGCACTATGACGTTTGACGTTTACCGGCCGGCGATCTCCTTGAGGTCGCCGGCCGTAATTTTTTGTGCATGCAAAGCCGACGCGACCAACGCTCCGGCCGCTCCCACCGCGCGAATGCGGTCGAGATCAGCACGGTCGCGGATACCGCCGGCCGCATAGACGCGCCGCGAGCCGGCGCGCGAAGCGATATCCTGCAGCCGCGCAACATCCGGGCCACCGCCGCTGCCGACGCGATCCAACGTCATCACGATGACGCGCGCGGGCCAGAGAGTTGGATCGTCGAATAGCGCTTCCGGCCCCATGAATTCGTTCCCACGAAAATCGAGCGACAGCACGGTGCGGGACGGCGCATCGGCGACGATGTCGTGCCAGACACGGACGTTTTCGAGGCTTTCGGAACCGACGACCAGTGTCGCAATCGGAGCGGCGAGAACGGCGCGGGCCGCACCGCGCGAACCAGTCCCCGCATCGATCCAGATTTCGGTATGTGGCAGGACCTGGCTCAGCGCCGGTACCAGCCGTGTATTGCGGCCTCGCCCCTCAATGCCGTCGAGATCGGCGATGTAGATTTTGCGGAACGGAAAAAGCGCCCGGAGGCCGCGGGCCAGCTCGGCGGGTTCGGTCGACTTCGCAAGCGGCGTTTCAATCGGCCGGTAGGCCGAACGCTTGCCCTCGACGGCATGAACGACTTGGCCATGCGCCACGTCGAGCACCGGAATGATGTCCACGGCTTGCCTCCTCGAGGGTTAAGTGTATCACGGGGCCGGATATCGATGTGAAGGCTTCATGACAACTACTGTCGGATACGATATCGGCGGCGCCCATCTCAAAGTCGCGGCCGTCGAAGATGGCCGCCTCGTTTTGGTGCGCCAGATCGCCTGCCCGCTATGGCAAGGTCCCGAACGGCTAGACGCGGCATTCGACGAAGCGGCGGGCTTGACCGGCGCCGCAGCCATCCACTCCGTCACGATGACCGCCGAGCTGACGGAAATATTCGAGAGCCGACAAGCCGGCGTTGTCGCAATTCTGCAAAAGGCGCGCGAGCGCCTGCACGGCGATATCCGCGTCTTCCTGGGCCTCAAAGGCTTCGGTTCCGTCGAGGCGGCAAACGCGGATCCGCTTTCGGTGGCCTCGGCTAATTTTCTCGCCAGCGCTCGCCTGATCGCCAACCGGCGGCCGAAGTTGCTGCTGATCGACATGGGCTCGACGACGACCGATATCGTGGCCTGTGACCGGCCGCAGGGTCTGACAGACGCCGAACGACTGCAAACCGGCGAGCTGGTCTATACCGGATTGACCCGAACGCCGGTTGCGTCCGTCGCGACGCGCGCACTTCTCGCCGGAGAGTGGCAGGGCCTGGCGCGCGACGCCTTCGCGACGATGGCCGACGTGCGGCGCATTATCGGCGATCTTTCTGGCGACGTTGATATCCACGCGACGACGGACGGGCGGGGCAAATCGATCGCAGAAAGCCTGGCGCGGTTTGCGCGCGGCTTCGGGCGTGATGCGGACATGCGCCATCTGGCAACGTGGCAGGCGGCCGCCGCGTATGTGCGCGAGCGCCAACTGCGCACACTTCACGACGGCGCTCTGCAGGTGTTGTCGCGACCCGGCCTCGACATCACGTCGGTCGTTGCGGCCGGCATCGGCGCGGCCGACGCAGAGGCGATCGCTGCCCGGCTCGGGCGGCCCTGCGTGAACTTCGGCGCTCTCATCGATGCTCCGGCGGAGCATCGTGTTTGGGCGACGCGATGCGCGCCCGCAGTTGCAGTGGCGTTGCTGCAAGAGAAATAATTCTGTTTTCGCTTCGCATATAATTTGGGCCGCAGAAGGGTACTACGGCCCAATTGCCCGTCTCGGAAACGATCAGGACTCAGTCGCGCTCGAGCTCGAGCTTGACGAGGTCGAGCGTTTCCGCCTCGAGCTTGATGTCGTAGACCTTGCCGTCGGCACGGCGCGCATCGTCGACCTTCCAGACGCTGTGGTCGGGCCTGAGCCGGCGCCACGCGACAAATCCCATTTGGTTCAACTTGGCGGCGACGGCTGCCGGATCGTCGTTGCGCGCATCGTAGCGTGCGTCATGCCCTGCGCTCGCTGGCAACGCAAATGCGACCGTGATACCGGCGATCGCGAGACCATATCGTGCCTTATGCGGAATTCGGAACATGTCGTTACACCTTTCTCATTACTGCGCGCCAATGCGCCCACCGATACGGTATCGACGGGCACACGGGCCTAAACGGATATAGGCCCGCATTGTTCCATCGGCTAGCGAACCAATCAATCATCTTTAAGTTGCGACGCCAGGTGATGCGTGCTGAACCCCGTTGACGTCTTGAGGTTTTGATATTGCCGGCGCGCCAGATCGCGATCGACGGTCGCCGACTTGATCGCCGCGATCAGAATGTTTTTCGACGTGTGCTCGGTCGAGACGAACTCGATCACCTTCACCTTGTAGCCGGACGCCTCGAGCAGCAGGGCGCGCGCCGCGTCGGTCACGAGATCGGCCTGACGTTGTTTGAACAGCGGATACTTGATCAATCCTTTGAGGCCGTCGATGGGTTCGTCGAGCTGCGGCGCGAGTTCGTGCTGACAGCAAGGTGCGGCGAGGATCAGATTCGCATCGGCCGTGATACCAAACGCCATCGCATCATCGGTCGCGGTATCGCAGGCGTGCAGCGCGATGACGATATCGGCGGATTTGGCGGACGTCTTCCCTGCTTCCGACGCCTCGAACGAGAGCCCTGAGAACCCAAGTTCGCGGGCCAATCCATTGCAAAATTGGACGAGATCGCCGCGCATCTCGATGCCCGTCACGCGGCAATCGCGTTTCAACGCCGTGGCGAGATGATCGTAGAGCGCAAACGTCAGATAGCCTTTGCCGGAGCCGATATCGACGACGGAAAGCGTCGGGCTTTCGCCTGCTTCTGTTTCTTTCAGCAGCCCGTCAACGATTTCGATGAAGTGGCAGATCTGCCGATACTTGCCTTGCATGCTCGGCTTGACGCGGCCTTCGCCGTCCGAAACCTGCAACGCCTGCAGATAAGGCCGATCTGGCGCAACGAGATAGGCCTTGGCCCGATTATGCTCGGCAACCGGCGGCGCCGATGTCAGGGTCGCCTTGTTCTTTATTAGTTGCGGTTCGCGCTTACGGCTGTAGGTGAGCGTCACATCCCCACTAGCTGCAAACAGTGTTGCGCTCAAGTAGGTGTCGCCAATCTTCGCTTTGATATGGTTGATGCCGTCGTTGATCGAAAACGTCTTCGTCTCGTCCTTTCGCGCAAGACTTGTGACCAGCTTCAGATGCGGGACATCCTTCAAAAGTACCAGGGTTGCCACGGCCTTGCTCGGCTCACCCTGCCCGCGAAACTTGCCAAGCGAAATCCTGATGAAGGTCTTGTTCTCGATGGCTTCTGAAAAAGCAGCGATAAACTCGGACTTCTTGTTGGTGGGCGCAATCATGACTTGCCGGCGGCCTCGTCGAACATCGCCTGCCTCCAGGCTGCGATCTTTTCCATCAACCAGCTCCACGCTTCCTCCTCGCGCGGACCGGCGGTCTTGGAGATCGCGATTTCGAGGTACTTCAATTCGTTCTCGATCTTTTCCGGCGGCAACATGCCGAGGCGCGTCGTCAGCACGGCAAGCTCGAGCACGGCGGCCTGAGCCCGGTTGAAACCCTCCCAAGGTTTGTGTGTCTCGCGATGCACGATGGCGCAGGCGAAGCGAGGCCGTCGCTGATCTTCGACGACGTTCTCGACCTTGAGTTCCCAGTGCGATACGCAATCGGCAAGCCGCCCACCCTTGATCGCGGGCAACGGAACAAGCGGCCACGTCTTGCGGCCCGTTACGCAGCCCGCAAAGACGCGGACGTCGTCGGTGTGGCTCGCCGCTGCGAACGGGTTTTCCCGCAGGTTATCGAGTGTCTTTGACGGTTTGAACGGCGCGATGATCCAGCGTGCGCCCTCTTCGATCAGCCCAAGCGGCGCGATATGAACCTCACCCTTGGCGTTCGCCGTGGTCACGATCGTTTCAACAATGCGCGGCATCAGAAGCCTCCTTCTGCCTCGAGAGCGGCAGCGAATTCCGCGTCGTTCCCCGGACCGAAGATTGACCAGGAAAGGCCGGCACGCGCAACAATCGTTGGGAATTCAGGATCCACCACATCGCGGCGTGCCAGCTCTTTGGCACTCGCTTCCTTTTCGACGTTGACGGACTTCAAAAGCACGAGGTGGGTGCCGCCCAGAAGTTCGGCCAAGCGGGCAGCGAGACTGTCCGACGTCGCGGTCCAACCGGCCGGAATCGTCACGTCGTCCGCGATCATGCGCAGCGGCGCCCATACCGGAACCTCGTCGCGCCGCAAGACGGCGGAAATTTCGTCGAGGCTCTGCGCGATTTCAAGCCCCCCTTGGAGCGACATCATAAGTTCGGCCATCTGATGCATGGCGAGCATCGCAAGACGGTGTGCAACGGCGTCATTAAAATTTATGGCGCGTTGCAGCTCGCGGACGTTTTCGGCAAAAGGGCCGCCACCCGGAACGATGACGATAGGAAGACGGGCCGCTTTGATAATCGCGAGCGCCCTTCTTAGGCGTCCCGTTTCGGCGAGGCTGCCGCCGACCTTGACGACGAGTGGAAGACCACCCCTCGCCGCTCGTTCAGCCACGGCCGAACTCGCGCGCGGCCGCCTTGGTTGCCGGACGAATGATTTCAACGCCGCGCATCGGGCCGCGCTCGAGTTTTTCCAGCGCGACACGGACGACGCTGATGCGCCGATCGGCTAAGACGCGTTCCGCGATGCGCTCGGCGAACGTCTCGACGAGATTGATGTGACCGCCGCGCGCCAGCGCAACTATTGTATCAATGATGTCGGCGTAGGACGGCACGTCGGCCATCCTGTCGCCGGTGCTGAAGACATCCTTCGCAACCCTGGCCTCGACGGTAAAGCGCACCTTTTGAGTTACGCCCTGCTCCTCGGCGTAAACCCCGACGTTGCAATCGACGATGAAGTCTCGCACGAAAATGGTGTCGCCAATCTCGCGTGCCTTGGCGGCCTTCTTCAATTTTGCCGTGTCGCGATCGTTTGCTTTGCCAGCCTTCTTCTTGTCTTTCATGCGACAGATTTCTCCCGCGCCGCTGAGGCTGATCGCGCGCGTTCGAACTCGTATCGAACCGCAGTTAACTTTTTGGGATCGAGGCCGCTGACGCGTCCTGATGCGCATAGCGCCCCGCGGAAGCCGAGCACATCCGGATTGAGTCGTGCAAGACCGGCAATGTCGTCGCGTTGCAGAGATCCGGCGAGGCCGGACGATAATCCATTCGCCGCAGCCGCACGCACAAACTCGGCGAGACGGTCATTAGAGAGAACCGTGGTCAGGCGGCCAGCGGATTTATCCGCCGTATCGAGCATCGCGCCTGCGAAGCCGTGAGCCGCGAGTATGGGAAGAAGCGAGAAATCAGGATTGGAGTCCGCCATCAGCACGGCGACGAGCTGGGTGGACGGTTGCTTTTCCCGGCCCAGCGCGACGATGGCCGGTCGCGGGTCCCGATCGCCGAAAAAGCCGATTTTGACGATGTCGACTCCCGTTGCCGCCATGATGACAGCGGCAGGGACCATCGCATCGGCTTCGGCCGGCAGATCGCCGATCGTGGCGCTCACCGGCACTCGACCCGAGATAACCTCCACGATGTCGCGAACCGCTTCGGCGTCGAGCGCACCGAGAGCGCCAGTGGCAGGGTCTTTGCAGTCGATGATGCCGGCTCCGCCGCGAAACGCCATCTCGGCCTCGGCGGCATTCGTCACACTGGCGAGAAAGGCGGGCCGGTCTCGTCTCAAACCTTCGATCATTCAGTCATCCGTGGCAGCGCCCCGCGTCAAGTGGCGGCGAAAATGCGATTTTGCTCGGCAAGCACCGCGGCGCGGTCACGCCGTTCGGCTTCGTTGAGGTTCACGACCGCATCCTGTGCGACACTCGCCTCTCCGGGCGCCAGGCGCAAGATGCGCGTGCCGAGTTGAATAGCCTCGGAACGGTCGTGAGTCACGAAAAGCACGGTCGTCGGCTGGCTATGCCACAGCTCCATAAGCAATTCGCGCAGACTTGTGGCCGTCGGGTCGTCGAGCGACACGAACGGCTCGTCCATCAACAGGATTTCGGGCTGGAGAATGAACCCGCGTGCCAGTGCCGCACGCCGCTGCATGCCGAGCGATAGCCGTTCGGGATAGGCGTTCGCCGCCTCGGCAAGTCCGACCCGATCTATCATCGCCGGAATTTCAGCGCGCCGCGGATCGCCGTCCGGAAGCACAAGCGCAATGTTTTCATAGACGGTGCGCCAGGGTAAGAGCCGCGGCGTCTGAAAGATGAAGGTGAGACTGTCTTTGGCTGGGCCAAGGTCGATCTCACCCTCATAATCGGTGTCGAGCCCCGCGATGATATTGAGGAGCGTCGATTTTCCGCATCCCGACGGTCCGGTGATGACGACAAACGACCGCGGCGCGACCTCAAATGAGACATCTCTCAAAACGAGTTGTGCCTGCCGGTCGCCGACCGCCGGGAATGTTTTGCGCTTTACCAAGACGTGGATCGGAGTGCCGACGTTCATTCCGTTCAACGGCGCCATGCGCTCACCCGTGCCTGCAGCGGCTGCAGTATAGTAAATTCGATGAACTGAACGATCAGGATGAAGGCCAGGGCGTAGGCGAGAATGGTGGTGACGTCGAACTCCTGGAAGGCGATGGTCAGCTTGTAACCCACGCCGTTCGACCGTCCGAAGGCCTCGACAACGAGCACGATTTTCCAGACGAGTGCCAGGCCCGAACGCGCCGCGGCGGCGGAGAAAGGCGCGAGCTGCGGTATGGTCACGTGGCGCAACGTTTTCCACCAGCCGAACTTGTAGACGATTGCCATCTCGCTCAGGTCTTTGGAAAGACTGCGGGCGCCTTCCCGCATGTTGACCGCGACATTCGGAATTTTATTCAAGGCAACCGCCGTTACCGCGGCGGCATCGGTCAATCCGAACCAGATGTAGCAAAGCGTTATCGTGACGAGTGCCGGCAGGTTGAGAAACAGGATTAGCCACGCGTCAAAGAAGCGGTCCGCCGTTTTGTATCGGCCGAGAACCAAACCGATTGCTGTTCCGATGAACATCGAGATGACGAATGCGAAGAACACACGCAATAACGTCGCTGACGTATGTTTCCAGAGTTCTCCGTTTCTGGCTTCGCGCATCAGCACATCGAAGACGGCGACGGGCGTCGGGAGATATCTGTTCTGAAGGAATTCGGCGATAATCTGCCATAGGATCGCGAACACGAGCAGCGAGCCCACCAACCAGGCGAGCCGCTGAAGCGTCGCGTTAATTCCCAATGACGAGCTAGCCGGCCTGGGTATGGAAAAGGCCCTGGTCGAAACGGGTGCCATCGCCTACGAGTTCCGTATCACCGAGTTCTATCAGAAGTTTCGTCAACTTCTTGGCTGCCGAAGTCTCGTCGGCTCCCCAAGGTCCGGGAATTCCCGAGCGATAGTATTTTTTGATCGCAACGAGTTCGGCATCTGACGCGGGCCTTATAAGTGGGCGAAGTCTGTCCCAAGCGGCGTCGGATTTGGCAAGAACCACATTTGCATCACTGACCGCCGCGAGCAGAAGGTCTACGGGAACACGCTTTTCGTGAACCAATTTTTCCGACCAGATAAAGCCGACAAGCGGCGGCGTCGGGCTGACGCCGAGGCCCTTTATCACATCGGCCATCGTCAAGACATCGCGTGCTCCGCCGGCTTCGAGACGTGCCGCGTACGTCCAAAAATTCAAGACCGCGTCGAGGCGACCGTTCTGGAATTCGGCGGTGACGAGAGGCGCGGCGCCGAAAACCGGCTCGGCCAACGTCGCGATATCCTTGCCGAGAACTTTGCGAGAATAAGCGCGCAGCAGAATCCAGCTCTTGTCGATGCCGGTACCGGCGACGCCGATTTTCTTACCCTTCAGATCGGCGAGCGACTTAGCCGAACTACCCTTCGGGACCATGAGACTGCCGAGCGCCGATGAATAGGGCGCGAACTTCAGATCGTCGCCCTTGGCGCGCTGGCGAAGCGCCCACGTCCAATCGCTGACGGCGACGTCGGCGGCTCCGGACAACAGAGCAACCGGCGCTGCGGGATTGTTCGCAACTTCGACGACGTGGAGATCGAGGCCATGCTTTTGGTCGAACTTCTCAAAACGAATAGTATCGATCAGCCAGCTGACCGAGCCGAATTGCACGGACGTGAGCCGCACGGGAATCGCCGCACGAGCAAACCGTGGAAGCATCGTCGCGACTGCAAGAGCGGACCCTGTCGCGAGGGCTTGGCGACGGGTGAAATCGGTCATTTCGCGGGCGCCTCGGCGTTGAAACGGTTTTTCCAGAGATAACGAACCCCATGCAGCCAGAGGTCATCGTTATTGCCGTTGATTTGGGCCTGCATTGTTTTCGTGAGCTTTCCTGTCTGCGTATCGCGCGTCACCAGACTTATGCTTAAAAGTGCATCCGACCACTTGTCGACGTAACCGGTCACGGCGACATCGGCGCCGGCCTCTTTTGCTATCGGCACTTCACAGCCATCGCATTTGTCGAATGGGGCAGCAGCTTCGATCTCCTTGGCCTGCGAAGTGAGATCGACGACTTCGTATTTGCCATCCTTTTGCATCAGCGTCTTGAGTTCATCCGCGACGAGCTTCAGCCGCCTCACATCCTCGGTATTGAGTTGCGGGATGAGTTCGCCTTCCTGACTGACGTCACGAATGTCAAAAGGAAAGACCGCAGCTTTGGTTGCAGCGGCAGCCGGAGTGACGATCAGGACAGCAAATAGCGCACATAAGAAACGCTGAAGCATTGGGCATCCGTTCCAAGTTGGGGAAACGTTCGATGGTCGCGAGTTCGATAGCCGGGAGACCGCTCCACGATAGTTGTACGTGTTCGTTGGCCCCGGCGGATTACAAGAGGTCCGCCAAGACTTTAACGAGAGTTGCTAGTCACAAACGCGAGAGCCAATCGCCTCCACCTTGACAAGCAGGCCGCACGCCCCCTTTTACAGCAACACAGTAACATTGGAAGTGACCAGCCGCTAACATCGTCGTGACGGCAAGTTGATTGCGAACTGGAGTGGAACGTTGGCTGTCTCAAGCATCGGATCGAATGCCGGCTCTGCTGCGCGTCGGCGAAATTGGGTGGCATTAAGCATCAGCTTGTTGTTGGCGAGCTTGGCCCTCGCTGTGGGGCCCGCGCGCGCTGAAGACGCGACGCCGCCTCAAACGACGGCAGCGCCGCCTGCAGCTGCTCCGGCCGCTGCTTCTCAGGGCGCCGAATCCAAATCGGGCCCCGTATCCAGCTCTGATGCATCGCAAAAAAAACTGACCTTCTCCGTTCTCTACGTCAAGCAGAACCGCACGAAAGACTTGCCGTTGTCGATGCTAGATCTTCCTGCCAAGGACGACGGCATTGCGGGCGCCAAGCTTGCAATAGAAGACAACAACACGACGGGCAGATTCCTCAATCAGACATTCAAGCTCGATGTGCTGAACGGCGATGTCGATGAGTTGATCAAGGGTGCGACAGAGAAAGTAGCGGCAGGCGATTCCTTCATCATTGCCGACCTCGAGCCCGACGCATTATTAAAGTTTGCCGATGCCTTGGCAGGTAAGCCGGCCGTCATTTTCAACGTGGGCAGCCCGGACACCAGACTTCGCGAAGAAGATTGCCGCGCCAACGTGCTGCATATCGCTCCCAGCCACGCGATGCTGGCCGACGCACTCGCTCAATACCTCGTTTGGAAGAAGTGGCCGAATTGGCTTCTCGTCTACGGACCTCGGCCCGAGGACAAATTGCTAGCGGACTCGTACCGGCATGCAGCCAAGAAGTTCGGCGGCAAGATCGTTGAGGAGCGCGAGTTCAAGGAGCCGACCGGAAGCCGGCGGGCCGATGGCGGTTTCGAGCAGGTTCAGCAGCAGATTCCGACCTTCATGCAAGGTGCAAAAGACCACGATGTCGTCCTCGTGGCCGATGCCGGCAATCTATTCGCCGACTACTTTCCTTATCGAACATGGATACCGCGCCCAGTCGCCGGTTCGGCGGGACTGGTCGCGTCGAGCTGGCACCCGGCGCTGGAGCTTTGGGGCGGGACGCAGTTCCAGCACCGGTTCAAGCGGCTGAACAGCCGCAACATGCGCCCGATCGATTATGATGCGTGGGTGGCGACGCGGGTCGTCGGAGAAGCTGCGACGCGTAAACAGACCTCCGACTTCAAGGTGCTGAGCAGCTTCATTCATTCGCCTGGGTTCGAGGTCGCAGCCTTCAAGGGCGTCGCGACGAGCTTCAGATCGTGGAATGGGCAGCTCCGGCAGCCGATAATCGTCGGAACGCCGAAACTATTGGTCAGCGTCTCTCCGCAGCAGGGCTTCCTGCATCAGTCCAGCGTGCTCGATACGCTGGGAATCGACAAACCGGAAACCAAGTGCAAAGCCTATACGCAATAACCGCGACCTTGCGATCCTGCCCCATCAGCGATTTCCATTTGGAGACTTAGGGAATGCCGCGACTGTCATTGTTTCGTTCTGCGCTAATTTCCGCAGCCGCCATCTCACTTACCGCAAGTTCCGCAGATGCGTTCACTGCCTACGTGACCAACGAGAAGGATAACACCGTCTCGGTTATCGACACCGAAAAGCTGGAAGTCATCAAGACCGCCAAGGTCGGCCAGCGCCCACGCGGCATCGTTATGTCGAATGACGGCAAGTGGATCATCATCTGCACCAGCGACGACAACGACGTGAAAGTTTACGACGCAAAGACGCTCGAATACGTCAAAACTCTGCCGTCGGGGCCCGATCCGGAGCTCCTGGTCCTGCATCCCGACGGCAATAGGCTCTACATCGCCAACGAAGACGACAACCTCGTCACGGTCGTCGACATCCACACCGGGCAAGTCATTACCGAGATCCCTGTCG
Source organism: Hyphomicrobium sp. (assembly GCF_035572195.1). Taxonomy (GTDB): domain Bacteria; phylum Pseudomonadota; class Alphaproteobacteria; order Rhizobiales; family Hyphomicrobiaceae; genus Hyphomicrobium_B. Next base: position 28,778 of record NZ_DATNBA010000043.1, on the reverse strand, counting down.
GCGTCGAACCCGAGGGGATGGGCATGAGCCCCGATGGAAAGGTCATCGTCAACACGTCCGAGACGACGAACATGGCGCATTTCATCGACACGACGGAGCACAAGACGTTCGACAACGTGCTTGTCGACAGCCGTCCGCGTGTCGCGATATTCAATGCGGCGCAGACGCAGCTTTGGGTTTCGTCCGAAGTTGGCGGTACCGTAACCGTCATCAATCCGGCCGATCGCAAGATCATCGGCAAGATCCACTTCGAAATTCCAGGCATCACGAGGGAAGCCATTCAGCCGGTCGGCATCCGGATTACGAAGGACGACAAGATAGCGTTCGTCGCACTGGGCCCGGCGAACCGCGTGGCGGTTATCGATACAACGACATTCAAGGTGCTGAAATACATCCTCGTCGGGCAGCGTGTCTGGCAGATGTACTTCACGCCCGATAATAAACTTTTGTTCACAACCAACGGCGCCTCGAACGATGTGACGGCCATCGACGTTGCCAATCAGAAGGCGATCAAGTCTATCAAGGTCGGGCGGTATCCTTGGGGCGTCGTCGTCTCGCCGAACTAGATGCCCGCTGATGGCCAACGGCAGCGGCCGCGCCGCGCGGCCGAATTCTGGAAGAGCAAACGCAAGGACGATGATGTCAGCGACGAACCCAAGCGAAACGGACAAAACGCCAGCGCTCGTCGTCAGTGGTGTCAGCCATAGCTTCGGCGACACGAAGGTCCTCGACGACGTGTCGTTGACGGTCGATCAGGGTGCATTCGTCATGCTGCTAGGCCTCAACGGCGCGGGCAAGTCGACGCTGTTCTCGCTTATCACGCGCCTCTACGACAACGTCAGCGGACAAATCTCCATCCGCGGCTTCGACGTCCGCCGCCGGCCATCTCAGGCGTTGCAGCGTCTTGGCGTCGTGTTCCAGAGCCGCACACTCGATATCGACCTGTCGCTGATGCAAAATCTGAAATATCACGCGGCGTTGCACGGATTTTCAAACCGCGAGGCGACCAAGCGTGCCCGTCAGGCGCTCGAACTGATCGGCCTTGCCGATCGCGGCGGCGAGAAAGTGCGCTCGCTTTCGGGCGGTCAGACGCGACGCGTTGAAATCGCCCGCTCGATGATGCATCGTCCGGATCTGCTACTGCTCGACGAAGCGACCGTCGGCCTCGACCTTGGGTCTCGCGAGAGCGTCGTAAAGATCGTCCGCGATCTCGTGGCGAAAGAGCGGCTCGGCGTGCTTTGGGCTACCCACCAAATGGATGAAGTCATGCGGACGGATCAGGTCGTCGTCCTGCACAAGGGTGTCGTGCTGTTCAACGGTACCGTCCCGAACCTGCTTTCGCTGACCGGCGCGACGAGCGTCCGTGAAGCCTTCCGAACCATTACCGGCACTGCCGCCCCCGTCGAGGAGGCCGCTTGATGTCGTCGCCGGCGTTCACAACTGCTGACAATGTCCCGGCGCGGAGCGTCGAGGATACCGCCGCCCGCCGCCGCCTCGGAGCCGCCGGGTACTACGCGTGCTTCAAGGGTATCGTCTGGCGCGAGGTGCTGCGCTATCTGCATCAGCGTGAGCGGTTTCTTTCGGCGTTGGTCCGGCCTCTGATCTGGCTTTTCATTTTTGCCGCCGGTTTCCGGCAGACGCTCGGCGTTTCGATCATCCCGCCCTACGAGACTTACGTTCTCTATGAGGAGTTCATCGCGCCCGGATTGATCGCGATGATCCTGCTGTTCAATGCGATGCAATCGTCGCTTTCGATGGTTTACGATCGCGAGACGGGCACGATGCGGACGCTGCTCGTCAGCCCGTTCCCTCGCTCTTTCCTCTTGTTGTCGAAGCTGTTCGGCGGCGTATCGGTTGCCTTGCTGCAATCCTATGCGTTCGTGTTCGTCGCGTATTTTTGGGGAATTCAGCCCCCACCGATTACCCAGGTCAAGCTGTTCACATTCTATGATGCTCCGGCATGGCTCGGAGGCGTGTTCGGGACGATGACCGACCCGGTCATCACACCGTTGTTTTCAGTGCCGGAGTTGCTGCAGCCGTTTGCCGGATATCTGACCCTCGTCCCGGCGCTGATCCTGGCCGGGCTAATGCTGGGATCCCTTGCCCTCTTCATGTCGTCAGTCATCCGCCAGCTCGAGAATTTCGCCGGCGTGATGAACTTCGTCATTTTCCCGATGTTCTTCGCCTCTTCGGCGCTCTACCCGCTGTGGCGGATTCGCGAGGCGAGCCCGCTTCTCTATGAGGTTTGCCGTCTCAATCCTTTCACCTACGCGGTCGAGTTGGTTCGCTTCAGCCTCTACGGTCAGGTCGATACGGTATCACTCGCCATCGTCGTCGGGTTCATGGTCGTTTTTCTTGCGGCGGCCGTTTTTGCTTACAATCCATCCAAGGGGTTGATCGCACGCAGAGGCGGCCCCGGTGGTTCAGCTTGAGGTTTGACATGACAAAAACAAAAATCCCCTTTGATCTTCGTGCCTGGGCCACCGGCTTTCTGATTGCGTTGACGCCGGTCGCGCTTGCCTCGACGCCGAGCTTTGCAGACGACGATCCGAACAATTCAAATTGGCCGTGCGTCTATCGCAAGGTTCCCGAACTGAGCGCCGCAGCGATCTGGGATGGGCCGGCAATTACCGACACCACCAGCTGGCGCAAAGACGACCAAGTGCGAAAGCTCTCAGAATATTTGATCTCGCGGCGCATCAAGGAGCCCGATGCCGAGGCTGCGATCAAAAAATTCGCCGATAGTCTTCCGGCGGATGCGCGTGATGCCAAGTTGACGGAACTGTTCGCTGCCGTGCTGACGCGCACGAATGAGGATCGCAAGGTCGTGATGTCAGGTATCGAGCGCTTCAACGTGCGTCAGCACGAACGCGCCAAGGACATCGAAAAGGAAGGCTTGTCGCTGCCGCCCGATACCGTGGCGGCCGCCGCGGGAGAAGAAATACCGGCGGGCGAAATCGGCAAACTTTCGGATGCCGAAACCAAATATAAATGGGAAGTCCGCGTCTTCCAGGAAAAGCAGGCGAACATTCCGCTCGCCTGCGAGATACCGGAGCTGATCGACCAGCGGGCGGGCGACATAGCGCGCGCTATTCGTGCTCAGATGAAGAGCTGAACCAGCACCATCGTTCGGCTTGAAAAAAAGCACGCGGCGCGTCACGGGCGTTGCGCGCTCCTGCCTAACGGCCCTAAAAGTCTTTACACGCCGTTAGTCTTAACGCGGCGTTAACCGAGATTGACGTAGTCTCAACACATCGGTTCTCGACGCCGGTCTCTCCCCAGCCCGAAGCCGATACTTGCAAGTGATGTGTCGTCATCCATTGTCTCGCGTTCCTGTGAGGTTGACAGATGCAATACGAACTTGTCTCGCGTGCCCTTGCTTACGTCTCCTGCTTCTCAACAATGAGCCTGCTCATGACGTCGGTGGCGATCGCCGCCGTCAATATCGGGAAAGTGCATCCGGTGTCTTTCTGCGCTCCGAACACCTGCGTCGCAGGCGTCTGGGTCGTAAGCGAAGCACGATCGGATGGACTGACCAGCAGGTCCCACGTCGAGGCGCTGGCGCTGCGGCTTTGGTCCGCTAGAACTTGAGGGAATGCTCACGCCGGCGCGGCTGCGTTCAAGCAATCGCGGGCCGTTGGCGAGAGGAAATCGGAATTCGATTGGAGGGGCGCCGTCTATAACGCGGCGATGAACCCCCTATGGACTGAGGCGCACCGGGCGGCCTCAGACGTAATCCAAGAATAAGGGCGCGAGTCTCAGGCCTGGCTCGCGCTCTTTTGTTTTTTGACGATACGATCGATCGCCTGGAGTTCCGCAATAAGCGCCGCAAATTCCTTGAGCGGGACCATGTTGGGCCCGTCGGAAGGTGCCTTGTCCGGGTCCTGGTGCGTCTCGATGAAGAGGCCTGCAACGCCGGCTGCTACGGCAGCGCGTGCCAGAACTGGCACATACCGCCGGTCGCCGCCCGACGACGTCCCCTGCCCGCCCGGCTGCTGGACGGCATGGGTTGCATCGAAAATGACAGGAGCGCCGGTCTCCGCCATTTGCGGCAGCGCGCGCATGTCGACGACCAGCGTGTTGTAGCCAAAGCTCGAGCCGCGTTCGGTAACGAGAACGTTCGGGTTTCCCGAGCTTGTCACTTTTGCGACGACATTCTTCATGTCCCAGGGGGCCAGAAACTGGCCCTTCTTGATCTTTATGACACGGCCCGTTTTCGCCGCGGCAACAAGCAGGTCGGTCTGACGGCAGAGGAACGCCGGAATTTGCAGGACATCGACCACCTCGGCCACCGGCGCGCATTGAGCGGCGTCGTGAACATCCGTCACGATGGGCAAGCCAAGCGTCTCGCGAATTTCGGCAAAGACCGGCAGGGCGGCTTTGAGGCCCATGCCGCGCCGGCCCGTGAGCGAGGTCCGGTTGGCCTTGTCGAATGAGGATTTGTAGACGAGGCCGAAGCCGAGTTTCGCAGCGATTTCAGCCAATGCAGAGGCCATTTCAAGGGCATGCGCCCGACTCTCCATCTGACACGGTCCGGCGAGAACCGAAATCGGCGCGTCATTGGCGAATAGGACGTTGCCGGCGCGAACGTGCGCGGCGGGCCTCAAGGACTCATTGATCGTCATGCCCCGGTTATAGCGGCGGCGGCATCGGGCTGCGAGAGCCCTCGATGAAATCAGACACGCAAAACAAAAGCGGCGGCCAAAAAGGCCGCCGCTTCAAGAACCTAGAGGTTCGAATTCGTTAGATCAGGTCGATCTCGGCCGGGAGGTAGCTCGTGACCTCGAGACCAACTTCCTGCTCGCGAACGGCGGGCTTTGTCCAGACTTTCATGGTGTGTCCTCCTCGATGTTCGACAGGTTGTTCCTGTTGGAAGTTTACTTAGTGAGATAACTCCTAAAAGGCTAATCTCTTTTCGCTAACGGCGTTCAAACTTTTCGTGATCACGAAACGGTGATTTGTTATATCATTTCACCACGTTGAGGCTGCCGACTTACGTGCGATGTCAGTCGAATAGGCAATTCACCACCACAAACGACGCTTCCAAAGAAGCCCTGCGCCTCGCTCTGACAAAGCCCCGATTGCTCATCCTGAAAATCAAATCCCGCATCCAACCCCCGAAAGGATTGTGACAAAACGATAACGCCGATTGTGCCATTCGGGCGTCACTCCGAGCGAGACCTAGGCCGTGCGGGACCTGCCGATAGGTCGGACACCTGAGAATGTGCTATAAATGCCCGCGCAAGCCGCGACTCGGGGCGGCATTAACAAAAACACATGGGGACTATTATGCTTGAACAATATCCTTGGGTTGAGCCTGTACTGATCGGCGCCGCCATTGTTTTCGTGCTCGACTTGATCGGCAATATGATTTCGTTTTCCAACCGGTTCATGAACGCGCTGGCAACCGCCATCGTGTTCGCAATCGTGTTCGGTGGATTGCTCTATTCCGGCGTCATGCGGCTCGACGTCTCGACGATCACGACAACGGCTCCCGCCACGGCACCTGCGACCCCACCGGCGACGACGACGCCCTGATCTGCGGGCCACAAGAGATTGATTGCAAAATCCCGGCGTTACCCGCCGGGATTTTGTTTTGCGAGACCAAATGCGGGGCCCGCCTAAACCAGCCGGCTTTGCTCTACGGCTGCCGCGATGAAGCCCGCAAATAGCGGATGGGGCTCGAAGGGGCGTGATTTCAATTCGGGGTGATACTGCACGCCGATGAACCAAGGGTGGTCGGGATATTCGACCGTCTCCGGCAGCAGACCGTCCGGCGACAGACCGGCAAATCGCAAGCCCGCCTGCTCAAGGACCGTGCGATAGCGCATATTGACCTCGTAGCGATGGCGGTGGCGCTCCGAAATATGCGTCGTGCCATAGACCTTGGCGATGCGGCTTCCCTCGGCGAGCGTCGCATCATAGGCGCCGAGCCGCATCGTACCGCCGAGTTCGCCGCCCTGCCTACGCTGCTCGAGTTCGTTGCCGCGCATCCACTCCGTCATCATCGCAATGACGGGCTCCGGCGTTTCGCCGAATTCGGTGGAACTGGCCGCCTCTATTCCAGCCAGACTGCGCGCCGCTTCCAAACAGGCCATCTGCATTCCGAAGCAGATGCCGAAATAGGGTACGCCGCGTTGGCGCGCGAACTTGACCGCAAATACCTTACCTTCCGATCCACGCTCACCGAAGCCGCCCGGAACGAGAATGCCGTTGACGCCTTCAAGATATGGCGCCGCGTCCTCACGCTCGAAAATCTCGCTTTCGATCCATTCGAGCTTGACCTTGACGCGATTGGCGATGCCGCCATGCACAAGCGCTTCCATCAAGGATTTGTAGGCGTCCTTGAGGCCGGTGTACTTGCCGACAATGGCGATCGTCACCTCGCCCTCGGGCTGCGCGATACCGCTAGAAATGGCTTCCCAACGCGACAAATCCGGCTTCGGTGCGCCGGTGATGCCAAAGGCGGCGAGCACCTCGCGGTCGAGCCCCTCACGGTGATAAGCAAGCGGCACGTCATAGATCGACGCGACGTCGAGCGCCTGGATGACCGCTTCCGGCCTGACGTTGCAAAAGAGCGCGATCTTCTTTCTTTCGCTGCCGGGGATCTCGCGGTCCGAACGGCAGAGCAGAATGTCGGGCTGGATGCCGATCGAACGCAGCTCCTTGACCGAATGCTGGGTCGGCTTGGTTTTCAATTCTCCCGCCGACGAGATGTAAGGCATCAACGTCAGGTGGATGAAAACGGAGGCGCCACGCGGCAACTCGTTGCCGAGCTGACGGATCGCCTCGAAAAACGGCAAACCTTCGATGTCGCCGACGGTACCGCCGATCTCGACGAGTACGAAATCGACATCCTCATTGCCCGACAACACGAAATGCTTGATCGCGTCGGTAACGTGCGGAATGACCTGCACGGTGCCGCCCAGGAAATCACCGCGCCGCTCTTTGGCAAGGATGTCCTGATAGATGCGGCCCGTCGTGATGTTGTCCGACTTCTTCGCCGGAACACCGGTGAAGCGCTCGTAGTGGCCTAGATCGAGGTCCGTCTCGGCGCCGTCGTCGGTGACGAACACCTCACCGTGTTGATACGGGCTCATGGTGCCGGGATCGACGTTTAAGTACGGATCGAGCTTCTTGAGCCTGACCGAATACCCGCGCGCCTGAAGGAGCGCGCCGAGTGCGGCTGATGCGAGGCCTTTTCCAAGGGAGGACACCACGCCGCCGGTGATGAAGATGTACCGTTGCATGGGCCTTGTCTCTGACACAGCCGAGCGCAGATTCGAAGCTGTTTTTTTGCACCGCCACCGTGCGAAAACGACGCCATGCTCGCCGCTTACCGCACGAAGCTACGTTGCAGCTACCTGCGGCACTGCTGTGCGACCTCCTGCGCCGCCGCTGACTGAACGTCGGCGGGCACGGTTTCAGAGGCGAGTTGTGCCTTTAACGTGTCCGCCGTTTCCCTCGAACTGCGCACCTGCACGTCCGGGGCATCGTCACCGTACCTAACGTCGATAGCAACGACGCGGTAGTCCATGGGCCTGAGATCGGTCTGCTGCCCTTTGATGGAAACTTTCGTCTTGCCGCACGTGATCGACACCACGGCGGGCGTCGCCTTGAATGTTTTCAGGTGCCGTTCGTTGCCGTATTCGGCGGCACGCGCCAGCGCAATCTTCTCGAGACGATCGGCCGGCGTACCGGGCGGCCCGGCCGCCGTCACATGCAGGCTGCCGTCAGCGCCGTTCGAAATGCTGTATCCGGTCGGCGAGAAAAGATTCGCCGGTTGATAATTGGCAACGGTCGAAGACGTGGCCAGCTCGTTCAAGTTGGCACCGCAAGCGCCAAGCAAAGCCGCCATCCCAAGGGCGGGCGCGAAGCGGACGAAGCCACTCCACGCCGACCCAAAAGCCGTTTCAAAGCCAATCACGGCCACCCCACCATCGCGCCTCGCCAAGGACGGTATGTAGGCAGGGAAATCGGCGCAGGTCCATCGTGCTCAGCGCACAACCGCGCCCGGTGCACAAAAAACGGACAACGATTACTGGCTCTGTGGAACGCCCGGTGCGCCCTGCCGCTGTTGCAGCTTGTCGAGGACGCCGCCACGGCCTTCAGGTGCCTTTTTAGCGTCGGAGCCGGGCGTCGCCGGTCCGCTAACCGGCGCACCCGCGGGCCTCGCGTCAAAAACCGATCCAGAACGCGACGAGTGGTTGGCTATCAAGGTCAGAAGAATGCTGGTGACGAAGAACGCCGCAGCGAGCCCCGCCGTTGTACGCGTCAACAGGTTGGCAGTGCCGCGGCCCGTCAAAAACCCACCACCGCCGCCACCGCCAATGCCAAGCGCTCCACCCTCCGATTTCTGCATAAGTACGACGCAGACCAGAGTGGCGGAGATCATCAGGTGAATGACGAGTAGGACGGAGGCCATGTTTATTGATCCAGGTCTTGGGAGCTATCAACCGCGGCTATACACCAGCCCGCCGTGCCGGACCAGCCCTGGCTGCGCCAGCTTGGCCGGCCAAAGCCTTGTGTTCACAAAGCTACGTGTTCACTGAGACGGAACGACTTGGGGCTCGCCAAATCCGAATGCCGGCGAGACCGGCGTCCACGGACTTGAATTTTGCACCTGTCCCGGTTCGGCGGCTATGGGCTCGGCGGCAGGCGTGTCACTCGTCTGAGTTGGCTGCGTCACTTTGTCGATATTATCGGCCTGTGGTGCAGCGGATTCCTTCTTCTTATGAGTCGCGCGCTTTTTATGCGGGGCCGCCGTCTTCTTTGCCGGTCGATTGGCGGTCGACACCGGCTTTGACGGTTTTGGTGGATCGGCCGCCGCGGGCGGTGTTCCGCCGGCCTTCGGAGAGGCCGCAGACAACGGAGCCGTCGGGTCGGCGTCGGAATTCTTTTCAATACGGCTCGCCGCTTCGCTGGCCTTTTCCGCATCGGGAGAAAGCTTAGCGTCGCGACATCCGAATTCCACTTGCTCGCCGAGCGTCAGATAATGTTCGACTTCGCGCAGCCGCTCCGGCGTCAAGTTGGCTTTCGCCCATTCAGGCCCCTTGCTCATATCGTTGAGGATGCCCGACTGCCGGAATTTGGTCTCTTCGAGCCGCAGTTGCGCGCACGTTTCGGCATCGATCTTCGGCTGCGTCGCAAACGCTGTGGTGGCCGAGACCAGTGAGGCGGCAAGGGCGATGGCACAACAATGAATGTTCCGCATCATCGGCTCTCATAAGCACGAACTATGGCGAGAAAATCGCTCGCCTTGAGACTGGCGCCGCCGACGAGCGCACCATTGACTTCGGACACGGCCATCAGCGCCGTCGCGTTGTCGGGCTTGACCGAACCGCCGTAGAGAATGCGCATCCGTTCGCCGTCTTCGCCAAAGATGGCGGCAAGTTCGCGCCTGATGGCAACGTGGACCTCTTCGACATCGGACGTCGTCGGCGTCAGACCCGTGCCGATCGCCCAGACAGGCTCGTAGGCTACGACAGTATTGGCCGCCGTCGACTGCTCGGGCAACGACGCCTTGAGTTGCTGCAACACCACGTCGAGCGTGAACCCCGATGCACGTTCGTCACGCGTTTCTCCGACACAAACGATGGCGATAAGACCAGCACGTTGCGCGCCCTCTGCCTTCGCCTTGACTTCAGCGCACGTTTCGCCGTGGTCCACCCGCCGCTCTGAATGGCCGACGATCACCGCTGAAGCGCCGGCCTCCTTCAGCATTTCAGGCGCGATATCGCCGGTATGAGGGCCCGACGGTGCGGCGTGACAGTCCTGGCCAGCGAGCAGCAGGCGGCTTTTCCCGATGGCCGCCGAAAGCTCTGTCATCAACGTCGCGGGCGGCGCGATTAAGACGTCGGCGCCGATTGACGCGAGATCGCCGTCGACCGCGTCGCGCACGATGAGGGCTTCGGCCACGTTGGCCTGCAACCCGTTCATTTTCCAATTTCCCGCCACGAGGGGCCGGATCGCGTGTGCTTGCCGGGCCATATTTCCCCTCTTTTCATTACAGACACGACAGCTCTTCTTCCAAACCGCGTCCCGGCGAAATAGCGCCGATGGTGGGCGCCCTTGCAATCCGGAGCGGCCTAGGCTTCATATCATGCCGATCCGCCCCGTCACGTGGGGTCGTTGCCATACGAAGCCCGTTGACCCTACGCCATTCCGTGCGACAGCGTCACGCTTCCATCATCGGGACTCTCTAGATCCATGCTTGAGTCACTAAGACGGGGCGCCCAAACTCCGGTCGCCAAATTATTATTTGGAATTCTGGTCGTCAGCTTCGGCATCTGGGGTGTTGCCGACGTGTTCACCGGCCGGACTAGCGGCGCCGTTGCGAAAGTCGGCGGAACCTCTATTTCGTCCGAAGAATTCCGGCGTCAGTACCAAAACGAACTCGATCGTATTTCGCGACAGGCGAACAAGCGCATCACCGCCGAGCAGGGCCACGCGATCGGGCTCGACAGGCGCGTTCTCGCGCAACTCGTCGTCGGAGCAGCCCTCGAAAACCACGCCGAAGACCTTGGCCTCACTCTTTCGGACAAGTCGCTCATCGCTAGCGTCGAGGCCGATCCCGACTTCAAAGGCCCGGATGGCAAGTTTTCCAAGCAAGGGTTCGAAGGTTTGCTGCGCCAGACCGGTCTTACCGAACGCGGTTTCCTCAATCTCAGGCGACAGGATGAAATCAAGGCGGCGCTAGTCGGATCATTCATCAAGGCCCAGACGGTTCCCAAACCCCTCTTCGATCTGATGCACGCCTATAATGACGAAAAGCGCGTCATCGAATGGATCAAGATCGATCCCGAAGTGGTCACCGTCCCGGATCCTAGCGAAGCCAAGCTCAAGGAAGTCTACGAGGCCGACAAAGCCAAGTACATGACGCCCGAGTACCGCAAGGTCGAGGTGCTGACACTCAGCGTCGACGATCTCAAGAAGCAGATGACCCTCAGCGACGACGAGATCGCCAAGGCGTACGAGGCGTCGAAGGATAGTTACAACACGCCCGAGCAGCGCCGCGTCCAGCAGATCGCTTTCAAAGACAAAGCGACGGCGGAAACGGCTCTCAAGGCGCTGCGCGATGGAACGAAGACGTTCGGCGACGTCGCAAAGGAAGCCGGCGCTAAGGACACCGACGTCGACCTTGGTCTGATCAGCAAAAAAGCGCTGATCGATCCGAAAGTTGCCGACGCCGCCTTCTCGCTCGAAAAGGATAAGTATTCCGACGTCATCGAAGGCCGCTTCGCGACCGTCATTCTCCGCGTCACGCAGATCGAGCCGGGCGTCACTCACACGCTCGCCGACGTGAAGGATGAAGTCAAAGACAAGATCGCGATCGAAAAGGCGAAGACGGATCTGCAGAACAAGCACGACGAAGTGGAGGATGCGCGGCTGGCGGGCAAGACGCTGAAGGAAATTGCCGATCAGTCAAAGCTGACGTTCAAGGAAATTCCTGCGACGGATGCTACGGGATTGAACCCGGACGGCAAGCCGGTCATGGAGACACCCGATCTCAGGAAGATCGTCGCTCGGGCGTTCGCACCCGATAGCAATTCCGACGATGCGGCGATCGAGCTCGCCGATGGCGGTTCGGCATGGGTGAATGTGCTTTCGACAGAGGCCCCGAAGCAAAAGACATTCGATCAGGTCAAAGATCAGGTGAAGGACAACTTCGTCCGGTCGGAGCGCAAGCGTCTGCTCAACGAACTCGCGAAGAAGCTCACCGACCGGGTCAATACCGGCGAGCCGATGACTGCACTAGAGGCGGAGGCAAAGAACAAGGTCGAGAAGACCGATCCGCTGACACGCAAGACGATACCGCAGAGCATTTCAGAGGCGATGGTCGCGCAAGCCTTTGCTCTTCCAAAAGGCCGCGCCGGGCATGGCGACTCGCCGGATGCGAACACCCAGATCGTGTTTCGCGTCGCTGACATTATTCCGGCACCCGCGCCATCACTGACGGAAACTGATGGGCTAACGCGCGAACTCCAGGACGAACTCGCAAATCAGACGCTGACCGAATACACCGAAGCGCTGAAGAACCGTTATGGCACCTCCATCAATCAAGCCGAACTGAACAGCGCCCTTGGCGTCAGCAATGAGTGATGAAAAGGTGAACGCCTTGACGGCACGATCCTTACCGACCGGACCTGGCGTGCAATCCGACGCCGCGAGTTCAGGACCCGGAGCCGAAATTTTCCCGGAGGAGGATCGGTTCGCCAAGGTCTACGACCAAGGCACGGCGCAGGTAATCTGGACGCGCCTTATCGCCGACCTGGAGACGCCTGTTTCGGCCTACCTGAAGCTCGGCGACCGGCGGCCGATGAGTTTTCTCCTTGAATCGATCGAAGGGGGATCGGCGCGCGGCCGTTATTCCGTGATCGGCTTTGCGCCGGACGTCGTCTGGCAGGCCGTCGGCGAGACGGCTTCCCTCAACAGAACGCCGATGGCCGATGCCGGTGCTTTCGTCTCTGACGATGCGCCGACGCTTCAGTCGCTGCGAAACTTCCTGGCCGAAAGCGCCATTGTGCTTCCCGAAGCGCTGCCGCCGATGGCCGCCGGTATTTTCGGCTTCATGGGCTACGACACCGTGCGGCTCATCGAGAAGCTTCCGGAGATGACACCGGATACGTGCGGCGTGCCGGACGCGATCTTGATCCGTCCGACATTGATGCTGATCTTCGACAATGTGAAAGACGAAATGATCCTGGTGACGCCGGTGCGTCCGAGCGCCGGGATCAATGCCGCGGACGCCTATGCCGCCGCACTGGCCCGCATTCACGGCGCCATGCAAAATCTCGATGCGCCGTTGCCGCATGGATCATCGGCGACAACGGAATCGTTGTCGCTCCCCGAGCCACAATCCAACACGACGGCCGCCGATTACTTGGCGATGGTCGCCAAGGCGAAAGACTACATCAAGGCTGGCGACATCTTCCAGGTGGTGCTGTCGCAGCGTTTTTCGGCGCCTTTCGAACTGCCATCGTTTGCGCTTTACCGGTCGCTGAGGCGCCTCAATCCTTCGCCGTTTCTCTTTCATCTCGACTTCGGCACGTTTCAGCTTGTCGGCTCGTCGCCCGAAATTCTCGTGCGCGTGCGCGAGGGCGAAGTCACGATCCGGCCGATCGCCGGTACGGCACGGCGTGGCGTCAACGATGCCGAAGACAAGGCGCTCGCCGCCGCCCTCCTCGCCGATCCGAAGGAGCGTTCGGAACACCTGATGCTTCTCGATCTCGGCCGCAATGACATCGGCCGGGTGTCGACGACAGGCAGCGTCACCGTCACCGATCAATTCGTCATCGAGCGCTATAGCCACGTCATGCACATCGTCTCGAATGTCGTCGGGCGTTTGGACCACGACAATTATGATGCGATCGACGCGCTGATGGCGGGTTTTCCGGCGGGCACGGTTTCCGGGGCGCCAAAAGTCCGGGCCATGCAAATCATCGCCGAGCTCGAGAAGGCGAAACGCGGGCCCTATGCGGGATGTGTCGGGTACTTTTCGGCGGGCGGCGAGATGGACACCTGCATCGTGCTGCGCACCGCGATTTTGAAGGACGGCATGATCCATGTACAGGCGGGCGCCGGCATCGTGCATGACAGCATTCCCGAAAATGAGCAGCAGGAATGCATCAATAAGGCGAGAGCCGTCGTCCGCGCCGCCGAAGAGGCCGTGCGCTTTGCCTCGAAATCCGGCCGTGGAATGACGTCGGGTTCGGGCGGCAACGGCGGGATGTTCGGCTAACCAAGTCCGCCGGATTGCTCTCAGGATTGCGGCTTGGGGCGCCAGCGTTTCGCCCATGCGCGCCGCCACGGGGTCCATCGCGGCCGCCACAAAAGGCTGACGATACTGTGCCAGACCGCGTAAATCACGAACCAGAACAGAACGCCTATCGGAACGACGCCCAGCGCAAAGAGCAGCCGGCGCGCGCGGATCGATGCTGCCGTTCCGTATTTGGCGGTGCGCGCTCTGACCCAAGCACGCACCCTCTCTTGCCCGAGTATGTATTCGGCGGCGCGCAGTGCAATGAATGCGATCACGAGGATCGGCAGCACCAGCCACAATACGATCCACAACAGCTGCCAGACGAGCCACAGCACGACGTTTACGACGAAGCCGAGCAGCCAGACGATCGGAGCGAACACGTAGTCCATTTGTGACGTGTCCTGTATCGCGGCGGCGCGACTATGGCCTGACGCTTAACGGCAATGGAGACGTGCTATACAGTCCGATCATCCGCCGCAACGCCAACCCAAGGCTTCAATGCTTTCCCTCGGACTCCTCCGCCATGCCAAGTCGAGCTGGGACGATTCGGACCTCGATGATTTCGACCGCCCCTTGAACGATCGGGGACGCGCCGCGGCTCAGATCATGGGAAAGGCCCTGAAAGAGTTGCATTTCGTACCTCAGCTCATCCTCTGTTCACCGGCGAAGCGGACGCGCGAGACCCTTCAACTTGTCTCGCCTCGCCTCCAAGGTCCACCCGCCGAAGTCGACTTCGATGACAGGCTATATCTCACAAGTCCCGACGCACTTTACGATAGGCTCAAGGCCGTTCCAATCGACGCCAAATCGGTGCTGATGATCGGGCACAATCCAGGTCTTCACGGCCTGGCTCTGATGCTCATGGGCACCGGAGACGCGAAATCGATCTCGCGGCTCGAAGACAAGCTTCCTACCGCCGCTTTGGCGGTATTTACTTTTCCGCAGGTAGCTTGGCGCGATCTCATCCCTGCCGCCGGGCGGCTCGAGGCCTTCATCACGCCACGCGACCGCGCCTAGCCGCAATTTGAATGTCGCGCGCACGGGCCTATATTCCCTGTCGCGCCACGCGGCCCGTCTGCTAGAACGAAATCCAGACGGCGATGCCGATGCCCCATGGACCAAAGCCACCATGCTCATTCTGATCGATAACTACGACAGCTTTACCTACAATCTCGTCCATTACCTGGGTGAGCTTGGTGCCGAGAGCGTCGTGATCCGCAACGACAAGATTTCGGCCGAAGAAGTCATGGAGAAGAAGCCGAAAGCCATCGTGCTTTCGCCCGGCCCCTGCACGCCCAACGAAGCCGGCGTCTGCCTCGATCTGATCAAGAAAGCCGGGCCGACAATCCCACTGCTTGGCGTCTGCCTCGGGCATCAGGCGATCGGACAGACTTACGGCGGCAAGGTCGTGCGCGCGCCGGCACCGATGCATGGGAAGCTGTCGTCCATCAACAATACCGGCAAAGGCGTCTTCAAGGGTCTGCCGAAGCGGTTCGAGATCACGCGCTATCATTCGCTGATCGTCGACCGCGCAACGCTGCCCGATTGCCTCGAGATCACGGCGGAGACCGACGATGGCCTGATCATGGGGCTGCAGCACAAGACATATGCCGTGCACGGCGTGCAGTTCCATCCGGAAAGCATCGCCTCGCAGCAGGGTCACGCGTTGCTCGCAAATTTTCTGACGCTCGCCGGCTTCACGCCGAAAAGCCTCAAGGCGGCTTGAGCGGCGCATGACGGTTGCAAACCCTGCACGCGAACTGAAACGTCTGATGAACCGCATCGCCGACGGCGAAACCCTCACCGATGAGGGAACGCAAGCGGCACTCGATCTGTTGATGTCGGGGATCGCGCCGCCGGTTGCGATGGGGGCATTCCTGATGGCGCTCCGCGTCCGCGGCGAGACGACGGATGAGATCGCGGGGGCTGCCAAATTTTTGCGTGGCCGCATGACGACCGTCGACGCGCCTCCCAATGCCATCGACATCGTCGGCACCGGCGGCGACAGCCACGGCACTTATAATATTTCGACGGCGGCAACGTTCGTCGCGGCGGGGGCGGGCGCAATCGTCGCCAAGCACGGCAATCGCGCCGTGACGTCGCTGTCCGGCGCTTCCGACGTGCTGGCTGCGCTCGGTGTTAAACTCGATGTGCCGCCCGTGGTCGTGTCGCGTGCGATCGCCGATGCCGGTGTCGGCTTTCTCTGGGCGCCGCTTTATCACCCTGCCTTCAAAACCTGGGCTCCGATCCGCAATGATCTCGGATTACGCACGATCCTCAATCTACTCGGACCACTCTGCAATCCGGCCAAGGTCACACGGCAGGTGCTCGGTGTTTATGATCGCAAGCTCGTCGAACCGGTGGCGGAGGTATTGCGCAAACTGGGCTCGGTACATGCGTGGGTCGTGCATGGCGACGACGGCATGGACGAACTGACGACGACGGGGGTGACGCACATCGCGGAACTTAAGGACGGCGACATTTTCGCTTTTGATCTGACGCCCGAAGAGGTGGGCCTCGCGAGGAGCGACATCGCCGCGCTCAAAGGCGGGGATGCAGCGACGAACGCCGCCGCGATCCACGCCCTGCTGCAAGGCGAACCGGGACCCTACCGAGACATCGTGGTGTTGAACTCCGCCGCCGCGCTGATCATCGCAGGCAAGGCGGACGGGCTTGCGGACGGCATCGAAAAGGCTAACGCTTCGATCGACAGCGGACGCGCCTCGCGCGCCCTCGACCGTCTCGTGGCAGTGACGAACGAAGCGATCTGATATGGCTGACATTCTCGAGAAGATCACGGCTTACAAACGTGAGGAGGTGGCACGCGCCAAAGAGCTGCGGCCGCTGCGTGTCATTGCCGAACACGCCCGTTCGGCACCGAGGGTGCGCTCATTCGCGGGCGCCATCGAAGCCAAGCTCAAGCACAACGAGCCGGCACTGATCGCCGAGATCAAGAAGGCGTCGCCTTCGAAGGGTTTGATCCGCGCCGATTTCGATCCGCCGTCGCTCGCCAAGGCTTACGAGGCCGGAGGTGCGGCGTGTCTGTCAGTGCTGACGGACCGTCCTTCGTTTCAGGGCGCGCCAGATTTCCTCACCGCCGCGCGGCAAGCAACGGCCCTGCCGGTGCTGCGCAAGGACTTCATGATCGATACTTACCAGGTTGCCGAAGCGCGCGCCTGGGGCGCCGATTGCATCCTGATCATTCTCGCAGAAGTGGATGACCGCACCGCCGGCGACCTCGCTTCGGCGGCGAAAGATTGGGACATGGACGCGATCGCCGAGGTTCACAATGCCGCCGAACTCGATCGCGCACTCGAACTCGATTGCCGTCTGATCGGCATCAACAATCGCAATCTCAAAACATTCGAGGTAAGCCTCGAGATGACGGAAAAGCTGGCGCCGAAAATTCCGCCGGACAGGATCGTCGTCGGCGAGAGCGGGATATTCACGCCCGCCGATATTGCGCGTCTCGCGAAGGCCGGCGTTCATACCTATCTCGTCGGTGAAAGCCTGATGCGCCAAGCCGACGTCGCCGCGGCGACGAGGGCGCTCCTTGCTTCGGGTGCTTCGGCATGAGCAAGCTTTCTCACATCGACGACAAGGGTCAGGCCCGCATGGTCGACGTGTCGGAGAAGGCGATCACGGCGCGTCGGGCCGTCGCCGAAGGCTTCATCTCGATGCGGCCGGAAACTCTGGTTCTGGTCGAAAGCGGCCAATCGAAAAAAGGTGATGTGATCGGAGCTGCCCGGATCGCCGGGATCATGGCCGCGAAACGCACGCACGAGCTGATCCCGCTTTGCCATCCGCTGGCGATTACAAAAGCAACTGTCGATTTTGCGCTGTCGGAGGTCCCGCCCGGCGTCCACGTCAAAGCCGAAGTCAAAGTCTCCGGCCAGACCGGCGTCGAGATGGAAGCGTTGACTGCGGTGTCGATCGCATGCCTGACGCTCTACGACATGCTGAAGGCGGTCGATAAATCGATGACCGTCGATGGCGTTCGCCTCGTTGAGAAAGAAGGCGGAAAGTCCGGAAAGTTCAAAGCCCGCCCACGTTCGGGAGGCCGGTGATATCATGGCGTTGCTGCCTGTAACCGAGGCGCTGCAGCGCATTCTCGACTCTGCGGCCCTGCTCGAATCCGAAGACGTCGATCTCCGCCACGCCTTCGGTCGCACGCTTGCGAATTCCGTCGCCGCTCGTGTCGACAACCCGCCCTTCGATGCGTCCGCAATGGACGGCTACGCGGTCAGCTCAATGGATGGGGCGACGACGCCCGCGTCGTTCGTCGTCATCGGGGAATCCGGCGCGGGAAAGCCCTTTGCAGACAGGCTCGGCAAGGGTCAGGCGGCACGCATTTTCACGGGCGGCGCAATGCCAGAAGGCGCTGACTCCGTTGTCATCCAGGAAGACGTGCTAGCCAATGGCACGACCGTCACCATCCGCGAGGTCGTCCTGCGCGGGGCGAATGTTCGTACCCGGGGGCAGGACTTCATAAAGGGCGAGATACTTTTGCAGCAGGGTCGCCGCCTGACGGCCCGAGATGTTCTCCTCGCTGCGAGCGCCGGCCACGCAACGCTTCCGGTCATCCGTAAGCCCGTCGTGGCGATTCTCTCGACCGGCGACGAACTCGTCGAGCCCGGAGCGCCATTGCGGCACGGTCAAATCTGGGCCTCCAATTCCTTTGGACTCGCCGCAATGGTCGAAGCCGCGGGCGGAGAGGCGCGCGTTCTCGGCATTGCACGCGATTCGCATGAGTCTCTTGCTGCCGCCTTGAACGTTTCCGATGGCGCCGACATCCTCCTGACGATTGGCGGGGCTTCCGTCGGAGACCACGATCTCGTCCGCCCTGCCCTCGAAAGGGCCGGCGCGCGGCTCGATTTCTACAAAATTGCAATGCGCCCCGGAAAGCCGCTGTTCTTTGGGTCTCGCGTCGTTGCGGGCGTCCGCCAGCACTGCCTTGGCCTGCCTGGAAATCCGGTTTCGGCGGTGATTTCGGCGCGCGTGTTTCTCGTACCGCTTATCGGGTGGCTGCTCGGCCGCGAGGCGCCTCTCGCGACGATCGACGCCGTTCTTACTGAGCCGGTCGAGGCGAACGGACCGCGTCAGCACTACATGCGGGCGGCGCTCGATATCACCCATTCGCCGCCGCGGGTAACGCCGTTCAAGAGTCAAGACAGCGGCCTAATCACAGCGTTGCAACGCGCCGACTGCCTGCTCGTCGTTGCCGCCGATTCGCCTCGCCAGCCGGAGGGCACCGTCGTCGATGTCTTGAAGTTGGATATTTAACTGCGTCCCGGCGCGATGTTTTAGCGAAGTCACCTGCACATCAAAATTTCACCATGGTTCAGTGGGAATGGCGAATGGTGACGCGTGCCCTGGGTCGCACCCGTCCGGGTATGACCATCGAGCGTTTGCGAATGAACAGGCTGACGCCGAGCGCGAGGCCAGAGGGAGAGACTTATGAAAAAACTCATGATGACCGGGGTAGCTTCGCTGATGATGGTCAGCGCCGTCGTTCCGGCGATGACCACGCCGGCCGAAGCGGGCCGGGGCGCCGGTATTGTGGCGGGCACAATTATTGGTCTCAGTGCGGCGGCGATCATCGCAAACTCCAGCCGCGCCAACGCCTACGAGCATCGCCGCTGGCGTGAGCGGTGCGACCGGTGGGCGTTCCGGTGCAATCGCGGCGACGACCGCGCCTGCTTCGCGTTCGATGATGAATGCCGCGGTTAATCCAGGATAAAATCGACAAGCCAAGCGCCGCCGGCAACAGCCAGGCGGCGCTTTGTATTTGCGAAGGCTGTTTCTTAGTCCTTGGCGCGCTCGACGTATGAGCCATCGGCCGTCATGACGACGACGCGGGTACCGGCGCCGATGTGAGGCGGCACCATCACGCGGGCGCCGTTCGAGAGTTTGGCGGGCTTATAGGACGATGACGCGGTTTGGCCTTTGACGACCGGATCGGCCTCGACGATTTCCAGCGTCACGCGCTGCGGCAGCTCGATCGAAATCGGATTGCCCTCATGCAGCGCGACGAGGCACGTCATACCCTCCTGCAGCCACTGCCCCTGATCGCCGACGACATCCTTCGGAATGGTGATCTGGTCGAACGTCTCGGGATGCATGAAGTTGAAACCCATGTCGTCTTCGTAGAGATAATTGTAGTCCTTTTCATCGAGATAGGCGCGCTCGACCTGGTCGGTCGTCCGGTAGCGCTCGACGACCTTCACGCCGTCGGCGATACGGCGCATTTCGAGATGCGTGACGGGCGTTCCCTTGCCGGGGTGAATGTTTTCCGCGTGCATCACAACGGCAAGCCTGCCCTCGAGATCGAGCACATTGCCTTTGCGGACCGAGCTTGCAATAACCTTCACCACCAGTGGTCTCCGTTCTCAAAATTCAAGCGCCGCGGCCACCTGATCGGACGGTCGAGTAGCGGGTAGCCTGCAGGGAATCTCCGCGTCTCTTACCCGCTTACCCTTCAGCCGCCAAGTTATGTGTCGCAAAGTGCGGCAACCTCACCCGCAAAAGCCCAAATTGGTCCGATGTCGCAACCTTCGCCCTGGTGGAATGCCGACAAACATGCCGACCGCCGGCCATTTCTTATCATGCGTGGCCGGATCAAGGCGGCCATCCGGGCCTGGTTTGTTTCCCAAGGCTTCATAGAGGTCGAGACGGCGTGCCTGCAGGTGTCTCCCGGCAACGAGACGCATTTGCATGCTTTCGCGACCGAACTCGTGGCGACCGATTTGTCGCGCCGCGATCTTTATCTCCACACGTCGCCCGAATTCGCGATGAAGAAATTGCTGGCTGCGGGGGAAACGAAGATCTTCACGTTCGCGCCCGTGTTCCGCAATCGCGAGCGGGGCGCGCTGCACGCGCCGGAATTCACGATGCTCGAATGGTATCGGACGGACGCACCCTATGAAGCCCTATGGGATGACTGCGCGGCGATCCTGAGGATTGCGGCCGATACGAGCGGCCACTCGCCCTGGACGTTTCGCGGCAAGGTTTGCGATCCGCTGAGGCCACTCGGGCGCCGGGCGGTCGAAGACGCGTTTGCCGCCGCCGGTATCGGTCTTGGCGAAACGCTGACGAAAACCAGCGTCGATCGCGACGCGCTTGCTACTCGGGTTCGCGATGCCGGTATTCAAGTCGGCGAACAGGATTCATGGTCGGATATTTTCAGCCGCGTTATCGTTGAGAAAGTGGAACCCCAGCTCGGGCTCGTCCAAGCCGATATTCTCTACCGCTATCCGGCGAACGAGGCGGCGCTTGCCCGGCCCGACCCCGTCGCTCCGATCTGGGCCGAACGCTTCGAACTTTACGCATGCGGCGTCGAACTCGCCAACGGCTTTGGGGAGTTGACCGACGCCGGCGAGCAGCGCCGCCGCTTTGAAACCCGGATGGCGGAGAAAAGCCACATCTATGGCGAGCGCTATCCGATCGATGAGGATTTTCTTGCTGCGCTGGCTAAGATGCCGCCCGCATCGGGCTGTGCGCTCGGCTTCGACCGGCTGGTTATGCTGGCCGTTGGTGCCGAGCGGGTCGATCAGGTCATCTGGACGCCGATTGCGGATGGCGGCAATTAGGCGATCTGCCCCCGCTGCTCTTGGGGCGATGGGAGAAGGAGTTGGCAATGACCTCAACCCATTCCGGTGGCTGCCAATGCGGCGCGATGCGCTTTCGTGCCGAGGGTAGATTGGGCGATGCTTCGGTTTGTCATTGCCGCATGTGTCAGAAGGCGTTCGGCGGCTTCTACGCGCCGCTTGTCTCGCTGCGCGATGCGAAACTCACATGGACGCGCGGCCAACTTAAAAAATTTCAGTCGTCGAATGCAGTGTCGCGCGGCTTCTGTGGAGACTGCGGTACGCCGCTCACCTACGAAGCGCCCGACGGCATCGCTCTCGCCATTGGAGCTTTCGACACGCCCGAAAAGATCTCGCCGAAACTGCAATGGGGCGTCGAGGCCAAGTTGCCTTACGTCGATCGCATTCACGAACTTCCGGCAAAGCAGACGCTCGATGATGCGGTGGCCGCTCATTTTCTAACGAACCTCGTTTCCTATCAGCACCCGGATCACGATACCGACGCATGGCCTCCGGCATGACGGAACTTCCTCGCAAGCTGACGTCGGTTGATGATTTGATCACCGAGGGCCTCATTCCCGAAGCTGCCCGCGCCGCGATAACCGACGTGGGGGCCCGCTACACGATCGCCATCACGCCGGACATCGCCAGCCTCATCGACCGAAGCGATGCGAACGATCCAATAGCGCGGCAGTTCGTGCCCGATCCGCGCGAACTCGTAACGCACGCCGCAGAGCGCGACGACCCGATCGGCGATCGCTTGAAGAGCCCGGCGCCCGGTATCGTGCATCGCTACCCCGACCGCGTGCTGTTGAAAATCGCAAGCGTCTGTCCGGTCTACTGCCGCTTCTGCTTCCGTCGCGAAATGGTCGGGCCGGAGAACGGCGAGGCCCTGTCGGCCGATGACCTTGCTGCCGCGCTCGATTACATCCGCGCGACGCCTGCCGTCTGGGAAGTCATTCTGACCGGCGGCGATCCCTTCGTATTGTCCCCGCGCCGTATCCGCGAGGTCACCGAAGCGCTGTCGGCCATTCCGCATGTGAAGGTGCTGCGCTGGCACACGCGCGTGCCGGTCGTCGATCCGGAGCGCGTTACGGAGGCGCTGATCGCGGCGCTTCGCGCAACGACCCAAACCGTCTTCGTCGGACTGCACACGAACCATCCGCGCGAATTGACGGGCGACGCACGCGCCGCCATCGCGCGCATCGTCGACGCCGGTATCCCTATTGTCAGCCAGACGGTTTTACTGCGCGGCGTCAACGACAATGCAGACACGCTCGAAGCTTTGATGCGAGCGTTGGTCGAGGTTCGCGTCAAACCCTACTACCTGCATCACGGTGACCTGGCGCCCGGCACTGCGCACTTCCGCACGACGATCGGAGAGGGCCAAGCCTTGATGTCGGAGCTTCGGCGGCGGCTTTCAGGACTGGCACTGCCGACGTACGTGCTCGACCTTCCCGGCGCACACGGCAAGGTTCCACTGGAGAGTCGTGCACATGAGATCATCGCAGGCACATACAGCGTGCGGGACGCGCGCGAATACGAACACGTCTACGAAGACTGCTGCGCGGCCCCGGACGCACCGTGAGAGAGCGCTTCACTCCGGAGAGTCGCGAATTTCAGCGAAAGCCGACAAGTCCAACAACAATCAATTTGAAAAGAGACGCATGCGGATATTTTTGCACTGCGAGATAATGAACGCTTTTCAATTGGACGCTTCGGGCGAACGGTGCGAGAGTGCCCGAAAATGTATCAACAATGAGCGCCCTACAGGACGCCAATCCTAGCGGAGGGAACACGATGAACGAACAGGTCAAAACCGAAATATTCCATGGAGCATGCCCGCACGATTGTCCGGACACCTGCTCGATGGATTACGAGGTCAGGGGCGGGCAGCTCATTTCAGTCAAGGGCAAGAAAAACCACCCGATGACCCGCGGCGGCCTGTGCGTGAAGCTGAAAGACTTCCACGATCACCACGCCAATCCGGACCGGCTGATGTACCCCATGAGGCGCTCCGGCCCGAAGGGTTCGCGGCAGTTCGAGCGCATCACCTGGGACGAGGCGATTTCAGAGATCGGCACGCGCTGGCGCGAGATCATCGGCACGTACGGCAGCCAGGCAATCATGCCGTACAGCTATCTGGGTAACATGGGCCTGGTGCAAGGCATCAACTCCGGCGACCCATTCTTCAACCGGCTCGGAACGACGGTCAACGAGAAGACGTTCTGCGCGTCCGGCTCATCGACCGCATGGCTGCTGACGGTTGGCCCAACCGGCGCCGTCGATCCGGAGAGCTTCGTCCATTCGAAGTTCATCGTCATCTGGGCATGCAATTCGATTTCGACCAACCTGCATCACTGGCCATTCGTGCTCGAAGCACAAAAGCGCGGCGCCAAGATCGTCGTCATCGACTCCTTCAAGTCGCGTACGGCAAAGGCCGGCGACTGGCACATCTGCCCGAAGCCCGGCACCGATGGCGCTTTGGCGATGGGCTTCATCAATTCCATCATTCAGCAAGGCCTGGTCGATCAGGACTACGTTGACAAATACACGGTCGGATTTCCCGAACTCAAAGAACGCGCCGCCGAATTCACGCCCGAATACGTCGAAAAAATTACCGGTGTGAAGGCCGCCGACGTCGAAAAGTTCGCTCACGAGTTTGCAACCGCTCAGCCATCGGTCATTCGTATCGGCGTCGCCCTCGAACGTAGCGCCGGCGGCGGACAAACCATTCGCGCCGCCTGCTGCCTGCCGGCACTTGTCGGTTCGTGGCGACACGTCGGAGGCGGTCTCTTACAGATGCCGCTCTGGGACTTCCCGGTCGACTGGACCAAAGCAGCGAGGCCCGACTGGATCAAGCCGGGCACGCGCGCCATTAACAATCTTCGGCTCGGCGCGGCGCTGACCGGCGAACTCGATCCGCCGATCAAAAGCCTGTTCGTGTTCTGCACCAATCCGGTATCGCAGGCGCCTGAGACGAATAAAATCGTCGAAGGTTTGAAGCGAGAAGATCTGTTCACCGTGGTGGCGGAGCACTTCCTCACCGATACCGCGAAGTACGCCGATATCGTGCTGCCGTCGGCGATGGCCGGCGAGGCCGAAGACATGATGTGGTCGTGGGGTCATTTCTATTTCACGTACAATCAGAAGGCGATCAATCCGCCCGGAGAGTGCAAGCCGACGAGCGACATGTGGCGTTTGCTCGCCAAGGAAATGGGCTTCGACGATCCCGTTTTCAAAATGACCGATAGCGAGCTTTGCGCCGAATACATCAACTGGACCGACCCCAAGATGGGCGGCATCGACATGAATTATTTCAAGGAGCACGGCTACTACAGGATCGACGTCGGCCCCGCCGACACGCGCGCGCCGCACGCCGAAGGCAAATTCCCAACGCCCTCGGGCAAAGTCGAGATGTTGCTGCACGGTGCCACGAACTTCGTGGCCGGACCGTTCCGCGCCATGTACGACGGTGATCAGGCGGGTGAGCCGGTCGATCCGCTTCCCGGTTACGTGCCGGCCCGCGAGAGACCCGAGACGAACCCGGAAAGAGCCAAGCTTTATTCGCTCAACATCGTTTCACCGAAGAGCCACGGGTTCCTGAACTCGTGCTACGCGAACGAGCCTCACAAGATCAAAGGCCAGGGCGAACAGTTCGTGATGATCTCGCCGGGCGATGCCACGAAACGTTCGATCCGCGAGGGCGATCCCGTCCGGGTCTACAACGACCGCGGCGATTTCGAAGGCGTTGCCAAGGTGACGGACGATGTGCCGGATGGCGTCGTCGTCGCCACGCTCGGTTATTGGCGCTCGCTCAACCGCTCGGACGGTTCGGTCAACAGCATCTCGTCCGACGCCTGGTGCGGCCTCGGCCGGGCGCCGACGTTCTCCGATAACCTCGTCGAGGTTCAGCGGGTTAACTGAGCCGCGCCTTCAGAACCCCAAGTCCAGGCACGGTGACGTTGCCTGGACTTGTTCCCCACGTGACAGCTGATCCATCCCTGCGGCGCTAGAAACGCTATCCGGCAGGGTTAGCGGACGCTTTTGCTTTATTCGAGCATCTGGAAGCACCAGTATGTTCGGGATAATCGGAGGGGTCCGCTACACGGTATTGGATCATCATGTCACCCGTACACGCGACGCTTGCGGCTATGGCCTACCTTCTGGCCAAGCATGCCGTTGCCGATTTCTTTCTGCAGACCGAGACGATCTACCGGCAAAAGGGCATCTACGGTGCGCCGGGTGGCCTGCTCCACGCGCTTATCCATATCCTTTTGACGGCGCCCGTTTTTTTGCTTTTTCCGGGCGGCAGCGCGGTGCTTGCCTGCTGGCTTCTCGCAGTCGAATTCCTGGTCCATTACCACATCGACTGGGCGAAAGAGCAGATCGTCCATCACTACGGATGGCGGTTCGCCGACAGGCAATATTGGTGTGCGCTCGGCTTCGACCAGCTCCTGCATGGGCTGACCTACGTCGCCATTCTCTGGATCTGGCTGCCCCAGGGTTAAATCCGGCTCGGCCCTCCCCCGCGACAGCCATGCTCGCATCTTGCGGAGCCCCTGGCGCATCTGCCATATGCGCGAAGCGGACGGGCGCCGCACGTAACGTTTTGTTCCCGGCCAGCGAAGCAATATTGGAAGGCTAGTTTTGGACCGGAAGGCTCGAGACGCGGAATGGTCCCGGCTGATGCGCGCTGCAATCGCGGGCGATGAAGGGGCTTACCGCACACTTCTGGCAGACTTGTCGCATGTGTTGCGCGGCGTCGTTCGTCGCGGCTTTGCCGGCGTTGGTATTGCGCGTGATGATGTTGAGGATGTGGTGCAGGACGTGCTGCTCGCGATTCACCTGAAGCGCCATACCTGGGACGCATCAATGCCGCTCGGGCCGTGGATGCTGGCGATTGCGCGCAACAAGATGATCGATGATTTGCGCCGACGCGGCCGGCGTCCGGAAGTTTCAGTCGACCTGACGCAATTTGAATTCGAGGGAGAGGACCAGCAGGCTTCGATCGACGCTCATGACGTGACACGCGTGCTGAACCGTCTTCCGGAGCGCAACCGCGAGATCGTCCAGGCGATCAGCATCGACGGGCATTCCGCCCGCGATGTCGCGGCGCGGCTCGGAATGACCGAAATCGCGGTGCGCGTCGCGTTGCACCGTAGCCTGAAGACGCTCGCCGATACCTATCAAGAGAAGAAGTTATGAAGACCGACGACCTGATCAGAGCCCTTGCCGCCGACGCTCCGAGCGTCGAGCCGCCGATTGCGCGCACGCTTGCCGTCGCGGTCGCAATCGGGGCCTTGCTGTCGCTCGCCTATTTCCTGTGGGCCTTCGGTGTTCGTGCGGATTTTTCGAACGTCGCGATGAACTCAGGCCGCTTCCTTTTCAAGTTCGTGCTGACGCTGAGCGTCGCCATTCCGGCGTTTCTACTCGTTCGCGGTCTGGCGCGACCGGACTTCGCGCCCGGCAAGCGGCTGTGGTGGCTGGCTCTGGGTCCGGCGCTGCTGTTGGCTGCGATTATTTTCGAGCTCGCCTCGGTGCCGGCTGATGCCTGGCATGCACGGATGATCGGGCGCAATTCATTGTTCTGCGTCACGGTGATCCCGTTGCTGTCCCTGGCGCCGTTCGCTGCCGTGCTCTACGCGCTGCGCTCCGGTGCGCCCGCGAACCCAACCGTTGCCGGAGCCGTCGGCGGCCTGCTGTCCGCCGGCATCGCCGCGACGCTTTATGCCAGCCATTGCACGGACGACAGTCCGTTATTCGTCGCCGCCTGGTATTCGATCGGCTTCGTTTTGATGACCGTACTCGGAGCCTTAATCGGCTCGCGGGTCTTGCGCTGGTAGCGTCGTTCTAAAGCAGATCGCGCAGGCGGTAATAGAGCATGCCGAGCGCCAGCATCTGATTGCCGAAAAGGTCGCTGAGCGGCAGCCGCACGTGACGAATGCGATCGAACAGATCGAACCGTTCGGTCGTTCCGCAAATTGCATCCGAGACGATTTCAGCCGCGATATGCGAAGCGTTGACGCCGTGGCCGCAGTAGCCCTGCAGGAAATAGAGGTTCGGCGCGAGGCGGCCGACGGCGGGCACGCGGTCGACGATGATTGCGATGCGCCCGCCCCATGCGAAGTCGATCTTCGCATCGGCAAGCTGGGGGAAAATCCCGATCATTCGTGGCTGAATGGAAGCACCGATATCCGTAGGATCGCGGTTTGAGTAATTGCAACGGCCGCCAAAGAGCATGCGGCGATCGGCTGAAAGCCGGAAGTAATCGACCACGACGTTGCTGTCGGCGACGGCGAGATCCTGCGGATTGATCGCCGCCACGACGGCATCGCTCAAAGGCTCCGTCGCGATGATGTAGCTTCCCGTCGGCAGCATCAGGCCTTTGAGCCTCGGCTGATCGAAGTTGTCGAAGATTTCCCCGCCGATGACGACGGTTTCCGCCTCGACGCGGCCGCGCTCGGTCTTGACCCAAGGCTTGGCGCCGCCTTCGAGAGCGACGGCCGGCGTTTCCTCGAAAATCCTGACGCCAAGGTTCACCGCGGCGCGGGCTTCGCCAAGGCACAGATTGAGGCCATGCAGATGACCGCTGCGAGGGTCGATGACACCGCCATGATAGGAGGTCGTGCCAAGGACGCGCGGCATATTCTGCGGCTCGACAATTTCGAGATGATCGCCGTCGCCGTCCTTGATGCGCTCTGCGACATGGGCGCGGATAGCACGCATATGGCTCGGGCGGGCCGCGACCTCCATCCAGCCGTGTTTCAGATCGCAAGAGATGCCATATTTGGCGATGCGCCCCTCGATGATCTCGTGGCCGCGGTAGCGAATATCGCGGACGAGCTTGGCACCGGCCGCGCCGTGCTGGCGCTTAATCGCCGCTTCGCCGCTGATGCCGCCGATCATCTGGCCGCCGTTGCGTCCCGATGCGCCCCAGCCGATGCGGTTGGCTTCGAGAAGGACGACGGAACGGCCGCGCTCGGCCATCGTCAATGCCGTCGCGACGCCCGAGAAGCCGCCGCCGATGACACACACGTCGGCCTTGACCGTGCCTTCGAGCGCCGGATGGCGCGTCCGGTCATTGGCGGTCGCGGCGTAGTACGAAGCTATGTGATTTTGAGCCTTCACGAGCGCACGATTAGCTTGCATCCAAGCCAAGCACAAATTTTGCGTGAGGTGACGTCCCATTCACTCCATGGCCGCCCTCCGAGGCGGCCATCCAGGGCCAAAAGCGACATTTTCGTTTTGCACTGGATGGCGGGGTCAAGTCCGGCCATCGAGTGAGTGGAATCAAGGTTCCTAGCCGACGGCGCCGAACGCCCGGCGGCGTTCTTGGTCTTCGCGTTCCGCCGAGCGCTTCGAGAAATACGCGGCGATCAATACGCCGAGCGTGACAATGCCGATCAGGATCGTCGAGATGGCGTTGA
>NZ_DATNBA010000042.1:0-18230 GCF_035572195.1 Hyphomicrobium sp. | reverse complement strand
CAACTAGCTAGAGCGGAAAGGCGACGCCGGCAATCATCGCAATCTCATTCACGCGGATGAGCGCGTAGAGCCGCCGAAGGCGATCAGCACAACCGTGCCCTTTCCGGGAGCGCTATCGATCTCGATGTCGGCGCCCATCTCGCGCACGAGCCGCTGCACGAGTGGCAGACCGATGCCATGTCCATGCGCCCACGGCTCGGAAACGCCGCCAGAATATCCAGCAGAAGCGACCGCGGAATCTGTGTTGGTCTTGCCGTTCATGCCGCAACCCGTGTCGCGAACGACGAGAAAGATGCGGCCATCCGGAATAAATCCCGTTGCAACGCGAACGTCGCCGCCGCGCGGCGTGAACTTGATGGCGTTGGTCAGCAGGTTGAGCAGGATTTGGCGCATCGCCGTCGGATTGGCGACAATGTGCGGACGGCCGTCGCCGGCATCGAAGACAAGCGCCAACCCGTGCAATTCGGCCAACGCCTGGACGCTCGATACCGTGCGTTTCACGATCGCGTTGAGATCGAGGGCGATAGGGCGCGACATCGCGGCGTCCGGCTTGGCGCTTTCCAATAGTAGCGACGTGATCACATCGAGAGCGTGCGTGGCGCTTTCGTGAATATCTGCGGCGTAGCTCAGGTATCGCTCGTTGCCCATTTCGCCGAGACGCTCGTCGCGCATGATCTCGGCAGCGGCGGCGATTGCAGTCAACGGTGTCTTGAGTTCGTGCGCGAGCTTGGCGAAATGGTCGGGATCGAGCACCGGGAAAGCCGGGCGCCGAGAGTGGTGTGCAGGCGATTCCGATCCATCGGCTATCTGCCGAGCTTCTCCATTGGGAGCGATATTCGACGCGCTGGGCGTCGACCCGGAGGCAGTATTTCGTGTTGGCCGTGCGGACAGAGCGCCTTCGCGAATTTGCCGCGCTATCTCTTTGAGGATATCGGCGTCTTCGCGCCCGGCGCGAGAAGCGGGACCGTCCTCCGCCGCTCCGGCAGGCAGGCTTGCGTCGCCATCAAGCGGCAAATCGTTGCGATCGCTCTCAAGATCGAGCCGCGAAGCTCGATGGCGCACGTCCTCAAGAGCAGGTATGAGGGCAGTCTTCATCGGAAACGCTCAATTTTGAGGACTGTTAACCCGCGACCTTCAACCGTCTACGCGATTTGCAGCAGTCGTGGGATTAAACCGCGCGATTTCCACTGTTGTCGTTGGTGTCGCCGGCCTCGTTCGGGCGATAAACTCCCCAAATGCGGGCTTTGCCTCCCAGAGGTTGCACATCGCGGCTTGGTCTGGTTTTTTACTTGACGCAGGAGCCCTTACAGTCGTTTTAAGGGCGCCCGCGAGCCCGTTGCGCGCTCGACGCATGTGCCGCCTTAGCTCAGTTGGTTAGAGCGCTAGATTGTGGATCTAGAGGTCCCCGGTTCAATTCTGGGAGGCGGTACCATTTTTTCAGATGGCGTGTGCGGCGCGCTCCACAAATGCTATCGGCTTGAAAACTAGCAAATTCTGGGACCTACCTGCGATAAACCCAGATTTTGCTTACGTTTCGGCCGTTGCGTTGCAGCAGTTCTCCCATTCCGAGGGAGCGGCTTAATCTGGCATTATCCTCAAGAAATCGCACTGCGAAAATTGGCGAACGCGGAGAGTCGCTTTATGCTGTGCTGCAGCAACTCAGGTGGGGGATCTCAAAATGATTGATTGGGCTAACCGACAGCTATGGACCCTTGAGGGCCAACTCGCATTTTGGAAGTGCGGCATCGCCCGTGTCGTCGACGGACCATCGAGTGACGACGAGATTACCGAGGATGTTATCGCTGCCATCGAGCGGCACATATCCGACTGGCGGGATCTGATGGCCCGACACAACGTGCCGGTCATGTCTCCCTCTGCGGATTCGTCGTCGAGCGAAGGTTGAAGCGAGCCGGTACTCGTTTATTCCTTCATAGCGTATCGCGTGCATTGCGGGTCGGCTTGACGGCAAATAGCAACAGACCAGCGATGAGGATCAGGATGCTGGCGGCCTGGAACGTCGCGCCAAACGGCACGTGCTGGTCTTTCAACATGCCGCCGACGTAGGTCATTACCCCGCCGGCAGTCGTCCCGACGAAATTCAACAGCCCGTAGGCGGTCGCGCGGTGGCGGAAGTCGGTCACCGTGCATGCGGCCGGCATCAGGTTGGCGTCGAGAAAACCTTGCGACATTCCGGCGACGAACACGCACGCGAGAAGGATCGGGATGTAGGCGGTCGCGCCGATCGTAAACAGGCACGGCGCCGCGATGCAGAAGCCGATCGCCGGGACCAGCGCCCGGGCCCGCGGATTGGTCCGCGACCACCAGTCCGAGGCGTTGCTGGCGATCAGCATTCCGGCGAAAGCTGCGCCGTTGAACGCCATCGGCCCGTAGATTCCGGCCATCGTCGGACTGACTCCGAGTTCGGCGTGAAAGAATTCCGGCAACCAGTTCCGCAGCGGCCAATAGGCCGCCCCATTCAGGAGATTCATCCCGAGAAGGAACAGGAAGCTCCGCGTCGCGAGAAGCGTGCTGAACACGTCGCGCCAGGGCAGGGCGGTGCTTTGCCGCTGCGTTTCTTCTGCCTGCAGTGAAGCGGGATCGTTCGCGGGATGCGGCAGGAAAATCATCAGCACCAGCGCGTAGGCGACGCCGATTGCGCCGAAGGCGAGGAATCCCGTTCGCCAGCCGAACATCTCGGCCATGCCGCCGCCGAGCCCTCCGAGGACGGAGCCGGCGTAGACGCCACTCAAATGCAGGCCCGTCGCGCGGCTGCGGGTGGCGCCGCGGTGATACTCGACGATCAGCGACACGGCGGCCGGCATGTAAAAGGCTTCGCTGACGCCGAGCGTGGCGCGTCCGACGAGGATTTCGGCGAACGAGTCCGCGATGCCTGTGTAGAACGTCGCCGCCGACCAGATCAGCAAGCTCGCGATGATGACGGGGCGCTTGCCGAAGCGGTCTGCCACGTATCCGGCGACCGGCGAGCAGAACCCATACACCCAAAGAAAAACCGATGAGAGCAGTCCGAAACGCTCGTCACCAATGCCGAGGTCGGCCTTGATCGGCCCCGGCATCGTCACGACGAGCTGCCGATCGAGATAGTTCAGCAGCGCCACGACCCATAGGAGCCCGACGACGGTCCACGCCACGCGACTCAAGCGTCCCGGCTGATGCATCCGCTTCCCTCTTAGCGCGCCCCGATCCGGTCAGCGTAGCGGTCGAAGGCGAAATTGGGATAGCGAAAAATCCGAATGGGGCGGTTTCAGACCAGGCTGGCCGCAAGATTGATCGCCAGCGCCAGCACCATCGTATTGAAGAAGAACGAGACAATGGCGTGCAGCGTGACCAAGCGCCGGAGCGACTTGCTATTTATCGAGACATCGGATGTTTGCGAAGCGGCGCCGATGGAGGTCGCGAAATAAAAGAAATCCCAATAGTCGGGAGAGTCAGTTCCGGGAAACGCGAGCCCATTGGGGGCCTTTTCGGATTGCCCGCTCGGGGCATAATACACGTGCGCGTAGTGGAGCGTGAAGACGACCTGTGTCACCGTCCAGGACACCACGATCGTAGCCGCGGCCAGCGCCGCGAAAAGCAGCTTGCCGCCGCCCGTTGCGGCCTTCGCTTCATTCAGCAAGCCGAAGATCGCCGCGAAACTCGAGAACATCGCGAGCAAGACCAGCACGAGTATGACCACGGCGCTGTCGTCCTGGCGCGCGGCTCGCGTGCGGATCTTGTCCTGATGGCCGCCGGTCATGACGCGGAAAGCCATGACCAGATAAGTCGATCCGCCGAGACACCAGGCAATCGCCTCGCGAACCGCTGGCGGCACCGAACTTGGCAAGAACAGCAAGGCGGCGATGCCGATGAGGGTGCCGATAACAACCCTTGGCCTCGCGCTCAGGGATCGCCAGACGGAACGTGGGTGATACCAGCGTGTTCGTACATGAGCAGGCGTTGCCGTTCCGATCATTGCGATTTCGTCCTTTAAGCTATCCGGTGCGCGGGAAATCCCGTCGCCGTGATGCATACATCAAGGACGGTACATGATCGACTGCTTGGCAGCCGGTATTCATTGAGATTGTTAGGTGCGCCGCCAAATCTTTGGCGTTTCGGAGCGCAAGACGTTTGATCCGCTGCCGCCGACAATATCGCCAAACTGCGCTCTGCCCAGATCGCTTCTCGAGCGGCAGAGCCCAGCATCGTTTTGAGGCTTGTCGTGCGGCGCTAAGTTCTGTCGACGACGGTCGTCAACAATCTGAGGTGCTCAGCGCGGCATGGCTTGCTTCCGCTCGTCCGTGGCTTGCCGCTTTGCATTGCGACGCTGCTGCCACATCGTCCACCACGCAAACGGAACCACGATTGCCGCAAATACGACAAGCGCCAGAATAATATTCATTGGATCAAAATTTGTCATCGCACAGCTCTGCGTTCTTGTTGCCACCCCTTCGAAGTCGGAGCGAACCGATCCCCGACACCGGATCGCGCGACGTCACAAAAGTGCAAAAATCGCGGGCTCAGAGATATTCAGCTGCTTGAGCTATAGGCGTCAGTTAGGCGCATAGACCAAGTGGTCTACCGCCTCTCGCTGAATAGGCGATCTCTCGAGAAAAAATGCACTCTGCTCTGGTCTGGAGTACGTCTGATAAGGAAGGTCACTTATGACCAGCTTGGATCTGCCGGTTTCCAAACGCCCGGCGCAAATGACGTCCAGGAGACCGCTGGTCGTGGTGATCGAAGACGATTACCGGAGTTCGCTCGCTCTCACGATGCTGATCGATGATTGGGGATTTTCGCCTCTTGCCGCACGATGCGCGCGTGAGGTGGTCCGCACCCTCGGTCATCGTCTTTTCAATGTTGCGGCTATCGTCACGGACGTCGAGATAGAAGGCCAAATGCGGGGCATCAAGGATGCCGTCGCGATGGCCTCGGCGATTGGGCGCTCGGTTCCGACGATCGTGACGACGGGACATGGCGACTACGCCACCGTTGCGGGTTCGTTTCCGGTCATCAGGAAGCCCTTCGATCCGGACATCTTGCACAGATGGCTGAGCCATAAGCTGCGCCGCGCCTTGATCTAGCGGACGTTCGAGGACCGCTTAATCGAAAAGCATCAGCTTTTCGTGGCCAGCTCCGTGCGGTTTCGCGCACCAAAATGTGTGAAGAGCGCCGCCAGATGGATCTTAACCGTTCCCTCGGCGATATCGAGTTCGCGGGCGATTTCCTTGTTCGATAAGCCCCGGCGGATGCACGTCAGCACATCGCGTTGCCGTGGCGAAATCGGTTTCGCCGGCTGGCCATTCCCGGCATCGGCGGGCGCGTCGGGGGATGGGCTTGCCGGTTGGTCTGGCGCAGCCGGCATCGCCGTTGTCATGAAGCGCGGCACATAGATCCGTCCGTCGAGGATGTCTTTGAGGGCGCCGACAATCTCGTCGTCGGCGAGCGACTTTGGAACGTAGCCGTTCAGTCCCGTCGCTACCGCCTTCAAGACATAGTTGCGCTCCTCCGATCCTGAAACGATGGCGACGCGCAAGCCTGGGTAGGTGTCCTTGACGACGCTCAGGCTCTCGGGACCGGATATCCCGGGCATCGCGAGATCGAATAGCGCGAGTTCGACATTCGGTGTTTCGGCCAATCGGTCCAACGCCGCATCGAAGGTGGCCGCTTCGATGATCGCCCGGAATCCCAACCTGTCCTTCAGCAGCAGGCTGAAGCCGGCGCGGTAGAGACTGTGATCGTCGGCGACGAGTACGGCGCCAGGTCGGTTAGTCGTCATCGGTGAAATCTGCTCAACCGGTTTTGATGCTGCGTTGGACGGTCGCGACGTCATTGGCGGCCCCGTTCGATTTCAAAATTGCACTGAGTGTCGCGACGATCAATTCGGGATCAGCGGGTTTCGTCAACCAGGGCCTTCCGGATTTTGCAAGAGCGGCCAAGGTGGCTGAGTCCGTTCCTCCCGACAGAATAATCGCGGGAATGGATCTGTCGAGCTTTCGAGACATTCGCGCAATGAAGTCAAGCCCGGTTTCCGGACCTCGTAGATCGAAATCAAGAACCGCCGCATCTATGGCAATCCCGTCGTTAAACGCAAGTTCGGCATCCGCGCATCGTTGGTAACCAAATACGAAATTGTTACGATCGTTCAAGTCGCGGCTTAGGGCTGCAACGATGAGCGGATCATCGTCCAAGACGAGAATGTTCAGACCCTGGACGTTGCCGTGAGCCCTGAGCTCTGCGGACGCGCGCGGGCGCGCGTCGATCAACGCCGGCGAGGGCAGGACGATCGAAAATCGCGATCCGTGTCCAGGCCGCGACGCCACCTCTATTTTCATTCCCAACAGATCGGCATACCGGCGAGAGATCGAAAGGCCGAGGCCTAGCCCGTCATTGGCGCCATAGGCGCGTTGATCCGTGCGTGAGAATTCCTCGAAGATCCTATCGTGCTGTTCACAGGAGAGGCCCGGTCCCGTATCGTAAACATCGATCACGCATCGGCCGCCTCGATAGCGGGCGGCGAGCAAGACGCCGCCTCGCTCGGTAAACTTCAGGGCGTTCGAAACCAGATTGCGAATGATTGTCTCAAGCAGCGCCGCGTCCGTCTCGACGACCCAATCCTGCGTGCGGCTGGAGAACCTCAGGCCGTTCTGCTCGGCTTCGGCTTTCGAGCCGACGGATACGCGGTCCATGATCTCCGCGATCCAAACGGCAGATATTGCCGGCTCGATCAGCTTGGCGTCGAGACGCGAAACATTGAGCAGGGCGTCGAACATACCTTTCAGGCCACGCAAGCCTTCTTCCATTTGCCCGACCAAAGTCATCGCTTCTCCGCCGTGCACGCGCCGCGAAAGTGCGCGAGCGAACAATGTCAATGCGTGCAATGGCTGGCGCAAGTCATGGCTCGCGGCCGCCAGAAATCGCGACTTTGCCTCGGTCGCGCGCTCTGCTTCGGCCTTGGCCCGCTCCAAGCCGATGTTCTGTTCGGCGAGCCGTTGCGTTCGCTCGCGCACCTGACTCTCGAGCGACTGATTGGCCGCGGCGAGGGAAGCCTTTTGCGCGCCAAGCGCTGCAACCAGTGACCGAAGCGATTGCGACAAGACCCGCGCTTCATCATATCCACCAACCTGCGGGAACTCGAGCTGGCGTCCGCGCCGCAGGCCTTCTGCCGCATCTGCAAGCTGAAGCAGCGGCCGCGACAGCGTTTCGGCAAGCACCCATGCCAACAGCGCGGAAAGCCCGGCGAACACGGCGCCCCAGATTGCAATGTTCCTCTGCAGGCTTATGACGGGCGCCAAAGCTAATTTCTGATCCTCACGGACGAGGACAATCCAGCGAAGGCCCGCATAGGATCGATAGCCGTCGCTTTTCGAAAAGCCCGTAAAATACGATTTACCGTTTGCCCAACGCTCGACGGCAAAGTCGGCGATCCCGGCCCGGGCGGCTCTGATGCTCGGCAGGTCGAGCGTCTTGCCTGCGATGTCGTCAGGGCCGAGCACGACTTGTCCGGCTTCGCTGACGACGATGACGTCGGCGGGGATGGCGTCCTTCATGCTGCCGAGCAACGTATCCTTGACCTCTTCGGCCCAGTCCTCGCTCAAAGTCGCGCCGAGAACGCCAGCTGGCATTCCGTCGGCTGCCGTCACCGGAACGGCGAGATCAATAAAGTTCGGCACACCGCGCTCGCCTGATGGCGACTGCACCTTGAAGCCCGGCAAGTTCACCTCACCGACGAAGGGATCTTCAGATCCCTTTTTGAACCACGTCTGATCCTTGACGTCGCGTCCCTCGAGTTCGCCGCCGGAAGCGCTCACGATCTTGCCGGTCGAATCCGCGAATCCGACCCAGGAATAATCGGAGTACGCCGTACGAAATCTTTCGAGCGTTGCGCGCAGCGCGTCCGGCGACTTGGTTTTTTCCGCGATCTCGCCGACGCCCGCCAAGTTCTCGAGCGACTGCAGTCTTTCGAACATGGCGCGGTCCAGCTTATCCTGCGTCTCGTCGGCCAGTAGGGCGAGGGTCCGGCCGATCTGTCGCTCAAGGCGATCCACGGCATCCCTGCCGACCACGTAGGATACGGCGACGGTTAACAGCAGTGACACGATGGAGATCGCGGCCGCGATCAACAATTTCAGGGAAACGCGTTTCATACTTTCCAATGCCATTCGGATCGCACGATAACCTCGGTCTAAATCAAGGCTTATGTGAAGCACTGTTTTTTGCCGGTGTCGAAGGCGTGCAGGCAATTGCGCGAAGCCGGCAATCAGCAATAGGCCAGATAGCCTAGTTCATGCTCCGCGGGCCTAGGCTGCCGGGCGGAGTCGCATTGGCAATTCAATAAGAGCATGTCTCTGGCATAGAGACGGTCAATTCGTATTTCCACTGTGGTTGCGTATATTTAAGACTGCCGTTGTGAATGAGTTGTTTCGTCGAAGTGGTGCGCGTCGCTCTTCTCCTGCTCAGGCGCCACTTCGATTAACGGGGCCCGGTTCCCCCTCCGGGCCCCGTGCCGTCTCGTCCTAGAGCGTCAACCCGGATACCGCCGAACTTAGATGCGCATTTCGATCGGCCGTCAGGCCGTTCGCGACGGTCCGCCGCGCCTGACGAACAAGAATGCGATGCAGAGACCGGCAACGAAGCCGCCGATGTGCGCCATGTAGGCGATGCCGCCGGTATCGGCTGTCGCATCGGTGTACGCGATCGCTCCGAGCCCACTGAACAGCTGTAGGACGATCCAGAAGCCGATCACGACGATCGCCGGCATCGTGACAATTTGTCGAATGATGAACACGTTCACGCGGGCGTGCGGGAACATCAACATGTAGGCGCCGAGGACGCCGGCAATCGCTCCGGATGCGCCGAGGTTCGGCACGTTCGATCCGGCGCTGAAGTAATATTGCGCGAACGTCGCCGCAATGCCCGCGACGAGATAGAAAATGAGAAACTTGGCCGACCCAAACCGGTCCTCGACGTTATTGCCGAAGATCCAGAGATAAAGCATGTTGCCGAGCAGGTGCATCCAACCGCCATGCATGAACATGGCCGTGAATATGGTCGGGATGTTGCTGACAGGGTGCTCGGAGAAGCGGCTCGGGACGAATGCCCACTCCCGGATGAAGTTATCGCCGGCGCTGAGTTCAAGGAGGAAGACGAGGACGTTGATGACGACGAGACTGTAAGTGACGACCGGTACAATGCTAACGCTTGAGTTGTCGTCGCCTACCGGAAACATCGCGCATCGTCCCTCTATGAGCGAGATCTCGTCGCCGGAGCATAGCCGGACGAGCTTTGAAAGTCCGCAGCCAGGGCGGTTGCGTCACACATTTCCAACTCGGGAATTTGGGGGTCGCGTTGCCGACATCAGATAATTGACGCTGGTGTCGGGTGAGCGCGACCAGACGTCTTGCAGCGGATTATATGTGATGCCTTCGAAGTGGGGTGCGGCAAGTCCCGCAGCCTCGGCATAGCGAGCGAGGTCTTCCGGCGTGACGAAGCGGTCCCACTGATGCGTCCCGCGCGGGAGCCAGCCGAGCACGTATTCGGCGCCTACGATGGCCAGTGCCCAGGCTTTGAACGTGCGGTTGATTGTCGAAAAGACCGCGAGGCCGCCTGGGCGCACCAAAGCGGCGCACTCGGCGACGAACTTCGCGGGGTCAGGAACGTGCTCGACGACTTCCAGGCAGGCGATGATATCGAAGGCGCGGCCTTCGGCGACGAGGTCTTCGACCCGCTGCGCGCGATAGTCGATCGCCAAGCCTTGCGGCTCGGCGTGGCCTTTCGCAATTGCGATATTGCGTTCGGATGGATCGATCGCCGTGACTTCGGCACCCATTCGTGCCAGCGGTTCGGCGACAAGTCCGCCGCCACAACCGATGTCGAGAGCGGTGAGACCTTTGAGCGGTCTCAGCGCTTTCGCATCGCGGGAAAATGTCTCGATCGCCTTGTCGCGAATGAATGACAGGCGCGGCGGGCCGATTTGATGCAGCGGCCTGAATTTACCCTGTGGGTCCCACCATTCCGAAGCAAGGCGCGAGAACCGCTTCACCTCTTCAGTATCGAGGGTCGGATCTGCGCCGCTCGGCGGCTTATGGCTTCTTTCGGCGGCAGTCATGGTGATCTCCGGTTGGCCGTACTCGTCAACCGGATGCGTAGATTGTCAAGCGATGGAGCAGCCTGCCGGGGCGTGGGCGGTTGCGGGGGGGCGCGCGAGCCGCTAAGAAGCGCCGAACTCACTTGCAAATCTGACACTCGGCCGGCGCCCTGGTCTGGGCCTGAGCAGGCCTTTATCAGGCACGGGAAAGCACTACCACGATGGCGACGGTCGTTATGAAATTCGGCGGCACCTCGGTCGCCAACATCGAGCGCATTCAGAACGTCGCCCGACACGTCAAACGCGAGGTCGATGCCGGCAACAAGGTGGCTGTCGTCGTCTCGGCGATGGCGGGCGTCACCAACCAACTGGTCGGCTGGGTGAAAGAGGCGTCGCCCCTCTATGACATGCGCGAATATGATGCCGTCGTCGGAACCGGAGAACAGGTCACCGCGGGCCTGCTGGCGATCGTGCTGCAGTCGATGGGCTACAGGGCGCGCTCCTGGAGCGGGTGGCAAGTGCCGATCAAAACCAATTCGGCGCATGGCTCGGCGCGAATCGCCGACGTGCCGGGCGGCGACATTCGAAAGCGGATCGAGGGCGGCGAAATTGCCGTCGTCACCGGCTTTCAGGGAATCGAGCCGAAAGACAATCGCATCTCGACGCTCGGCCGCGGTGGATCGGACACGAGTGCCGTCGCCATAGCGATTGGGCTCGAGGCGGATATTTGCGACATCTACACCGATGTCGACGGTGTCTACACAACCGATCCGCGCATCGTGCCGAAAGCCCGGCGCTTGGCGAAGATCTCCTATGAAGAGATGCTGGAGATGGCGTCACTCGGGTCGAAGGTGCTGCAGACGCGCTCGGTCGAACTGGCGATGGTCTACAAGATCAAGACGCGCGTCTTGTCGAGCTTCGTTGCCCCGGAGGCCATGAAACCGTTCAGAATTGACGATATCGAAAATATCGGGACCATCGTTTGCGACGAGGAAGAGATCGTGGAACAGCAAATCGTGAGCGGCATTGCGTACGCCAAGGACGAGGCCAAGGTCACGCTTCTCAAGGTGGACGATAAGCCGGGCGTCGCGGCGCGCATCTTCGGGCCCTTGTCCGATGCCAGCATCAACGTCGACATGATCGTCCAGAACGTCACGCCCGACGGCAAGCACACGGACATGACGTTCACGGTCCACACCGGCGAATTGGCGCGGGCTCTCGACGTTTTGAAGAAGGCCAAGGTCGACATCGGTCACTTCGATGTCAAAAGCTCGGCCGACGTTGTGAAAGTCTCGGTGATTGGCGTCGGAATGCGCAGTCATGCCGGCGTCGCCGCCCGCATGTTCAAGACTCTTTCCGAAAAGGGCATCAATATCCACGCCATCTCGACGTCCGAGATAAAAATAAGTGTATTGATCGATGCAGCCTATGCCGAGCTCGCCGTCCGGGCGTTGCACACGGCTTATGGCCTCGACAGCGACTAGACGCAGAGCCTGCTCCGGCCGCGTCTAGTCTATCCCTCACGTGAGCCGCCTGGGCAGGTGGCCTAACAGATCGGATGATTGGCACGGTAATGGTAGTGCGGCGCGGTGATGATCCGAGACCCCTTCCGAGCGAGACTTCGCTCCGCGTCATCATGCGCGGGCTGCGCGAGATCATGGCTGAAGGCGGCGAGGGCCAGGAGAAGCTCGATCGCATCGTTCGCCAGATCGCCGGCGTCATGGTCGCCGAGGTGTGCTCGATCTATCTGAAGCGTCAGGACGGCTCGCTTGAACTTTTCGCGACGGAAGGCCTCAATCCTTCCGCCGTCCACAAGACGCGGATGAAACGCGGAGAAGGTCTCGTCGGGCGATGCTCGGAGCTGGCGGTCACGATCAACGAGCCGGAGGCGTCGAGCCATCCCGCTTTCTCCTATCGGCCGGAGACGAGCGAAGAAATTTATCATTCGCTGCTGGCGGTGCCGATCTCGCGTTCGGGTCAGGTGCTCGGCGTGCTCGTCATCCAGAACCGGATGCCGAAAGAATATTCCGACGAGGACGTCGAGGTCATGCAGGCGACCGCAATGGTCGTCGCGGAAAATCTCGTCTCGGGTGCCGTTGCCGGAACGGGTGCTGCAATCGAGGTGTCGCTGTCGCAGCCGATGGCCATCGAGGGAGAACCTCTTTCCGAAGGCATTGCCCTCGGACACATCGTGCTGCACGAACCACGCATCGTCGTCACGCAGTTGATGGCAGACAACCCGGTTGTTGAACTCGGCCGGCTGGATTCGGCGCTCAACCGGCTGCAGCTCAACATCGACGAGATGTTCGAACACGAGCATTTGGCGGCGGCCGGCGAGCATCGCGATGTGCTCGAAGCCTATCGCATGTTCGCTCACGATAAAGGCTGGCACCGCCGCCTTCGCGAAGCCGTCGAAGGCGGCCTCACGGCCGAAGCCGCGGTCGAGCGCATTCAAAATGCCATGCGAACGCGCATGCTGCGCCAGCACGACACATACTGGAAAGAGCGCCAGCGCGACCTCGATGATCTTTCGGACCGGTTGTTGCGCGTGCTTTCGGGGCGCCTCAAAAGCTCGGAGGACGGCAGCGGCTTGCCGCCCGACGTCATTCTCGTGGCGCGTACGATGGGCCCGGCCGAACTTCTCGATTACGACCGCAGCCGGTTGCGCGGCCTTGTGGTCGAGGATGGATCGAGCCAGAGCCATGTCGCCGTCGTCGCCAAGGCGCTGGGCATCGCAGCGATCGGTCAGGCGATCGGCATCGTCGACCGCGTTACCGCAGGAGATGCTGCGATCGTCGATGCCGTAACGGGCGAAGTTCATCTTCGCCCGACGAGCGAACTCATTACCGCTTACTCCGATAAGGTGCGGTTCCGTGCCCGCCGGCAGAAGCGCTACCAGGCGCTGCGCGACCGGCCGGCGGTAACGAAGGACGGCATCAGGATCTCCCTGATGATGAATGCCGGTCTCCTCGTCGACATGCCGCATTTGGCGGAATCCGGGGCCGACGGAATCGGGCTTTATCGCACCGAACTGCAATTCATGCTGTCGGAGTCATTTCCACGCCTCGACCGGCAGACGCAGCTCTATCGCGCCGTGATCGAAGAGGCAGGTGGAAGGCCGGTTGTCTTTCGCACGCTCGACGTCGGCGGCGACAAGATTCTCCCTTATCTCCGTCAGCCGAAGGAAGAGAACCCGGCGATGGGCTGGCGGGCCATTCGCATGTCGCTCGACCGGCCGGAGCTGTTCCGCCTGCAGATGCGCGCCATGCTGAAAGCAGCGGCCGGGAGCGAGCTGAAGATCATGATCCCCATGGTCTCGGCGGCCTATGAACTTGGCGCCATCCGGGCGTTGATCGATCGCGAGAAAGCCTTCCTGTCGAAGCACGGCTATCCGCTGCCGAACAACGTGCTCGTCGGCGCCATGTTCGAAGTGCCGGCGCTTCTTTTCGAACTCGACGCGTTTTTGACGCGCGTGGATTTCGTGTCGGTCGGCTCGAACGATCTGATGCAATTCCTGTTCGCTGCCGACCGTACGAATGCGCGTGTCGCGAGCCGCTTCGACGTGTTGACTCCAGCGCCGCTCAGAGCGTTGAGGACGCTCATAAGGGCCGCCAAGAAATATAAAGTACCGGTGACCGTTTGCGGCGAAATGGCCGGCAGTCCGCTCGAGGCCATGACGCTTATCGCGCTAGGGCTCAGGTCGCTGTCGATGGCGCCGGCTTCGATCGGTCCGATCAAGACGATGATCCTGTCGCTCGATGCTGAAAAAGCAACGGCATGCCTCGAGGAACTTCTGAAGGAAGGTGCGAAAGACGTTCGCCCGTTACTGCAACAGTTTGCGGAAACCGAGCGCGTCGCGCTCGAGGGGTAATGCTCGCGACGGACATCAGACGGGCTTTGACAAGCGGGGATTTTTAGCCAAGATAGCGCTTGAGGGTGAGGGGCCGGCGGCGTTGTGCCGGATACAGTATGCGTCGGGGCGTGGGGCGGAGCGTTTCGGTCAGCGGACGTGCGCGAAGTGAGCGTACGGAGCGCATCCGCAATGATGGCTCAGAGAAAATACAAATATCGGAAAGCCGCGCATTGGTTGCGCGGTTCTTTATCGATTTGCGCCGGGCCCTACGGCTGACGCTGCCGCAAGCGGCGCATTACGTACAAGTCCATCCCGAAGTGATCGAGACGCTCGAAACCGGGCAAATCGAATATCTGCCGCCGTGGTCGGAAACGGCGCGCATCGTGTTGACGTATTCATCGATGGCGGGTGTCGACGGCGGTCCGGTGCTGAATGCTATCGCAGGCTTATTGGCTGTGCTGGCGCAGCCGGCCGTCACGGAACCACCGAAAGCCGCACGTCGTGAGCCCCGCGGACATTTCCGGCGCGCCGGTTCGGCAATTGCCAGTGGCGCCAAACGGCTGCCGCAGGACGCGATACACCAAATCCGGCAACGGCCCCAGCGGGCACTCTACGCCCTCTCGTTACCACTCGGACTTGTGCTGGTGATGCTCCACACGTCAGTCTTTGCCCTGGTCGCCAAGCCGTTCAGCGCAGCCGTCAGCTCAGTCAGCGTTTACTTTCAGGTGCATTTCGCTCCCGTTCGCGATGGCCTGAGGTATATCGAAGTCGACGATCCGCGGTCGCGCCGAGGCGATAAATTGCGGATCAGCAGCGGTTCGTATTAGATGCGCTCCCGGCTGCGGGATTGCAGCCAAAATGGACCGTATCGACAGACAGCATGACAGCACTGCCACGTGACAAACTCGATCGCCTTTTCGAGCGCTGGATGGCCATCCAGGACGAGCTGAATCACGGCGTATCGCAGGCGGCATATGTGAAACTCACGAAGGAGTTTTCGGATCTGAGCCCGGTTGCGGCGCAGATTGAGGCGCTGCGCAAAGCCGAGAACGAAGACAAGGATCTCGAACAGCTGATCCGTGAGTCCGCGGGCGAAAAGGACGTGGTCGAACTCGCCTACGCCGAGCGAACGGCGCTAAGTGAGCGCATCGCGTCGCTCGAGAAGCAACTCCAGGTCGCGCTTCTACCGAAGGATGCGGCGGATGAAAAAAGCGCCATTCTCGAAGTTCGTGCGGGCACGGGTGGCGACGAGGCGGCGCTATTCGCGGCGGATCTCTTCCGCATGTATACACGGTATGCCGATCTCAAGGGCTGGAAAACGGAAATCATTTCGGCGTCGGAAAACGATCTCGGCGGCTACAAGGAAATCGTCGCGACGATTACCGGGCAGGGCGTGTTTGCCCGCCTGAAATTCGAATCCGGCGTACATCGGGTGCAGCGCGTTCCGGCGACGGAAGCCAGCGGGCGCATCCACACCTCCGCGGCAACCGTCGCGGTGCTGCCGGAAGCCGAAGACATCGATATCGACATCAGGCCCGAAGACATCCGGATTGATACGATGCGTGCCAGCGGCGCCGGCGGTCAGCACGTCAATAAAACCGATAGCGCCGTCCGCTTAACGCATCTGCCGACCGGCATCGTCGTAGTCTCGGCGGAAAAATCGCAGCATCAAAATCGGCGATTGGCGATGAACGTCCTCAAGGCGCGTATCTACGATTTGGAACGCGCGAAGGCCGATACAGAACGGTCGGAAGCGCGCAAGTCGCAGGTCGGCTCCGGCGACCGCTCGCAGCGCATCAGGACCTACAACTTTCCGCAAGGCCGCGTTACCGACCATCGCATCAATCTGACGCTCTATAATCTTGACGAAGTGATCGCCGGGAATGGGCTCGATACGTTGGTCGACGCGCTGATCACCGATCATCAGGCGACAATGTTGGCCGAGCTTAGCGCGGCATGAACGCGATCATGCCGGTCGAGGTGCAAGCGCCGATGCAGCCCTTTTCCTCCGATCAGACCATTGGA
This sequence comes from Hyphomicrobium sp., assembly GCF_035572195.1. Taxonomy (GTDB): domain Bacteria; phylum Pseudomonadota; class Alphaproteobacteria; order Rhizobiales; family Hyphomicrobiaceae; genus Hyphomicrobium_B. The sequence goes on along the minus strand of NZ_DATNBA010000042.1, from coordinate 2,271 downwards.
ACGGCGTTGGCGCTGATGACGCGGGCCTTCGCCGCCGCCGGAATAGATTCTGCTCAACGCGACGCGCGGTTCTTGCTGCAGAGCCTTCTTGGGCTCGACGGGGCAGTGCTGCTGACGCAACCTCAGCGATCGCTCGGTGACGATGCGCTGCGCATCAGTGACGCCGTGCGACGCCGGCTGGCGCACGAGCCGGTTTCACGCATTGCCGGCAGGCGCGAATTTTACGGACGAAATTTCGTCATCACGCCCGATGTGCTTGATCCGCGGGCCGATACGGAAACCGTCATCGACCTGGCGCTCGACATCATCAAGTCGAAGGGCTGGGCGAAAAAAGCGCTGTCGATCGCCGACATCGGCACGGGCTCGGGAATTTTGATCGCCACGCTGCTTGCAGAGCTGCCGAACGCGCGAGGGATCGCGACCGATGTCAGCCCGGCAGCGCTCACAATTGCGCGTCAGAACGCCGAGCGGCTGGGGGTCGCGGAGCGCGTCACTTTCGTCGCGGCACGCGGTCTCGAAGGTTGCGTGGGACCCTTGGATTTGATCGTTTCGAACCCACCTTATATTGCAACGGACAAGATAGCGGCGCTTGAGCCCGACGTCCGTAACTATGATCCGATGATTGCCCTCGACGGGGGCCCGGATGGCCTCCGGGTCTATCGCGAGATCGCCGAAGACATCGCAAAACTGCAACATTCATCGTGCGTTGTCGTGGAGGTGGGTGCCGGCCAAGCCGCTGACGTGAAAAATGTATTCAGCTCGGTAGGATGGTCGCTTTTGGGCGAGCGAAATGACCTGGGCGGTCATGCCCGTGCTGTGGCCCTGGAGATACATTCGTAACGCAACCAATCATTTCTGTTTGCGGATTTGTGTTTCCGGGGTAATATCACTGCTGACGAGTTTGATCGGATGTGCCTGGAACAGGTGAAGCCGCAGCTGCGGCGCTCAAGGCCGGCCGTCCCATCTCAGATCATCAGCGCAAATTTCGCGGACTTGCTGGTCCGTTGAATGGCGAGTGTCGAGCCCCTTATCCTCGACGCCGCGAGCGCTGCTAAAAGCTCCTTGAGGACGACTTCGGATATTTTCGGTTTCAGGCGTCATGCAAGGATTACTTCGATTTTGCCCGAAGACGTCGGGCAAAGGCCGGGGCCTAGGGTCCGCATGGGGCATGGGTGACTTTTAGGATCGTGTTTTTGAAATTGGATCGAAGGATCCAAGGCGCGCGGCATCGCCGATGGACGCACGCGTACAGCTAAATATTAACAAGTGTGAACGGGAGCCCATGAGGCAAGGACAACAGAACCGTCGCGGTCGCGGTCGGAATAATAACAACCGCAAATCGCAAAACCCTTTGATGCGCAGCTTTGAGAGCACCGGGCCGGATGTAAAAATCCGCGGCACGCCCTCTCACATCGCCGAGAAGTATGTCGCGCTGGCGCGGGATGCGCTGTCCTCGGGCGATCCGGTGCTTGCGGAGAATTATCTGCAACACGCCGAGCACTACAATCGCATCATCCTGAGCTATCGCGAACAGATGGCTCAGGGCGGTATGGATCCGCTAAACAATGGCGCCGCCCAGACGCACAATCTCGCGGGCCCTGACGGGAACGACGGTGACGAGTTCGGCGACGACGAGGGCGACGAGTTCGGCGTCCAGCTGCAGCAGTCGGGCAATTCCAGCGAGGCGCCGCAGCAGCCGTATCAACAGCCGCAGCGCAATTTCGATAATCAGAATCGCGATAACCAGAACCGCTATGATCGCCAGCCGCGCAACGATCAGCGCGGGGGCTTCAACAATAACCACAATAACCGCAACGACCGCGGAGATGGCCAGCGCTTTGACCGCAACGACAACAGAGGCGATCGCGGAGGCCAGGATTTTCGCGGTGACCGTCACGATCGCAACGGATCGGGCGGCGGCGAACATCGCTTCCGCGACGACCGTCGGCCGCATAACAACAATAGCGAAGGCCAAGGCCAGCAGGGTGACGGTGGATTTCGCCGTCGCGACCGCTACCAGGGTCCGAACGGTGCCGATCGTGATCCCGCCTCGGGCGGTTTTCAGCCATCGGTCAATCAACAGCCTCCACAGCAGCCTGTAACAGCCGTCGAACGTCCGGCACCTGCGCCGCAACCGGCGCCATCGCCTGTGGCCGAGCAGGAGCAGCCGGCTTTCCTTCGCCGACCGGTGCGCCGTCCGCGCCGCGAAGAGCCCGAAGCGAAGCCAGCGCCAGCAGCAGCACCGGCTACGACGGAAGACCAGGACTAGGT
>NZ_DATNBA010000041.1:0-33256 GCF_035572195.1 Hyphomicrobium sp. | reverse complement strand
TCGGCAGAATCTTCGCAAGTGATGATGCGCTCATCGTCATCGATCGAGCCGGTAAGGCAGTTGAGCAATGTCGTCTTGCCCGAACCCGTGCCGCCGGAAATGATGACATTGCAGCGAACCCGCCCGATGATCTCCAGCACCGCTTTGGCCTGTGGCGTGATCGAGCCAAATTTCACAAGCTGCTCGAGTCTCAGGCGATCCTTCTTGAATTTACGGATGGTCAGCACCGGCCCGTCGATAGCGAGCGGCGGCGCGATGACGTTGACGCGCGACCCGTCCGGAAGGCGCGCATCGCATATCGGACTCGACTCATCAACGCGGCGTCCGACCTGGCTGACGATGCGCTGGCAGATATTCATCAGCTGCTGATTGTCGGCGAAGCGAACGCCCGTTTTTTGAACTTTGCCGCCGACTTCGATAAACGTCGCGTTGGCACCGTTGACCATGATGTCGGCGATGTCATCGCGAGCCAGAAGCGGTTCGAGCGGCCCATAGCCCAAGACGTCGTTGCAGATGTCCTCGAGCAGTTCTTCCTGCTCCGAAATCGACATCACGACGTTCTTGATCTGAATGATCTCGCTGACGATGTCGCGGATTTCTTCGCGTGCGGCGACGCTGTCGAGCTTCGCAAGCTGGGTGAGATCGATGGTATCGATCAGCGCGTTGAAGACGGTTGTTTTGACGTCGTAATATTCTTCCGAGTGCTTGCGCTGCGTGTCAACGACGGGCTCCGGCCGCTGAGGTTGCGGGGCAGCCTGCTGCTGTCGCGGCTGGGACGCGGCCTGCGGCTCAGCAGGTGTCATCGTCGCCTGAGGCGCAGGCGATTGCTGCGCGACACGCTTTGGCAGCGAAGGTTCGTTCGAGCGCCTGCCGAACATGATGCGACGTCCTTAACGCTTGAGCTTCAGCTTCTCGAGGAGCGGCGCAAGCGCCGCGAGCGGAGAATTTGCCGATCTCTCGGGCTTGATTTCCTTACGGCGCGTCATCTTGAGCGCTATGTCATGAAACGTTTCGACCGCCTTGGCTTTGGCGTTCAGCTCCCCGATCATCTGGCCATTGTTGGCCGCTTGGCTGAACGTTTCGCAATCGTAATCGATGACGGCTAGAACCTTTGCATCGAGCGCCTGCTCGAATTCCTTGAGCGTGATTTCCTGGCGCTTCGGCAGATTTGCCATGTTCAGAATGAGATGCGGTTTGCGGTCGTTCTTTCGCGACGCCCTCAACAGATCGACGATATTTTTTGCGTTCCTGAGGTTCGCGAGATCCGGTACGGCGGTGATGACCACTTCATCGGCCTGCAAAAGAACGCGCTTCGACCACGCCGACCAGCCGTGCGGCAAATCAACGGCAACGAAGGGAACGTTCTGGCGCACGACGTCGATGACCAGCTCGCAAGCATCGGCCGAGATATCGTACTCGCGGTCGAGCACGACCGGAGCGGCGAAGATGGAGAGGTGCTCCGAACACTTCGTCAGCAGACGGTCGAGCAGCTGATCATCGAGCCGTTCCGGAGCCGCGAGCGCTTCCGCGATGCCCTGCACCGGATCCTGATTGAAATCGAGCCCGGTCGTGCCGAAGGCGAGATCGAGATCGGCGATCGTGACATCGGTTTTCAAAACTTCCGACATCGTCCAGGCGACGTTGTGACAAACGGTCGAAGAACCGACGCCGCCCTTCGCACCGATGAAAGCGAAGACATGACCCACAGGATCGGTATCGGGATTGTTATAGAGATTGGAGATGCTCTCCATCAGGCCCATCGGATCGACCGGCGTGACGAGATACTCGGCCACACCCCGCTTTAGCAGCTCACGATAGAGCAGGACGTCGTTGTGCCGTCCGATGACGATCACTTTCGTGCCCGGATCGCAGCTTTCCGCGAGTTGATCGAGTTCGCTGACAATCTGCGATCCCCGGAGCGCGCTGTCGACGATGATCAGGTTCGGCGTCGGACTGTCGGCGTAATGCGAAATGGCGGCCGCAATGCCGCCCATGTGCACGCTGACATGCGTCTTCGCCAGCCGCCGATCGGCCGCGGCGTACTGCAACGCCTCGGCAACGCGGGCGTCGTCGCAAAATGCCTGGATCGAGATCCGCGGTATCGGACGCGCACGATCGCCTGGATGCGTGTCATCCTGTGCGCCATCTTCGAGAAACGCTTCCTCGATCTGGTGGGCGGCTTGAACAGGCTTGGACATATCGTCTCCGAAAATCAATTATTCAGTCTTCCAATAGTCACGACCTCGGGCGCAGCGCCGATCGCATCGCCCTTTCTGTATTTCGCGAAAGCAACGTCGCGGCGATCTGCGTCGCGCTCGGTCATCGTCCTGGGCCCGAGCAGATCGGCCGGATTTGAAACCATCACAGCAAGATTCCGCTGCACCGCGCAGCCGAGATTGGGATACGGAGTGTTTTCATAATTCGCGGCGAGATTCTGCGACCAATCCTGGCCGCAGTCCGGCGCCTCGGCCACGTAGCGACGGTATGAAATGCGCAGTGGCGCGTCTCGGCCGCTGGCCTGGTAAGCACCAATCGCAATTGAAGACTCCGAGTAGCCGCCGTCGAGCAGCAACTGATGCACCTCGTCGGCAGCATCCCTCGCGGCGCCCTCGTTCGCCGAGCCGCCGGGAGCCGAAATGACGAAGCGGCTGTTGCCTGCGTCGCCCGACTTGCTGTTGCTGACAAATTCCATCACGCGCGCACGCTGCATCGGCGTCAGCCCTTGCGAACCGCGGCCGACATTCAGAGCGAGGTTTTCCGGCTGCCGCGAAACCAAGATCGGATGGCGTTGCGCCGGATCGATCAGCGTCCAGCCTGCAACCTGCGTGGGCTGATCATGTTGACAGCCCGCCATCGCAGCGGGGAGAATTGCGAGCGCGATGATTTTGGCAATACCCGTTCGGATTTTATGAGGTCCGCGAGCGGTGGTCTTTTCAATTTGCATGATACGTCTCCGCGCTCTTGACCTATTCGACGATGAAGCCGTAGTCGCCCTTTAGACCGCCGGAAGGCGCACCTTCGCCCCTGCCGTAGATCCGATTGAGATGACCGAGAAAGTCCGCTTTGAGGTCGGTCGCTGGAGCCAACCCGTCGGTCGGCGCCGCGAGTTCCTGGCGCGACGTCGGATGCACGAGGTACGGCGTGACGATGACGACGAGCTCAGACTCCTCGTTCTGGAAATCGCGGCTGCGAAAGAGCGTGCCGAGGATTGGAATATCCTTGGCGCCCGGCAGACCGTCGATATTCTGCTGCGTCTTGCTCGAGATGAGCCCCGCAAGCGCGAGAGAGCCACCTGACGGAAGTTCGACAACCGTCTTCGCTTGGCGGGTGTCGAACACCGGATTTTGCCCGATGAATCTCGAGATATCACTGACGCTGGTATCGATCTTGAGGCTGATGCGGCCTTCCGAGAGCACGACCGGCGTGAAGCTCAGCTGGACACCGAATTTCTTGAATGCGACCGAACTCACTCCCGTCTGCGGATCAACGCCCGTGACGTAGGGAACTTCGCCACCGGCGAGGAACTCGGCCGGCTCGCCGGAAATGGCGGTCAAGTTCGGTTCGGCCAGCGTTCTGACCAGGCCGTCGCGCTCGAGCGCGCGAATGGCCGAAAGCACTCTGTTGTTTCCGTTGCCCCAACCGGAAATCAATCCGCTATTGCCGATCGTTCCCCCGAGTCCAGTGCCAAGGCCGCAGACATGTCCCACAGCGCAAGCAGCTGCACTGGCGGCGGTGCCGATACCGAACGACGGAAGCGTCCCGAGCCCCTGTGCAGGCGTCAGCGGGAATGAGTTGTCTGTCAGCAGCGTCGTGGAGAAACTGCCCGACTGCAGCACCGCACCAAGATTGACGCCTAGCTGCTTCAGCGCCGTACGCTGAACTTCAGCAACGTTGACCTTGAGCATCACCTGCTCTTCGGCTTCGACGACCAGCATATTGATGACGGATTCGTTGCTCGATTTGTCGGCCTTGGCGATGGAGACGCCCTCGGCGTCCGTGGTCTCCTTCACGTCATATTCGACGGAAGCGAACTGCTTGGCGATATCGGAGGCGCGAACGGAATCGATCGGGTTTTTGACGGCGCCCGTAAGAACTATCGTCTGATTCAACATTTCGACTTTAATCGTCGAGCCGGTAATCAGTCGGTTGAGCAGACTTTCGAGACCCGCGGTTTCGCGCTCAACGTAAAGTTCCATCGTGGCGAACTGCGCGCCCGAGCTGTCGAAGAAAAAGGCATTCGCTTCGCCGATCTTGCGTGCCAGCAAGAAGACGCGGTTGGAGCTCAACACCACGGCATCGACGGCCGACGGGTTCGAAACCATGACGTCGCGCACGGGGCGCGGAAATTCGAGCAGCACGGATTTGCCGAGGCCGATCTTGATATTTTTTCGAATCGGCCCACCGGTGTCCTCGATGCGGATGAACGACTGATGTGCAGTGGCCGCAATAAGACTGCCACTTATGCCCTTCAGAGCTTCGCGATTGGGTTGCGACATTGCCGGCACGACGACGGTCAGCGTCCAGGGTACGAATAAGATGAGCGCACAGAAAACCGTGCGGCACAAAGAACCAATATTAATGCGCATGAGGTCCGACCCTAATGACGACCACTGACTAAGATTACTCAGTTCACGCCATACACACGCGACGTCGCTCCGTAACGCATTACCCGAATAGAATTGTTACGCTGTTTATTGAAATCCAGGCCGCCTGCACGCTCGGGATCCGAACTCAGATCGGCGACGCTGCGCAGGGACAGCGTGATTTCGCCCATCGAATTTGCGAGCGCCATCATCTCTGATTGACGCGGAGTGAGCTCCAAGGTTGCCGTCGTCGCCGAGCTGTCGGCGGATTTCTTGCCTTCCTTCGTTTCGAGCTGCTGCCCGATCGCAATGACGCGGACATTGCGGAACAGCGTATCGACGACGGTATCGTCCTGCCCGCGGCCATGGACGCGCCGGATCAAAATGACGTCGACATGATCGTTCGGCAGGATGAGGCTGCCGGCCGCCGTCTCGGCTCTGATCTTTGTTGAGATCGCGCGCATGCCCTGCGGGAGGATGGCGGCAAGAACGCCGCCCTGTCCGGCCTTGATCAACTTCTGAGCAGTGATCGGCTCGCCTGCGAGCAGCGCCGAGCGCGCGATCGAGCCCGACAGGTTGCGCATCGTTGCGAGACCGCCGTTCTGCTTCGTGATGTAGCCGCGAGACGCCGCTTCAATCGGCCACGAGACCCAACGGAAATTTCCCTCGTTGACGATCTGGCCGACGGCGATATCGGCGCCCGCCACGAGGACTTCCGTGCTGTCGACCTGCTTCTCGACCGTCACCGGCGCGGGCGGCGGCTGCACGAACGAGCTGGCGACGTAGAACGCGACCACCGCCGCGGCGATTGCCACGGAAAATCCGATGAGTTGTGCCCGCTTCATCCCGCTCGTCGTCCTTTCAGGCCAGGTGTAGAATCCTGTGAACGCGATGATCGGCGAGAAACGTCAATGTCCGGTTAATCTCCGTTCGAAAGCAATACAGACGCCAAGGCTTTTGAAACGAAGGTTATCAGGACATGAACGCGAAGGCGCCATGCCGCGGTAGCTCCTGAATCTAAATCGGGAGTATCAGCTTCCGGCGCTCAAAACGCCAACGCGCGGAAGAATGCAGTTTCCGGAAAGAGCAGGAGCCCGCCGGCGGCAATAGCGATGCCGTAGGGAATTCCCTCGCCGGTCTTGTGCAGGCGCCGCGCCCATCCAGGTAGCGGAAACGCGTTGGCCGGAAGGAAACTGCGGTAAGCCAGCATCGCGACCGCCAGAACGCCGCCGAAGGCCGTGACGTAAGCCAGGAACTCGATGATGTGGTCGGGTCCCATCCAAAGCGCACCGGCCGCCATCAGCTTGGCGTCGCCACCGCCGAGCATGTTCATCCAGAACAGCACGAAAGTCGCGGCGAGAACTCCGAGCGCGATAGCCACATGAATGCCAATTGATTCGAGCGGCATCCGCGTCATCACTGCAATCGCAACGAAACCGCCGATGAGCGCTAGCGAGATGCGATTTGGGATTTTCATCGTGAAGAGATCATTCGCGGCCGCAAATGCCATCGCGACCGGAAACGTCATCAGGATGAGATAAGCCAGCACCGCCTCTACTCCGTCGCCAAGTCACTGCACCGCAAGGGTGTGAGCAATTTGGACCATCAGGGTAAATGCATAGCTAACGCGCTGCCGCTTCCGGCACTCGGCGGACGACTTGCATCGGCTCAGTTCCCGGCCGATTGGAAGCCGGTCACGACGCCATTAAGGTCTTGCTGCAGAGAGCCTCTGATAAGAGTGAGGCTCGAAACGATCGCCAAGGCGATGATTGCCGCGATCAAGGCGTATTCGATGGACGTCGCACCTTCGTCGTCAGCCGCGAACGTCATGAGGCTCGATCGAGTCATCTGGGAAAGGCCTGCCGGAAAAGAAACACGTCCGGAGATTCCTCTCCAGACGTGCTCTTGGACCTCTGTGCCGCGATATGATGATCGCGACACCTGAGCTTCGTTCGGAAACTTACTGTACGGCTGTGCCGAGTTCGTCGTTCACCTTGTTGAAGGTGGACTGCAAGCCCGTGCGGACGTTCTTCAGAACCGCGATGATGCCGACGCCGACGATGGCAGCGATAAGGCCATATTCGATAGCCGTGGCGCCCGACTCATCCTTCATGAAACGCGAGAAAATGGTCATTGATACTCTCCCAAACTGACTGACTGTACTCTTCCGATCCGTGTCCATCGGGGGACACGTCCTCACCGTTGAACTAGACCAGACCATAACCAGCAAAAATTAAAGTCAGGTAAAACGGAGCGTTTTCGGGGTAAACGGTTACTGATGGAATATTAGCCCAGACCGTCGGCCAATAATAATCTGTATAAATTCTTTGCATTTTTATAATTTAACGAGTTATTCTGTACTTATCCGCTCACACAAGTAAACTTTCCAAGTATAGCTAGGTTAATACTTTGTTTTTACGTGATTAGTTAAAAGGGTTGCGTAGGCAATGGTGGGGGTGGAAACGAGATTGGCTTGCCAGCGATTTGAACAAGGCATCGGTGATCTCGGGCTTTTTCAAATGACGACAATCCGGCTGGTCCTATTGCGGGCGAGCATTGGCTTCTAACACCGCCACGATCGGCCCCGAGACCGGGGCGAGCACCGGCAAGGCCGCAGCTCGATCTCAGCATGAACCGCCCATTTCCGGTTCGTTCACCATTTCATGAGGTAATCCCGCGAAGCACCTCTGCAGGATCCGTCAAATGCCCCGTCGAACTCTCGGAACACCAACTTCAGTGGCGAGTTGCGCGGCTTGGATTGCACTTATCGCGGTGCTCGGAAGCTTTTCCGCTTCGACCGCAACGGCAGCAGACCTCATCGTGCGGTATGATCAGTCTCAGCTTCTGCGCCTGCCTCGCCCGGCGACGGAAGTGATCATCGGCAACCCGTCGATCGCCGATGTGACGCTCCAGGATGGCAATTTGCTGGTCGTGACCGGAAAGACCTTCGGCATTACGAACATCATCGCCTTGGATGCCGAGCACAACATCATCCAGGATCAGCGCGTCATGGTCGAACGCGACGATCGCAGAGTCGTCAACCTGCACAAGGGAAGCACACGCTTTACATATACATGCACGCCGAATTGCGAACCGACGCTGACGATCGGCGATGACAAGTCGTTCTTCGATTCGGTAAGAGATGCGAACACCAACAAAATGAAATTCTCGGAAGGCGCCAGCGACGGTGCCGCCGCAACGAGTAACGGTCAGTAGTGAGCCGGCCGCTCCGGCCTTTGCGCCGGATGGCTCACCTGACCCGGCGGGCCAGAACGCGATTAACGATTCCGAAACCAGTTGGAAAGAAAGACATTCTGCTAAATGCGCCTTTAATCCGCGCGACCTTATCTTATGCGATGAATTTGAAGGCCGTTGCGAGTTCTCCAGCCATGCGTATCACCAGAGTCAAGACGCCGGTCCTTCACCACCGCTTCCGGCTTGGCAGCCTCCAGCGCCTGCAACGCGAGGAAGACGGAGCGACGGCGGTCGAATTCGCGATCGTCGCGACACCATTTCTGATGTTTATTTTTGCGCTGATCGGCTGCGCCTTCTACTTCTTCATGATGAACTCGGTAGAGAAAGGCATGGACCAGTCGGGCCGCCTGATCCGCACCGGCCAAGCCGTATCTACAAAAATGACGGTCAACCAGTTCAAGCAAAAAATCTGCGACGGCGCGGGGCAATGGATCAATTGCAGCAAGCTGCAGATCTTCGTCGACCACTATCCCAATTGGGGGGCCGTCGCATCGCAACCCTGCATCAAAAATAATGTCGTAACCCAAAACCCCGCGCCGGGTAGTGATCTCATCGCAATATATTCGGGCGGTGCCAGCGACATCGTGATCGTGACGGCCTGCTACAAATGGGATTTCACCTCGAAACTTCCCTTTTTCAAAATCGGCAACATGACCGACGGGTCAATGATGATGCAAACCGCCACCGCCTTCCGAAGCGAGCCGTATCCCGGAACTTGAACACAGTTGCTGAACAGTCCTCAAGGAAGAGACTTTGCATGCACCAGCTCTCGATCCTCCTCGCCAAAGCCCGCATCCGCGGTTTCCTAGCTGATGGGTCCGGCATAGCGGCTGTCGAATTTGCCTACATCGCACCTCTGCTGATGCTGATGACGTTCGGTACATTTGAAATCTCGCGCGCCCTGATTGTCCACAAACGCTTTCAGCGAGCCACAGCAATGGTCGGCGATCTCGTCTCGCGCGAGGAGCAACTCGGAGCAACTTATCCTGAGGCGAAAGCGGCACTCGACGGCATTATGCTGTCGGCCCAGCATGTCATGGAGCCCTATACCTCGACGCCCCTCAGAATGGCCATCACACAGCTAAGAGCTTCGAGCAGCGACGCCAAAAAAACGAACGTCGAATGGTCGTACTCTTATAACGGCATGCCCGTCACGAACTGCCCGCTGGCGAAGAACATGCCGGCGTGGGACATGATCACAAAGGGAAATGCGGCGATCGTTGTCGAGGCGCAGTACCAGTACACGCCCCTACTGACGAACATCATTCCGAATCTCATCAAGCAGATGAACTGGTCTGACACGATGGCGTTTTCGCCTCGCTACGGCTCTGTCTTCTATGGGCAGGCAACGCAGAACACCGTTTGCCCAACGTAAAGGCAGAACGCCCGACCGCTCATCAGCCGGGTGTATTAGTACAACGAATAGGCACAATAGTTTTTTTTGGAATTCTTATTCCTATTTACTCACTGCACTGAGTAAATTTTTACTGCAGAAGTGCCCGCGTGTTCAGAATTCGCTCTGAACAAATATTTTCTGGCGGGCGAATTTCCGCCTAGATTTAGGCAAGACGATGCAAAACTTGTTCGATATGTTCAATTATAATGTTTTAAACATTGTGCGGGAAACGGCAGGAATCGATGGGTCGAAGATCCGTTCATTCGCCTGAAGAGCTTCGCCAGCTCATACTGGATGCGTCGCAGACGATTGTTGAACGCAGTGGGATCACCGGGCTTTCGGCGCGAGAAATCGCCCGCATGATCGGCTACTCGCCAGGCACGCTCTACAATATCTTCGAAAATCTGGATGATATCCTGGTGACGCTGCAGGTGCAGCTTCAGGCCCGGACCGTGGAACATCTAAAGCATGTGCCAATGGGCTCGGACGGCGAGAAGAACATCGAGGCGTTGACGCAGGCGTATGTCGACTTTGCGCTTGCCAACCGTCGCATGTGGAACCTGTTTCTGGCGCATAGCCTTCCACCCGGAAGCACGATGCCGGAACCTTTCCACGATAACATCAACAAAATTTTCAGCATCATCCGAACGGCGGTAGCGCCTCTCGCGCCAAATACGCCGCGCGAAAAACTCGAGGCCATGGCGTGGGCACTCTGGACCGGAATTCACGGAATCACCGCCGTTGCTGCGACTGAGAAAGGCGTCTACGTGACGCCCGTTACGGCGCAATCCTACGCCAAGGATCTCGCGATAACGTTCGTCAAGGGGCTGCGGGAGCACTAACTGAGTCGGAGGACCGCGGCTGCTCGCCCGTCTTGCTATCGCCGCCGGCCCGTCCGTGAATGGAACCCGTCACAACACCGGCTCCGCTTTGCTCGTTGCGGCTCGCAAAGTGCGGCGTCTCAACGAGACCGAACCATTTATCGGTCGGCAAAAGCCGTTGCTCGAGGCCGCTCCACATCATTCGCGAGCCGAGACCCTCGACAAACGTCGTCGTTGACGGCGATACCATGATCGCCAAGCCGGTGGCAGCCGCCATAGCGAGCGAAGCCCCGACGTGCCGGCGATCAAAGAGCTTCAGCGCCGTCCCGAACGATGACTTTATCCGCGTATCCATCACGTCGACCGAGTAAATCTCGTCGAGCGTAAGGTGTGTGATGTAGCCTGCGAACATGAACGCGCCAGCGAGCCACGCCACGCCTTCCGGCCGTCCAAGCACGCGATTGAAAATAATCGCCGTCACGACGGCCGAAAAGACGGCCGCAAGAATCGAGTGCCAAATGCCACGATGCACCGAGACACGATGAAAAAGTGTGTGCAGGCCGTAGCGGACGACGACCAATGTTCCAAGCCACAAAATCCACAGTTCGGCGATCGAAAACTTTGTCGCCGCGTTGAAGAGCACGGCAAACGAAAAGAAAATTGCAAGCCCGGCAAACATCGCCCGGCTGGGCCTCGACTCCTTGAGATCGATATCGGGAAGGACGGAGCCGAGAACACCCGCCAGCGTCACCGCGACGAGGTTTTCAGGGCGCACCACGTCGGCTGCAAGCGTCAGCGTCGCGAGCGCCCCCGACACAACAGTGCCAATCGCGATATGCGTCGTAAAATTGGCCATTGTTTCTCTATCCAGTGTCCGCTGGCTCGAGACGGAGCCCGCGCATCATCAACCCCTGTATTGGAGCACCAGATTCGCCTTGCTGCGGCGAGGGCGCGCCTCTCCAGGCATGTGGATAAGCCCGGTCGCGGCATCTATTGGCGGTGGAGTTTTTCAAATCTGGCGGTTGCCGGCCGAATGTGGCATCCAGGCGCCTAACATTGGCAGATAAGACATTGGCATGGCGACGGAACTACGCGACTTCCAAAGCAAAATCGGCACGATTGCCCGCATAAATATCGCCGTCGCTCTCGCTGTCGTCGTTCTGAAGTATATCGCCTATCAGGTTTCCGGCTCCGTCGCCCTGTTTTCGGACGCCCTCGAAAGCGTCGTCAACGTCGTGACCGCCATCGCGGCTCTTGTCGCAATCCGCGTCAGCGCCAAGCCGGCCGACTCCGATCATCCGTTCGGCCACCACAAGGCCGAATTCCTCGCAGCCATGTTCGTCGGCGCCATGATCGCGGTCGCGGCCGTACTGATCTTGATCAAGGCCTATGGCGGACTTGTGTACGGCGTAACGCTCGAACATCCCAGCCTCGGCATTGCGTTCAACGCCGGCGCCGCTGCCGTGAACGCCGGTTGGGCCTGGTTGCTTGTCAGCCGCGGCACGTCGGGGCGTTCGGCGGCACTCGTTGCCGACGGGCACCATCTCTTTACCGACGTCATCACCTCAGTTGGGGTGATAGTCGGGTTGGTGCTGGCGCTATGGACGGGCTGGCATTTTATCGATCCGCTGATCGCCGCCGTCGTGGCGTTGAACATCCTCTGGATGGGCTACAAGATTGCCATCCAGTCGATGTCCCGGCTTCTGGATCAGGCGGCCAGCCCAGATATCGAACGACGTATCCGCGGCGTCATCGAAACCAACGGCATCGGCGCGCTCGAGGCGCACGACATTAGAACCCGTCAGGCGGGACGCGCGCTTTTCATCGAATTCCATCTCGTCGTACCCGGCTCGATGACCGTCGAAGAGGCACACGTCATTTGCGATCGCCTGGAAAATTCGATCGAGCGCACCATCGATGGCTCCGAGGTCGTCATTCACGTCGAGCCCGAATACAAAGCCAAACCCGATGAATCGGGTGCAGTGGTGCTCTGACCTGAAATGCCAGCGCTAAGCGTCGCCGATTGAGCGCTCGGCCCACAGATCGTATTCATCCGCATTGATGACTTTGGCGCGCACGATGTCGCCGGGTTTGCACCCGTCTTCGCCGTTTAGGAACACGTTGCCGTCGATCTCGGGCGCATCCCATTGCGAGCGGCCGATGGCACCGTCTTCGTCGACCTCATCGATCAGGACCTCGATCACCTTGCCGAGCTTGCCCTGAAGCAGATCGTCGCTGACCTGCTTTTGCGCCGCCATGAAGCGATGCCAGCGTTCTTCCTTTACCTCTTCCGGTACGGCACCAGCGAGCGCATTGGCCTTCGCGCCTTCGACGGCCTCGTACTTGAAGCATCCGGCCCGGCTGATCCTGGCTTCACTGAGCCACTCGAGCAGGAATGCGAAATCCTCTTCCGTCTCTCCCGGAAATCCGACGATGAAGGTCGAACGGATCGCGAGATCGGGACAAACATCGCGCCAACGACGGATGCGTTCTGCCGTCTTCTCCTGCGCCGCCGGACGGCGCATCGCTTTCAGCACCGCCGGAGACGCGTGCTGAAACGGAATGTCGAGATACGGCAATATTTTGCCTTCCGCCATCAGCGGGATCACATCGTCGACATGCGGATACGGATAGACGTAGTGCAGGCGCACCCAGGCACCGAGGTCCCCAAGTGCACGCGACAAATCGAGAAAGCGGGCCTTCAGCGGCGCGCCTTTCCACGGGCTCTCCGCATATTTGAGATCGACGCCATAAGCGCTCGTGTCCTGGCTGATGACGAGCAGCTCTTTGACGCCGGCTTCGACGAGGCGTTCGGCCTCGGTCATGACGTGGTTGGCCGGCCGGCTCGCCAGATCGCCGCGCAACGACGGAATGATGCAGAAGGAGCAGCGGTTGTTACAGCCTTCTGAAATCTTCAGATACGCGTAATGCCGCGGCGTCAGCCGCAGGCCTTCCGGCGGCACGAGATCAAGATAGGGATCATGTAGCGGCGGCACGGCGTCGTGGACGGCTTCGACGACCTGCTCGTATTGGTGGGGGCCCGTCACGGCAAGCACCCCCGGATGCGCCCCGCGAATGCGGGCTTCTTCGACGCCGAAGCAGCCCGTGACGATCACGCGGCCGTTGGCGTTCATCGCCTCGCCGATGGCGTCGAGGCTTTCCTGCTTGGCTGAATCGAGAAAGCCGCATGTGTTGACGACGACCACGTCGGCGCCCGAATAGTCGCGGGCGATGGTATAGCCTTCGGACCTGAGCTTGGTGATGATGCGTTCGCTGTCGACGAGCGCTTTCGGACAGCCGAGCGACACGAAGCCGACTTTCGGCACGCGCGCAGCGCCCTCTGCAACGGAGCCTTGCGCCAATCGGCGCACTTTCGGACTTGCGTTGACGTTGATCTTGGCCGAGGGTTTTGTCATTTCCGCGCTTCTAGCCTTGGGGCTCGGTAAGCGCAATCGCGACAGTGTAGCAGCCGCTCAAGATCGAACCCGTGACCGAAGTCCGGCCTTCCAGCGTTGAACCAAAAACCGAAGCGACCTCAACGGAGCCGCGCGCCGCCGCCCGGACTTGGCTCGAGGCCGGACGGCCGATTGCCATTGCGACGGTCATTGATACTTGGGGCTCCGCGCCGGTCCGCACCGGCGGCCAGTTGGCCATTGCCGGTGTCGATGAGTTTCAAGGCTCCGTTTCCGGGGGCTGCGTTGAAGCCGACGTCATCGCAGCCGGTCTGGACGTTATCCAATCCGGCCACCCTGAAACCTTGAACTTCGGCGTCGCCGACGAAACCGCATGGCGGGCGGGTCTGGCGTGCGGCGGAAAAATTCGCGTCCACGTGGCGCGTTTCGATCCCAAATCGGATTTGGCCTTCCTCAAGAATGTGGATGCTGCAATCGCCGAACGCTCCCCGATCGTCGTCGCCACCCGCCTCGCCGACGGTAACCGGCAGATTATCGATGCGACGGCGGCGACGCAGCCGGAAGTCGCCGAAGCCCTGCGGCGTGGACGAAGCGCCCTCGATGCGACGGGTGAGACGTTCCTGCACGCCATCACACCCGCGCGGCGAGTCATTATCGTCGGCGCGACGCACATTGCGCAGCACTTGGCGTTGATGGCCACCGCGTCCGGATACGATGTCAAAGTCATCGACCCGAGAACCGCATTTACGAGCCCTGCGCGTTTTGAGCCTTCGCAGATCGTCGGCGGATGGCCGGAGGATGGCCTCGCGAAACTCGCCGCCGATCCGTTCACCGCCATCGTCACGCTGACGCACGTCGATGAGATCGATGACGAGGCGCTGACGCTGGCGCTCAAATCTCCCTGCCGCTACATCGGTTCGCTCGGCTCGCGCAAGACGCACGCCAAGCGCGTCGCGCGGCTGAAGTCCGCCGGTTTCTCCGATGCCGATATCGCGCGCATCCACGCGCCGATCGGCCTCGACATCGCCGCCGAGACGCCGGGCGAGATCGCGACATCGATCCTGGCTCAGATTATCGCGACGTTTCGCAAAGCCCCGGTGACGTGACCGTCGCGGCGATCATTCTGGCGGCCGGCCGCTCGACACGTTTTGAGGACGGCCACAAGCTTCTGGCCGAGATCGACGGCTTACCCGTCGTCCGCCGCGTCGCGTCGGCGGTCGCCCAATCTGAGGTTGGCGACATCGTCCTCGTGGTTGGCGCGAATGGACCTGAAGTCGTAAAAGCGGCAGGCCCCGGCCGTTGGCGAGCCATCGAAAACCCGAACGCGAGCGACGGCCTGTCCTCATCGCTCCGCCTCGGCCTTCAGAGTGTCGACAAAACCGCTCGCGGCGTGCTTGTCGCTCTTGGCGACATGCCGGGAATTACTACGGAACTGATAAATTCGCTGCTCACGGTATTTGCCGAAAGCGACGCCGGAGGACTCGTGTTTCCAGTCGCCGCTGATGGCCGGAAGGGCCATCCCGTGATCTGGCCGCGTGCGCTAGTTCCAGCGCTCGAAGCCGTCTCGGGCGACGCCGGGGGGAGAGCCCTCCTCGATGACTATCGCGAACTTTGGCGACCGGTTCCTTCCGCAGGTGCCGGCGCCTTCGCTGATATCGACACGCGCGCCGATCTCGAAGCGTTCCGCAAGGCAAACCCTCACACAACGCGCCGCAAGTGATTGTCGAACGCGATGTCGCGCAGCTCGACTTCCGAAATGATGCTGGCGCGCGGCGTCTCGTAGCGCACCACGCCAAAGCCGTTTGACGCCGCAAAATCTTCGACGCCTTCGGGCGCGATACCGCACACGTCTTTCAACGCGCTCTGCGAAATGACTTTGGCCGTTTGCGAGTCGACGTAAAGAATGTGCCCGGCTTTCGGTGCACTGGCCGCAATGATGCGGCCGTCGGCGCTGACGGCCATTGAGCCGATATAGCCCCTGAGATCAGGCGCACCGGAAGCGGGCGGCGCGATAAGGCGAAGTTCGCGATCACGCCCGGCACTGCCGACAATCTGCGGCGTTTCACTTGGCGCGCCTTCCCATTGCCCGCCAAACCATATGAGCCCCGCGGCGTCCTCGGTGACATGGCGAATGGAAAGCGATTTGAGGTCGCCCGTCATCGCGTGCTTGGCGATCAGCTTGCCGCTTGCCGCGTCGACCAGCGCCAACGACGGTTCCATCGAGTCGAGATTGAGATTTACACGGCCCGCATCAGGCACCGTGTCGAGCCCACCGTTGCCGACGGCCAGCGTCTTGCCGTCCGCAAGCAGCAGGATCTCATGCGGACCGACGCCATAGCTCGAGTGTTCACCGATCTTTTTGTAATTGCGCGCCACATCGTAGATGCCGATGACGCCACGCTCTCCCTCGATGTCGTTTTCGGAGGCGTAGAGCAGCCTTCCGTCGCCGGAGAATGCGCCGTGCCCGTAGTAGTGCCGGCCTTCGCTGGCCGTAAAAATGTGCGGCGGCGTCGCGCTCCGCAAATCGAATGCTACGGCGAACGTACCGGGGCGACGCGCGAATACGGCGACGCGGCCCGACAGCCGATGAATGGCGATATCGTGTCCGCGCCCCGAGAGCGGCACCTCACGCACCACCGTTCCGTCGGCGCGCAAGAGGAGGACGCAAAAGTCTCCGCCCGCGCGACGGGCAGCCGAAACGAACGCAACTTCGCTGGCGCCTGCCGCGAAGGCTCGACCCAACGGCGCCGATCCGACGAACGCAATCGTGCCGAGCAAAAAGGATCTTCGATCAATCGCCATCAAGCTCATTGAACCCCACAGTCAGCCCCGCGGCCACCGACATCTCTCCGATGACGAGTTTGCGCAGGCCGTTCATTTTGTCGAAAACTTCACGAAGCGGCGGCGCATCGTTCCTCGGCGCCCTACGCGCGCGACCGCCGACTCCATCGCTTGATTCGATGGCCCGCCATGCGCCCCCGGTCCAATTCTTGATCCAGTCTTTGTCGGGGGCCAGATAGTCCTCAAGATCGAGGGCGTCGTAAAGACTTCTGAGAGACTCGACGCTCGACGCGTAAAAGGCCTTTTGAAGTCCCGATTTTTGAAACGGCGGCACCAGCTTCACGCCCGGCTTGACTTGCGGCTTGAGTTGTAAATCCGCTGTCAACGAAAGCCCGACCAGCAAAGCTTTGACAAGCTCGCCTGCGGACTCTTCCGGACTCTTGTACGTGTCGTTGTCGGCGCCGGGATGCAGCATCTTATCTTTCCAACCACCCGGCTTTTCCCAACCGTCGGAAATCTCGTCGGCGACACTTACGATATTCGCGGCTATGGCCTCGGCAAGTTCGCACCGGTAGCGTAACGCCTCGCCCGGACCGAGCGGAAATTCCTTGTCCGTCATCAGCCCTTCGAGCGCCGAAAGCCCCTGAACAGCGACGCTCTGCTTGGCGATCGCACCCGGCTGAACGACGGCCTCATCCTTGTTGAGCAGGATGAGACGCAGCTGCCTGCCGACGAACCCGCGCGGGTCGGGCCAGAACGACAGGCGCTCGCGGCGGCCGCCCTCGAGCATCGGACCGAAACGCAGGAAATCGATTCCGGCATACGCTTTGACCACGTTGCGGAAGCGGCTTGAAAGATCTTCTTTCGCCGCCGCCGAACCTGTCCGGCACATGCTGGCGACAGCCCCCGGCAGCTGAGCGGCAGCCTCTTTCAGCGCATCGATGTGCGGAATGACGTGTTTCTCGATCGCCGCCTGAACGATGGCCGTATGACTTGGCGGTTCGGCCGCTTCGCTGACCGCCGCGTGTGCCAACAGCGCCAGAATTGATAAGGCGATTTTCGCCGTCTGCTGCAACGTCATAGTTTGCCCACGTAATCGATAAGCCGCTTCTTGTCTTCCGGCGTAAGTGCTTCGAACGAAGTGCGGCTGCGCGATGCTTCCCCGCCGTGCTTCTCGATTGCCTCCGCGATGGTCGAAGCCGAACCGTCGTGAAGATAGCGCCGCCCTGGTGGCCGCGACGTGCCTTCAATCAGCGGCGCCGTCCGCCATTCGGAGGATTTGACCCCGGGTTCACCGACGCCATCGTCGAGTGCCGCTCCCATATCGTGAACCAGCAGATCGGTAAATGCCGGTATCGGTTGACCGTCGCGCGTCGCGAGCGTCGGCGCGTGGCAGGCGGCGCAGCCCGTCTTGGCGAAAAGTGCCGTACCCGCCGGATCAGGCGCGGTCGGATCAGACCGCAGCGTTTCGAGGTAGCTCGCGACGAGGCCCAGCATCAGTCCGGAAATCTCGCGACCGTCGAACGCCGGGCTTTCCCCGTTCGCCGCCGCCAGGCACTCTGTCTGGCGGCTTGTGCAGTCTCCGTAGGGAAGCGGCTGCTTCGGACTCGAAAGGCCGATGTCGAATGCGAAGGCGTGCGCGATCTGATCTTCGAGCGTGACTTGCGCCGCCTTCCAGCCATACCGACCGATGCCGTGAGCCGTCTGGTTGGCGCGCCCCGAAATACCATCGTGATCGCGATCGTCGGGATCAGCCCGTTTCAGAATTTCTTCGTCCGGCACGCGGGCGAATGCGGCCCGGCCAAACAGCGGCGTCGCCAGTCGCGCGCCGGCGTTGACGCCTTTGTCGAGCGCCGGTCCCTCGAGCGAATATTTCAATTTGGGCAGGAAGCGAGCGCTGCCTTCGGATTTCAGTCCGGGCACCGCGTTGGTCTGCAGTTCCAGCCCGTAAAAGGGATCGGTTGAACCGTCGGCGCGGCCGAAGCGCACGACGGCCCCGGCAAGGTCTTCATATCCGTCGTCGCGTGTCACGACTCGTGCCCCCTCGCCGCGAGCGTGGCAGCTTGCGCACGAGCGCGACGTGAAAAGCGGACCCAGTCCATCGGAGCCGTTGGTCGAGGACGGCGACGGAATCCAATTGCGATCGAACAGCGCTTTACCGGCAGCCGCATCGAGAGGGTCGGCATGGAGCATATGCGGCAATGAGATCGCCAAGACGAGCGACGCGAGGGCGAGCCAAATCCGCATCGAGGATGTCATACGACGGTGATGTAGCCCATCATGCCGGCTTCCTGGTGCTCGAGGATGTGGCAGTGGAACATCCATTTTCCCGGCTCGCCTGCGACGAGGCCGACTTCGATACGCTCTTTCGGAAGCAGCAGCACGGTATCGGCGCGAAACGGCGGCAGATGGCGCCGGTTCGAATTCAATACCTCGAACGTGTGGCCGTGGATATGGATCGGATGCGAGTGTGGCGTTCGGTTTATCAGTTCGAAAATGTAACTCTGACCGGATTTGAGTACCGCCAGCGGCGGCCCGAGATTTCGGTGATCCATCGCAGGCCACGCCTGCTTGTTGATGGCCCAGAAAGTCCGGTTTGCGAGACAAAGCGAACCGATGTAAATGCCCGAAGAAGTCTGACTGAGTGCAGCGACCGCGGCACCGGTGGCCGTTGCCGAGAACTCAAACGGGATACGCTCGGCCGCGCTCACATTGACCTTCTCGTACGGCATGACTTTGAGGGGCGTTGCCGTGAATTTGCCGCTTCGCTTCGCAGGCCCTTCGGATTTGAATTCCGCCAGCACGACCGGGATCTTGGAAAAGAAATCCATCAGCCGCACCGTGCCGCCTTCGGGCGCTGTGCGCAGCAGGATGTCGAGCCGCATGGCCGGTCCCATTCGCCACGACTCGAGCGGCAGCGGATTCAATCCGTTGCCATCGACTGCAATGATTGCCGCTTCGCACCCCTCGAAGCCGATCTCGGAAATTCGCACCGGATCGACATTGTAAAACCGGATGCGGACGTCCGCCGACGACGGCACTTTGATCACCGGCTTCGTCTCGCCATTGACCGATCTGATCGTGCCGGACGTGCCGGCTTTGGCCGCGCCATCATCGGTCGAGAACGGTAGAAACGTCCCCTCGGGCGATACGCGCCAATCCTTCATCATGAGCACGTATTCGGCATCGGGCGGCGCGATTTCGTCGCCCTCGATGATCAGCGCGCCGATAAGGCCGCGGCCGAAATGCTCGGCTGAATTGCAGTGCGTGTGAAAAAAGAACGAGCCCGTGTCGGGCGGCGTGAAGTCATAGCTCCCCTCCTGGCCCGGATCGATCGGCTGCTGCGTCATGTACGGTACCCCGTCCTCCCTGTTCGGGATTCTGAGGCCGTGCCAATGGATGGAGGCGTGTTCGCCAGGCCGCGGCAAATCGTTCTTGAAGCGCGTCTTGAGGCGCTCGCCGAGTTTCATGCGAACGATCGGAAATAGTGCGCCTTCCTGAAACGTCCACAGCGGCAGCGTCTTGCCGTTGAAGCACGGCAACGCCGTCGGCCTTTCGGCGAGATCGAACGCGACACTCTTCGCCCCCGTCGCGATAGGATGGCCGATCACCTCGCGTGCGCCCGCCCTAAAGCCCGTCAGTGCAAACGACGCCGCGGTGCTACTTGAGAACACCGCGGCGCCCGCCAAAAGTTGTCGACGTGTCAGCATAAAAGCGCTTCTACCACTGATCGATCATCGAAGCAGCTTCGATGCACGGCAATGCGCAAATCACTTCGCCTTTGCGACCTCATCGGGCTTATCGAGACTGTCCGAGCCTTCGACCGTGATCTTGAGATTCAAAGCGGCAACGACTGCTTCGATGGCGCGTGCCTGCGCAACGAGTGCATCGACGCCGTCGAGAACCAGCTTGTTGCCGGCGTCGTTACCGGCCGCCAGCATCTGATCGTAGGCCATCTCGCCGGAGTCGGCCTTGTCCTTGATCGCCTTGAGCTTCGCGAGCGTCGTATTCATCGCGTCGTCGACGCGCTTGGCAGCCTCCGGCGCTTTCTCGCGTGCGAGCTCTGCGATGCTGGCGCCACCGACCTTCGTGGGTCCGTCGTACTTGCCGTTCCAGATCGCCATCATGCCGACCTGATCGTTGTAGTGGCTGTTGTGAGTGTTGTCGGAGAAGCAGTCGTGCTCTTCCTCGGGATCGTGAAGCAGCACGCCAAGCTTCATGCGCTCGCCGGCGAGTTCGCCGTACGAGAGAGAGCCAAGGCCCGTCAGAATGGTCGAGAGCTGCCCTTTGTCATCTTCCTTAGCGAGCGCCTGACGCGCCGCGCCGTCGGGCTTCCAGTTATTGACCATGGTCGTCAGATCGTCGATCAGCAGCGAGGTTGCAGCTTTCAGATAATCGCGACGGCGATCGCAATTTCCGTTCGTGCAATTCTTCAGATCATAATCGGTCGCCGGCCGCTCACCTGCGCCGGGGTTCGTGCCGTGGAGGTCTTGTCCCCAAAGAAGGAACTCGATCGCGTGATATCCGGTCCCGACGTTGGCCTCGACCTCCATCGCGCTGTTGAGTTGGGCGATGACGTCCTTGGTGATCTTGCTGGCGTCCAAAGTCTTGGCGCCGAGACGAAGCTGCTTGTTGGCGATGATGTTCGCCGCGTAGAGCGGATTTTCAGCCCTCGCGTCCCCGTAGCTCGCTTTATCGACATAGTCGATCAAACCTTCATCGAGCGGCCACGAGTTGACGTTGCCTTCCCAGTCGTCGACGATCTTATTGCCGAAGCGGTAGCCCTCGGTCTGCATGTAGGGAACGCGGGAGGCTTTCCACGCATCGCGCGCCGCCTGCAAAGTTGACGTGCTCGGAGCCGCCAGGAACGCATCGACGGCTTTATCCAGTTCTTGCGCTTTGACGAGCGCGTCTGAATACATCGCTTCCGCGACGTTGCCGTAATTCGTGATGATGTCCTTGACGGCTGGACTGGCAGCAAGCGCGACCGAATTTGCTCCTGGTGCTGCCGCAAGCAGCAAACCCGTCGCGAAGGCCAGCACAACCGCCTTTTTCGACATTGTCGTTCTCCATAGCATTTGAGTTTGGGCCGAGTGACCGCGGATGCGAGACTGTCAGCGCTATTATTTACTGCGTTGGTATACATTGGGCGGCCATGGCGCTGTCAAGAGCGGATTCGGCCTAGACCGCGGGGCCGCAGAGGGCGCCGCCCTTGCCACGCCAGCGCGAACTGTGAAACAAGCACATAATTGGTTTTTTCCGCCGCCGCCGCGCGGTTCCGGGTCAACACGCAATGCGCCTGACGAAGCAGACCGGTCACGCCATACGCATTCTGATCGACTGCGCGCTGGCGGGCGACCAGCTCGTGAAAGTGGCTGATATTTCCGAGCGTCTCGGCGTCACCAAGCAGAACGTCTTCAAGATCGTCCACATCCTTTCCCACGCGGGTTTTCTGACGGCGGTCAGGGGCCCGAGCGGCGGTGTCAGGCTTGCAAAACCTGCGGCCTCGATCAGGGTCGGCGACGTCGTCCGGGCGATCGAGGTCACGCGCGTGCAGGTTGAGGGGGCTCCCGCGGCCAAACCCGCCGAAGGGAAGGCAGGCTCGATCAATGCCATGTTCGACGATGCACTCTCCGCATTCATTTCCGTCCTCGATCAGCATTCGCTCGCTGAGCTCGCCGTGCTAGGCCGCTCGCCGATTGAAATCGTCGGTTCGAGCCCAGCGGGTGGCCGCGGCCCGAGAGTTCGCGCCAAGAACCCGGCCACACGCGGCTCGCGACGGAGCTGAACCTCTGCGGAGGTGCACCATGTCGCTCATCAGAAATGCCCTGAACGGAGAGAGCCCTGGAAGCTTTCGTGCAGGCTTCGCGGTGCTCTGCGTAGCCGCTCTCGGTGCCCTCGTGCCGATCTCGATCTATGTAGGCGAGCCACTGCGTGCTGTACTTTTTCTCGCTTGCGGACTGGTGGCCGGCGTTGCCGCAAATCTGGCATGGCGAGGCGGTATAAGGCGCGAAAACGCGAACGCCATGACCGGTATCAGCACCATCGCCGACAAAGTACTTTCATGGAAAGATATCGCGACCGCGATGCCCGATCCTGCGATCGTTCTCGATCGATCATCGGTCATTCTCAATTACAATGCCGCCGCACGTAGTCTTTTCGACCGACTGAGGACGGGACTTCCACTCGAACACGTCAACCGCGATCCGGAGCTGATAGCCGCCGTCTCGAGCGCTTTGGCAAACGGCGAGAAACGCATTGCCCATCTTGGTCCGCGCGGCGGCGCCGGCCAACGCCTCATCGCAACCGTCACGCCGTTCGGCGGCAGCGATCGTCATTCGCCCGTGGCAATCCTGATTTCAATCCATGATCAGTCCGAACAGCATCGCTTGCTTGAGATGCGTTCGGACTTCATCGCCAACGCCAGCCACGAACTACGTACGCCTCTCGCATCCGTTCGCGGCTTCATCGAAACGCTGCAAGGGCCGGCGCGCGATGACGAGGCCGCGCGAGAACGCTTCTTGGCGATCATGGCCGACCAGGCCGAACGCATGACGCGGCTGATCGATGATTTGCTTTTGCTCAGCCGTGTCGAAGAGAAGGTCAACTTGAAGCCCACCGGCCACGTCGATCTCAGCAAGGTGATCGATGACGTCGTGCGATCGCTGACACCGGCCGCGAATGAGCGGAACATGACGATCATCGTCGAACCGTCAGCTGGGCCG
Organism: Hyphomicrobium sp.; assembly: GCF_035572195.1. Classification (GTDB taxonomy): domain Bacteria; phylum Pseudomonadota; class Alphaproteobacteria; order Rhizobiales; family Hyphomicrobiaceae; genus Hyphomicrobium_B. The sequence goes on along the minus strand of NZ_DATNBA010000041.1, from coordinate 10,282 downwards.
CTGCTCGCAATGGGTGATCGCGACGAGCTCTTTCAGGTCTTCCACAATCTCCTCGAGAACTCCGTCAAATACGGGCGAGACGAGGGCACGGTCCGTGTTTCGTCGGTCAAAAGTCGCGTGCCGCAAGAGGGCGCATTCATCGATCAGGCAACGGTTACGGTCGCCGACGATGGCCCAGGCATCGCACCCGACCATCTGCCACGGCTGACCGAACGCTTTTACCGGGTCAGCAATGAGCATAGCCGCCGCATCGGCGGCACCGGGCTTGGTCTCGCGATCGTCAAACACGTGTTGAATCGGCACGAGGGCGAATTGCAGATCAAATCGGTCGTCGGCGCCGGCACGACTTTCACTGTCACGCTTCCTGCGTGTTAAAACTGTTCAATTTCAAATACTTATATTGTCATAAATCCATAGCATCCCGCGCCTAGAAGGTCAGAGTGCGAGATGACAGTCTTGCGACGCTACGGGCGACCAGACGTTTGATGTGACTTAAGGAGACGCCCCGCTCGGGCCGGAGTGAGGCGTCACGCCACGCAATAAAAATCGCTCAATATCAATACGTTAGCGTTCATATAACCGTGACGTGAGTGGACTAGAGAGGGCTCGCCGTATGTTTAACCGGCGATCGAGCGGTGAGGCAGTTGGCCTCCGCCAAAGAAGGAGACGATGAGTGAAACAGTCCTTAGTGACTCTTTTTGCGGCGCTGGCGGTGACAACCGCTGCGACAGCGCCCGCCAAGGCGGATATTTCCGGGGCCGGGGCGACGTTCCCCTACCCCGTTTATGCGAAGTGGGCTGACACCTACAAAAAAGAGACGAACACCGGCCTCAACTATCAGTCGATTGGTTCGGGCGGCGGCATCAAGCAGATCATAGCCAACACCGTCACGTTCGGCGCTTCGGACAAGCCCCTGTCGGGCGCGGAACTCGAGAAGAACGGCCTCGTCCAGTTTCCGACAGTCATGGGCGGCATCGTTCCTGTCGTGAACCTCGATGGCATTACGCCGGGTCAAATCGTGCTCGACGGCCAGACGATTGCGAAAATCTATCTCGGCGAAATCACCGCCTGGAACGACGCAGCAATTCAGAAACTCAATCCGCAGCTGAAACTGCCTTCCGACGCCATCGCCGTCGTCTACCGGTCGGACGGATCGGGCACGACGTTCGTCTGGACGAACTATCTCTCGAAGGTCAGCGCCGACTTCAAAACGAAGATCGGTTCAAACACCTCCGTGCAGTTCCCGGCAGGCATCGGCGCCAAGGGTAATGAAGGCGTCGCCAACAACGTGATGCAGACGAAGGGCGCCATCGGCTACGTCGAGTACGCCTACGCCAAGCAGAACAAGCTCTCCTACACGCAGATGATCAACAAGGACGGCAAGACCGTTGCGCCCGTCAAGGAAGCGTTCCAGGCCGCTGCAGCAAACGCCGATTGGGCGTCTGCTCCCGGAATGGGCGTCATTCTGACGGACGAGCCAGGCGCTGCGTCGTGGCCGATCACCAACCCGACGTTCATTCTGATGCACAAGAAGGCGACAGACGCCGTTGCCGCGAAGGAAGCCCTGAAGTTCTTCGATTGGGCTTACACGAACGGCGACAAAATGGCCGAGGAGCTGGACTATGTTCCGCTTCCCGACAGCGTCGTGACCGAGGTCAAGAAGAACTGGGTTGAAATCACCGGCAATGACAACAAGCCGCTTTTCGCTCAGAAGTAATGTACGAGCGAGGAGGCACCCCTCCCGGGTGTCTCCTCGTTATCTAACCGCACGCGATCAAGTTGGTTTCGCGATTGGGAGCCTGGACGTTGACAGATTTCTTGGCTGATTTACGCCCTGAACCGGCACCGAACCCCGCCGCAAGGCACATCGTCATGGAAGCGCTTCGGCGCGGCGACCGGATTTTCCGCTCCCTCACGCAGGCATCCGCGTTTCTCGTTCTGGCTCTACTCGGAGCCATTTTCTTCTCACTCATCGCCGGTGGTTTCGAGGCCTTCAAGACGTTCGGTTTCAGCTTCATCACGACGGAAGTCTGGAATCCTGTCACGGAACAATTCGGCGCGCTGGCGCCCATCTACGGTACGATCATAACCTCAGCGATTGCCATGCTGATCGCCGTGCCTATCAGCATCGGCATCGCGGTATTTCTAACGGAACTCTGCCCGATGGCGCTGCGCCGCCCGATCGGCATCGCCATCGAACTTCTCGCCGGCATACCAAGTATCATTTATGGCATCTGGGGACTGTTCATCTTCGCGCCCTTCATGCAGCAATACGTGCAGCCGGCGCTGATCTCGATGTTCAAACCCGTTCCGGTTTTGAACAACCTGTTCGCCGGACCGCCATACGGCATCGGCATCCTGACCTCCGCCTTCATTCTGGCGATGATGGTGCTGCCATTCGTGACCGCCGTCTGCCGCGACGTGTTCGAAACGGTTCCGCCGGTATTGAAGGAAGCGGCCTACGGCATGGGTTGCACGACGCGCGAAGTCGTCCGCACCGTCGTCATCCCATATACTCGCGTCGGCATCGTCGGCGGCGTCATGCTCGGTCTTGGCCGGGCACTCGGCGAAACGATGGCCGTGACGTTCGTCATCGGCAACGCGCATCGAATTTCGGCGTCGATCATGGCGCCTGGAACGACGATTTCGGCGACGATCGCCAATGAATTCACCGAAGCGGTCGGCGATCTTTACACATCGTCTTTGATCGCCTTGGGACTGATCCTCTTCTTCATCACCTTCATCGTTCTTGGGCTGGCGCAGCTGATGCTGATGCGGCTCGAAAAGAAAGCGGGAACCTGACATGGCGCTCGATCGCGCACGCTATCAGCGACGCAGAACCGCAAGCGCAATAACGATCGGATTGTGCTGGGCAGCGGCGGCACTTGGCCTCGCCATCCTTGCCGCGATCCTGGCGACTCTGATGATCAAGGGTATCGCGGGCCTCACGCCGAAGGTATTCACAGAAATGACGCCGCCGCCCGGCAGCGACGGCGGCCTTCTGAACGCCATTGCAGGCAGTCTCGTGATGACGGCCATCGGCGTCATTATCGGTACGCCAGTCGGCATTCTCGCCGGCACATATATGGCCGAGTACGGACGCTATAACAAAGTCACGTCCGTCATCCGCTTCATCAACGACATTCTGCTGAGCGCACCGTCCATCGTGACGGGCCTGTTCGTCTACGAGCTGATGGTCCGCCCGATGGGGCACTTTTCCGCCCTTGCCGGATCGGCGGCACTCGCCGTTCTCGTCATCCCGACGGTCGTCAGAACGACGGAGAATATGCTCCTGCTGGTTCCCAACACGCTTCGCGAAGCGTCGTCGGCTCTTGGGCTGCCGCGCTCACTCATCATTCGCAAAGTGGCCTACAAGGCGGCGCGCGCCGGCATGCTGACCGGAATTCTATTGGCCATAGCGCGCGTCAGCGGCGAAACGGCACCGCTGCTCTTCACGTCTCTCAACAATCAATTCTGGAGCAGCGATCTCAATGCTCCAATGGCCAGTTTGCCGGTCGTTATATTCCAATACGCTTTAAGCCCGTACGAAGATTGGCAGCGCCTCGCCTGGGCCGGTGCGCTGATGATTACAGTGGCCGTGCTCACACTCAGTATCGTCGCACGTTGGTTGAGCTCATCGAGGACGTCGCAATGAACCTTATGGCCAAAGAGCTGGATTCAGCCCTTACCGAAAAAATCTCGGTCCGAGATCTGAATTTCTATTACGGGTCGACGCTAGCTCTGAAGAATATCACGCTGCCCCTATATGAGCGGGAGGTGACCTCCTTTATCGGGCCTTCCGGCTGCGGAAAGTCCACCCTGCTCCGAGTGATGAATCGGATGTACGATCTCTATCCGAACCAGCGGGCCGAGGGAGAGGTGCTGCTGGATGGCGAAAACCTCTTGAGCCCCAAGCAGGACCTGAACCTGCTTCGGTCGCGCGTTGGCATGGTCTTCCAAAAGCCGACGCCGTTCCCGATGACGATCTATGAAAATATCGCCTTCGGGCTCCGCCTTTATGAGCGATTGCCGAAATCCGAAACCGATGCGCGCGTCGAAACCGCGCTTCAAAAGGCTGCGCTGTGGGCAGAGGTAAAGGACAAGCTTCACACCAGCGGCCTAAGCCTGTCCGGCGGTCAGCAACAACGCCTCTGCATCGCGCGAACGATTGCGATCCGCCCCGAGGTGATCCTATTCGATGAGCCGTGCTCGGCGCTTGATCCCATTTCAACGGCCAGGATCGAAGCGACGATTGATGAGCTGAAAAACGAGTTCACGATCGCCATTGTGACTCACAATATGCAGCAAGCCGCCCGCGTCTCGCAGCACACGGCATTCATGTATCTCGGAGAGTTGGTCGAGTTCGGCGATACCAAGATAATATTCATGAATCCATCCGACCGCCGCACCCAAGACTACATCACAGGCCGCTTCGGCTAACCGCATTTTATTGCGGAACCATCTGAGGACTTCAGCATGAACGAGCATACAGTCAAATCATACGAAGACGAGTTCAAGCTCCTCGATCGCCGCATCGCGCAGATGGGCGGCTATGCCGAAAAACTTCTCGTGCAGGCGATGAACGCGCTTGAACGCCGCGATCCGAAGCTGGCGGAGAACGCCGTCGCAAGCGACGAAATGATCGATCAGCTCGAGCGCGATCTGCAGGAACAGGTTATCGTCATGATCGCCAAGCGGCAGCCGCTCGCCAACGATCTCCGCCACATCATGACGGTGCTGAAGATTGCCGGCGATCTCGAACGCATCGGCGATCTTGCGAAAAACATCGCCAAGCGGGCGCTGGCCGTTGCCGGCGAAAGCTGGCCGAAGCCATTGATGACTGGCATGCGCCACATGACGGAAATGGTGCAAACCCAGCTCAAGGACGTCCTTGACGCCTTGGCCTCGCTCGATCCCGAAAAGGCGATGAAAGTCTGGCGTAGCGATCAGCAGGTCGACGCGATGTACAATTCATTGTTCCGCGAACTTCTGACCTACATGATGGAAGATCCGCGCAACATTGGCCTATGCACGCACTTCCTTTTCGGCGCCAAGAACATTGAACGCATCGGCGACCACACGACGAATATTGCGGAGAATGTCTATTACCTCGTCCACGGCGTTCCGATTGCCGACGACCGGCCGAAGGGCGACAGGACGTCGTCGACCCTCATCACGCCGGGTCAGTGAGTAGGACAAATTTAAAAGGAATTTAGGACGGACATCATGCCCGCCAAGATCATCGTCGTCGAGGACGAAGCGCCTCTCGCTGAACTTCTGAAATATAATCTGCAGTCGGAAGGCTACGACGTCGTGCATGCAGCCGACGGCGAAGACGCCGAGCTGCTTTTGTCGGAGCAGAGCTTCGATCTGGCCATTCTCGACTGGATGATTCCGAAGATATCCGGCATCGAGCTTTGCCGGCGCGTGCGTAATCGCACGGAAACCCAAAGTCTACCTATCATCCTGCTGACCGCACGTGGCGAAGAGACCGATCGTGTGCGCGGACTGACGACCGGCGCCGATGACTACGTTACCAAGCCCTTTTCAGTGCAGGAGCTGATGGCGCGGATCAAAGCTCTTCTCCGGCGCACAGCCCCCGAGCGCATGAGCGACATTCTTATTTCCGGCGAGATCACGATGGATCGCAGCGCCCATAAGGTCACGCGCGGCTCCCGCGAAGTGCGCCTAGGACCGACCGAATACAAAATGCTCGAAGTCTTCATGGAGAGCCAGCGGCGCGTTCTCTCGCGTAGCCAGCTTCTCGACCGCGTCTGGGGCCAATCCTCGGAAGTCGACGAGCGAACCGTCGATGTTCACATCGGCCGCTTGAGAAAATCGCTGATCCGCGGCAACGACAGCGATCCGATCCGCACCGTGCGCGGCGCCGGATATGTCTTTGATGGCCGGGAAGCCGAAGCCCCCGCCTGACGCGCCGGCGAACCCCGCGATAGTCTCAGAACCGCCGGTTCGATGCGGCGGCTTCGCCGTCCCAATGTCGCCACGTTCCGCGCGCGTGCGTAGCGTCGACGTCGACGAATCTCGTCTATTGTCCTTGGCAGAAATCTTGAGGTCGTGACGTGTCGCTCAAAGCAAAATTTTACGGCGCAGCACTGATCCTGATCGCAACCTTGACTGCCGCGGCGCCAGCATTTGCGCATCCGCACGTCTGGGTAACGTACAAGTTGACCGTCGATTACGACAAAGGCGCAGTGACCGGCGTCAACCACGTCTGGAGCTTCGATGATGCCTATACTGCGATGGCGCTCGAGGGCCTCGATAAGAACAACGACGGAAAATACGATCAGGCCGAACTGGCCGAACTCCTGAAGGTCAACATGGATGGCCTGACGGATTTCAACTATTTCACCGTTGCCAAGCTTGGCAGCACCGAGTTGGCCTTTTCGAAACCAACCGAAGCCCATCTCGAGTACGCGAACGGCATACTGCGGCTCTATTTCCGTTTGCCGCTCGCAAAGCCTGTTCTTGCCGATGCTGACGGCCTGAACTTCTCAGTCTTTGATCCGTCGTACTTCATCGACTTCGAGCCCGAAAAAACCGACGCCGTAAAGCTGGCGGACGCACCGCAGGGCTGCACCGCCACGATCATCGATCCTGACGCGGAAAAAAATGACGCCGAGGCAAAGCGCTTGGGTGACGCCATGGCCCAGCAATTCGGCGCCGCGTCGGTCGGCTTTGGGTCTTACAAAACCATTGCGGTCGGCTGCAAGAAATCCTGACAGCGGCGATGGCGTTGCAAAGTTAGTCATTCCGCCGTCCGTCTCATTCCGAAGCGCCGATTAACCAGCGATTCAGATCTTCAGCCACGCGAACGCGGCTTCGATTTAAATTATCGAGCCGGCTCCTTGCGGGCCTTGAGGACATTTGTTCATGCGCAGCACACTTCTCGCGTTGCTTTTCGCACTGACCATGCTCGTACCGGCTCGCTCCTCGCGGGCGGGCCTTGACCTCGAGACCGGTGCGCTGCCGAACGGAAGCCTAGAACTCATCGTCATCGAAGCCGACGGTTGCATCTACTGCAGGCTTTTCCGGCGCGACGTGCTGCCGTCCTACGCGGTTTCCGACCAGGGAAAGCAGATGCCGGCGCGCTTCGTGGATGTTAACGACACGGACAAGGCGCGCCTCGATCTCAAAACGCCGGTCGATATTGTGCCGACGTTCATCGTCGTCAAATCCCGTCAAGAAGTCGGGCGCATCTCCGGGTACATGGGGCCCGAAGATTTCTTTCACTCCATTAGTTACTTACTCGCCTCCGCACCGTAATGGCCGAGACGCGGTTTAAACACTCGCAACGTTAACGTCCAAGCGCGGCGCTCCAGACCGTACCGGGGCGAATTCCGCTCGATTTTTTCCGTAGTCGCACTAACCTCGCGGTGCCTCGACACTCCATCCCCCAGGAGAGTTCCCATGAGCGTTAATTATGCCGACGACATCAAGCGCTATCAGCCGAACGTCAACGACAAGGCCGTTGCGGCCATCGTCAAGCATCTCGGCATCGCTCTGCAAAGCCCTGATGCGTCGCTTGTCTCGTGCTCAAGCAAGGACGAACTTGCGCGCGTTCGCGATAACTGGCTGAAAAAGAAGCTGGCGCTGTCGGACGACGACGCCAAGCTCGACAAAGCCATCAGCGACGTGTGCGCCACGATGAAAGGCGACACGCGAAAGAGCCGCGTGACGTTCTATTATCTGATTGCCGAGAAATTCGGAAAGCTCGCAAGCCTGGGCGGATGAGATACGGCCCGCAGGGAGAGCAGCAAACCTGGCTCTCCCTCCAGAATGACGGGACCGCCCGTCAGACTTCAGCGTTGCAGCGCCCCGCGAAGCGCCTGACGCTCCTAGGCGGCGGCGGCTTTGGCAGGGCCCGCTGTTTCCGCGATGTAGCTCATCGCTGCAGCGACGCCGCCCTTTTTATGGGGAACGCCGGCAAGCTCGAAGCCCATTTCGACACCTGTCAACGCGCCGAGGATCGTCAGCTCGTTGGTGTCGCCAAGATGCCCGATGCGAAATGCTTTACCCGCGATCCTGTTCAAGCCTGTGCCGAGCGACATATTGAAATTATCGAGAACGATCTTGCGGAACGCATCGGCGTTGTGACCTTCCGGCATGAGCACGGTCGTCACCGCCGGCGAATAATATTTGCCATCGCGGCATTGGGTGTCGAGACCCCACGCCTTCACGGCGCGCCGTGTCGCCTCGGCCAGCCGTTCGTGACGCGCGAAGACGTTCTCGAGACCCTCTTCGTTGATCATGTCGATGGATTCGGCGAGACCATAAAGCAGCCCCGTCGCCGGCGTGTAGGGGAAGAAGCCGTTCGAGTTATTCGCCAGCATATCGTCCCACGAAAAGTACGAGCGCCTCAGTCCGGCGGTCTTCGAGGCTTCGAGCGCCTTAGCGCTGATGGCCGTAAAGGACAGGCCCGGCGGCAGCATCATGCCCTTCTGCGAACCGGCAACGGTGACGTCGATGCCCCATTCGTCATGGCGAAGATCGGCGCACGCGAGCCCGGAAATCGTATCGGTCATCAGCAGCGCCGGATGATGCGCCGCATCCATCGCCTTGCGGATTTCATCGAGCCGCGTAAGGCAGCCCGTCGACGTCTCGTTATGAACGACGCAGACCGCCTTGATCTCGTGCGATTTGTCAGCCCGGAGCTTGCGTTCGATCAGGTTGGCGTCGGCGCCGATGCGCCAGTCCGTCGGAATGACGTCCGGCTTGAGGCCGAGCTTCGTCGCCATCGCGGCCCAAAGGACCGCAAACTGCCCCGTCTCGCACATCAACACCTTGTCGCCGGGAGACAGAGTGTTCGTCAGTCCCGCTTCCCACGCACCCGTTCCGGACGAAGGATAGATGATGACGTGGCCCTGCGTTTTGAAAATAGTCTTGATGCCACTCAGCACACGCCGGCCAAGCTGCTGGAATTCGAGCCCGCGGTGGTCGAGGATCTGGCGCGACATGGACGCCAGGATACGCTCCGGCACAGGTGTCGGCCCCGGTATTTGCAAAAAGTGTCGACCAGGGCGGCGAGGCTCGTTCGTCATTATTGTCCTCAAGGGTCTTTTTTGTGTGGTCCCGTCGCGTGTCCTAGTACCCTACGACGCCGGATACAATTGGGAGAAGGTCTGATTTGACGCGAAGCCGGGGGCTTTTTGTCTCGGTGGCCATAATGGACAGCATTTCGCTGCACGTGACTGGCCTCAGAGCCAGCCTCCCGCGCCTACCTTGAAACTTTGCATCGTGTAGCGCATCAAACAGCCAACCGGTCGAAGCTTAATCCGGCGAGGTCAAACGCATGATCAAAAACGACCTAGAGCAGCTGACAGCCTCCGAAGCGCGCGTCGAATTGGCATCAGGCCGGCTGACCTCGCAATCCCTAGTCGCCGCGTGCCTTGCAAGGATAGCCGATCGCGACCAGGCCGTCGCAGCATGGGCTCACATCGACGCCGATCGCGCACTCGCCGCTGCACGCGCCAGCGATGCGCTGCGCTCAAGTGGCAAATCCATGCCGGCTTTGAGCGGTATCCCAGTCGGCATCAAAGACATCATAGACACCAGCGATTATCCGACCGAACTCGGATCGGTGGTCTTTGCCGGACGCCGGCCCAGCGCCGACGCTTTCATCGTTAGCGAACTGAGAGCTGCCGGCGCCATCATACTGGGCAAAACGGTGACGACGGAACTGGCTTTCTTCGGACCCGGAAAGACGCGCAATCCACGCCACCCCGAACACACGCCGGGCGGATCGTCATCGGGATCGGCCGCCGCCGTTGCCGACTCTCAGGTGCCGCTCGCCGTCGGAACGCAGACGGCAGGATCGATCATCAGGCCGGCCTCTTATTGTGGCGTGATCGGCTTCAAACCAACGTTTGGCTTTGCGTCTCGTTCGGGCGTGTTGTCCCAATCCGCACCGCTCGACACGATCGGCGGCTATGCGCGCTCCGTCGAGGACATCGCCCTCCTCTTCGACGCCATCGGTGGCTTCGACATTTCCGACCGCGATATGCTGGCGGGTCCGAGACCGTCGCTCGTCTCGGCGCTGCGCGAACCGCAACAACATGTGCCGCGCTTCGCATTCGTCAGGTCGCCGGCGTGGGCAAACGCCGACCGCGACATGAGGGCCGCGTTCGAAGCCTTTGCCAATGGCTTCGGCGCCCATGCCGAGGTCGTGGAAACGCCGCTTCCTTCCGATTTCGACGGCAGCCTTCGCCTGCAGGAAATCGTGCAATTTTCAGATATTGCGCGCAACTACGGCCCAATCGCCGAC
>NZ_DATNBA010000040.1:0-5989 GCF_035572195.1 Hyphomicrobium sp. | reverse complement strand
GACCGGAATCCATGAAATACGCCCCCCACGCAATTTTGGCTGATCTTAGTCAGCATGCTGCGCATTAGGCCAATCACAAAATATGGACGCGAAATTCCCCGTCAATTCAATAGTCGACTTTGGACAGGGGGATGCCAAAATACTCTCGTCCGACCCGTCATCCTCGGCCGAGCGCGCCGACGGCGCGTCGAAGGCCGGGGATCCAGCGCAAGACTCGTCGAAGTCGCAATAGTGAGCCTTCGGCAATTCTTGCGCTGGATCCCCGAACGGTCTCGCAGGCTCACCCATTCGAGGACGACGAAAAAATAAATAATCCCCACCCTCGACGTGTGCCGCAGTGCTCCGCGCGTGGCGGCCGGGTGCGCCCGAAGTCCGTGCCTGCGGCCGGCTCCGCGCAAGCGGAGTCGCAGGCACCAACAAAAACTCCACGCGCCAACAAATAACTCTTACTGCTGCGCTTGCAGGGGTGGTTCGCGGTCGTCGATGAACACGTAGCGGCTCAGCCGGTGGCGTGACTCGCTCTGACGCTTTTGATCGATCTCGCCGTTGATGTCGGCCTCGATCAGCGCCGACATGACGGTGTCGAAATACGTAGCGGTATCGCGCAGAAGCACGATATCGACGCCGGCATTCAAGGCTTTGATCGCGGCGCCGCCGATACCGTCTCTCGAGCCCGTCACGGCGCCCATGCTGAAATCGTCCGTGATCAGCAGGCTGTCGCCATCCTGCCAACGCGACCGCAACACGCTATTGATGACGGCATCGGAATAAGATGCCGGCGTCGTCTTATCGATGTCGCCGACGCGCACGTGCCCGATCATCGTTGCGACGCCGGGTTGGTTCATGACGCGGCGGAACGGCACCCAATCGTTGAGTTCGAGCTTGGTCTCGCTCGCCGTGATCGCGCCTTGGGAGACGTGCGTGTCGTGCATCACACGTCCGAGTCCGGGGAAATGCTTCAGCGTGCAGATGATGTTGAATTTCGTCAGGGCATCGCAATACCAGCCCGCCACCTTCGCAACGAGAAACGGATCGCTGCTGATCGCGCGCCAGTAGAGGCGCGTCTCGCCGTCGTCGCGGCCTGGACCACCGAGCCGCAAATCGACGACGGGGCCGAAATTCATCGTGATGCCCAGGCGCTCCAGTTCGTGCGCTTGCTCATCGGCGTAGGCCCGGACGGCCTTTTCGCGATCGCCGTCGGTTTTCAGCGGAGAGATCAGCTGGCCGAGGCTCGGTTGCCGTTTCAGTGGCGGCGACAGCCTCGAAACGTAGCCGCCCTCTTGGTCGGCGGCGACGAGCAGACGCGGCAGATTTTGGGATTTGCGAATATCCTGGAGGCCTCGAATATCCTTGGCGATGTCGTCGGCCTTTCGTCCTCGAACGATTTGGTCGGTAATGAAGATGCCGGCAACGGCACGTTTCTCGACAAGAGTTTTGACTTCGGAAAAACTTTCAAACCCGACCATGAGGCGACGGCCGAGGCGTTCGAGGCGGACGGGATCGGAGGCGAGGATTTCGGCGCGCGTCAAAACCTTGCGAGGACGTTGAGCTGGACCCGGCGCATTTTCGGCGCTCTTGTCCAAGGGCGCATCCGGTATGGCCTGTATTGCAAGGCGCCGTTTGCGATTGGCCCTCGCAGCAGCCCGATATGCCGCTCTACGCCTCGCGGCGCTGCGCCGTGCCCGATACGTCGCCGCGTGATGCTTCGGCGTGGAGAATTTCCGGTGCGCCGAACGCGCGCCCGCTGGCTCAGGCTGAAGCGCCAGCAGCGCCATCGCGAAGCCAAAGACCAAAAGGGCAAACATCGAAGTTCGAGACATCACGGGCTACAGTAGCTCACAGAATGCGACGCAGAGCGGTATCATCACGTTAAGCTTGCCGAGCGCCCGCGGCCCTCGGCGCGTCGTTAAGATCAGTAAATTCTGACCGGAAAATAGCGCTGTACGAGCTCGTCGAAGCGCCCGGACGCACGCACCTTGTCGAGAGCCTTATTCAGTAGATGGCGGATCTGCGGATCGTTCTTTGGCACGGCTATGGCAATGCCGTCGCCGAAGAACTTCGGCTCGAGGAACGGCCCGCCGCGCATTTCGCAACATTGCCTCGACAGGGTGCCGTTGAGCCAAAAGGCGAGTGAAATACCGTCGTCGAACAGGAAGTCGACCTTGCCTTCCGTCAGGGCCTGGCGAGCCAGATCGGCGTTCTCGTAGATGGTAAGCGGGCTGTCGCGAAAGAACGCCTTGAGGAACGCTTCATGTGCCGTGCCGCGCGCCACCGCGATGCGTTTTCCGTCGAGGCCGCTCGGCGTCATATCGACCCGTGGCGATTCCTTGCGGCCGGCAAAACGACCAGGCGTATGGAAATATCGCTCGGTGAAGGCCACGTCGCCGAGTGCCGCGGCGGTCACCCTGTGCGCCGCGATGACGGCATCGGCTTCGCCGCGTTTCAAATCGGGAAAAAGTTCTTCCCACGGCCGCGCTTTGATATCGCAGGGCGTGTTGAGTTCCAGGCATATGGCGCGCGCGAGATCGACGTTGAAACCGACAAGCACGCCGTCCTCGTCGTAGAAATTGAAGGGCGGGAAATCGCTGTCGGTCAGAAAACGGATGACGACGCGGCGTGGCGCGGCTTCGGCGGGAGCTTGTGCCGCTGCTTCGTCGCCAAGCTTCGGCGAAACGGCATCTTCTGCGAGCGCCGTTCGAACGAGCCCTCCGAGGGCAAGCATCGCGACGGCAACCGTCACAGCAAATCGCGGTTGGATATGCAGTTTAACGATCATGTCACTCTGCCTGCCGTCGCTGTCGGCCGCCGAAAAAAAATGTCCGGCAAACACTTAGTTCGATTGCTGGTTTGAAACCAGCGCCTATACTGCGCCCGTGGTCGGATGAAGGCGGTCTTTTTTGTGGGGCCCGGCCAGGTGCATGCATGGCCGTTGCCGGATCAGAGACGCCTGTCGCGCGGCGCCGCCGCATGCCGCCACGCGTCGCCCATGGTCGACCCACGTCAGGGGAACCTTTCCAGCGCGACATCGGACAGCTGGATCGCGCGGTCAATGATTTGCGGCGCCGGGCGCCGGATTTGTCGGCAGCGACGCCGCTTCGCCGTTGGCAGCAGCTCACACTTCTTGCCGTGCCGGCGTTGCTGACGGCTGGACTGATAGCGCTCGATGGGGCGGGACTTTATGTGTGGTCCCTGATTTTGGCGTTACCGTTTTTCATGATCGCCCTCGTTCGTTTCACCGCAGTGTGGCACGCCCTGTGGCGGCCGCTACAACGGTCGAAGCCGATGCCGGCAGACCGACGCTACGACAGCCGGCTGCCGACGTTTTCCGTGCTTTTACCGCTCTATCGCGAAGGGCGCGTCGTGCCGGCCCTGATTGAGGGAATGGCACGCCTCGACTATCCGTTCGATCGGCTCGAAATTCTGTTCATAACCGAGGCCGACGATCAGATGACCCGCCGGGCGCTGCTCAGCGCCGGCCTGCCGCCCAACATGCGGATCGTGACGGTGCCCAACGGACAGCCGCGAACCAAGCCTCGGGCACTGAACTATGCCTTGCAGGATGCGCGCGGCACGCTGGTCGCGGTATTCGACGCTGAAGACATTCCGGATGCGAGCCAGCTGCGACGCGCCGCCAGTGCCTTCATCGAAGGCGGACCACGGCTCGCCTGCGTGCAGGCGCGGCTCTCGATTTATAATGCTGACGAGTCGTTCTTGAGCCGTCAATTCGCACTTGAATATTCGGCATTGTTCAACGGTTTGCTCCCGGCGCTCGGATTTCTCAGGCTGCCGCTTACGCTCGGTGGAACGTCGAACCACTTCCGGCGCGATCTTCTGCTGAAGATCGGCGGCTGGGACCCCTTCAACGTCACCGAAGACGCCGATCTCGGCATTCGCCTCGCCCGCTTTGGCTATGAAGTGTCTGTTATCGATTCAGAGACGATGGAGGAAGCGCCCGCGTCCTGGCGCGGTTGGCGGGGGCAACGTACGCGCTGGATCAAGGGTTGGATTCAAACTTACCTGGTCCACATGCGACGCCCGATGCGTCTCTGGCGTGACCTCGGCCCGTGGAAATTTGCCGGCTTTCAACTGACGATCGGCGCCACGATTTTATCCTTGCTCGTGCACCCATGGTTCTACGCGCTGGCCGCTTTGCACGGTTCCTTCGGCGGCCGCGTGGTGCCGGAAGGCGATCTGCTCTTGTGGGTGTCGGGATCAAATCTCGTGGCCGGCTATGGCGCGGCCATGCTGCTGACGATGGCCACGGCTATCGCATCAGGCTCGGCGCGCCGGCTGCTGTCGGTCATCTGGCTGCCGCTCTATTGGCTGGCGATGTCGTATGCCGCCTATCGCGCGGTGCTCGACCTGATCGTCAGGCCTTTCTACTGGGAAAAGACGACGCACGGCACCAGCAAACAAAAACCACCGCGTCGGGTTCGGGTGCGTAAGACCTGAGAGCCGATCTGTGCCGTGAGATCTGGAGCGGGCGAAGGGAATCGAACCCTCGTATGCAGCTTGGGAAGCTGCCGTTCTACCATTGAACTACGCCCGCAAAGCCCGTGGGCCTGAACTCGACCAAGCTTATAGCCGACTTTTTTGATCACGAAACGACGGAAAATGCAGCAAAAAAGCGAAGGGGAGAAAATGCATCCTGAAATGGCGCTGAACGAGGCGAGCGATCGTCCGCGGCGCAACGTGGCCGAACCTGTTACCGGACAAACATGAGCATAAAGTCACAGCATAAATAGAAAGGCGGGGAAGACTGGAAAACATGAGGGACACTGACGAACGGACGGCACTAGAGAAGGAGGAGGAGTAACCTCAAACTAGGCATCCCATGAAAAATATGATTTGCAACGTCTATCTGACCGGCTCGTCGGGGCAAAGCTTCGGGATGTTTTACTTCGGGAAGGATTTTTTTGTCGGCGCGGATATTGGAGGCATTAAATACGACGGCACGTTCGTCCAACAGCAAGACGGTTCTTTAGAAGGGACCGTGAAGTTCGTGATACCGGCGGGCACCCAGTTGATTACCGGAATGGCTGCGGGGTCTGAGCCACAGCAGGTTGCCGGGCCATTGAACCTGCCGAAAGACTTTGCGACAAGCAATAGTATCGTGCGCATCGACACCCCGGCAGGTCCGGTCATGGCTAGGTTTGAGATGCTGCGAGAGGTACCCTGATGGCAGAGTTCTGGGACATGCAGTTCAAAGATTGGCTCAGCGTCGCCATTCTCGTCGCGACAATCGTTGCCATCTATTATGGGCCTATTCGAGCGGTCGAAGTGAGTCGGAATAATGAAAAGGAAGATGGCAAGAGAGAGCGCAAGCTCTCGGTCTTCCATAATTTGATGAAGACCAGGAAATTCCAGTTGTCACCTGATCATGTCAGCGCGTTGAACCTAATCCAATTAGAGTTTTACGGGGAAGATAAAGTCCAACAATCGTACAAGACCTACATGGGGATATTGAACGGCGCATGGCCCAAGGGGGACGATCCGGCATTGGCTAGGCATGAAGAAGCGCGCGAAGCAGCGCTCTACGATCTCATTCACGATATCGGCGAAGTGCTGGACTTTAAGATGGACAAACAAGAGTTGAAGCGACTCGGCTACGGCCCGCAAGGCTGGGAGACGGACGAAACCCAGGCGAGAGCAGTTAGGCATTACCTGGTTGAAGTTTTATCGGGCAAGCGCGGATTGCCCATCGTGGATTATGTCAAGACCGTCCACATAGGCGGCAAGTTTCCTCCTCCACCATAGTGACCGGCCTCGAACAGCGAAAAGCCCCGGCCGCATCGAGTCGGGGCTTCATTTGCTAGACAGCGCCCATCTGTCTCTTCGCGAGGAGATCGCGAATTTCCTTCAAGTAAACCTCCGTCGGCGTGGGTGGCGCGGCAACCGTCGGTTTCGGCTTTTTCATGTGATTGATGCCCTTGACGAGCAGAAAGATTGCGAAGGCCGTGATCAAGAATTTGATGACGGCGTTGAGGAA
>NZ_DATNBA010000039.1:0-53729 GCF_035572195.1 Hyphomicrobium sp. | reverse complement strand
GCCATGACCGGTTATCAGGAAATCCTGACCGATCCGAGTTACGCCGGTCAGATCATCACGTTCACCTTTCCGCACATCGGCAACGTCGGCGCCAATCAGGAAGATACCGAGACTTCGAACCTCGCGTCGCGCTCGGGCGTGCGCGGCTGCATCCTGCGCGCGCCGATCACGGAGCCTTCCAACTATCGCGCCGCCGAAAACCTCGACCGGTGGCTCAAAACTCGCGGCATCATTGCCATCGCCGGCGTCGATACGCGGGCGCTGACGGCTCGAATTCGCGAGAAGGGGATGCCAAACGGCGTCATCGCGCACGAGCCTTCGGGCGTGTTCGATATCGATAAGCTGAACGCCGAAGCGAAAGCTTGGTCCGGGCTTCTGGGGCTCGATCTTGTTCCCGAGGTCACGAGCGGCCAGAGTTACACTTGGGACGAGCAACGCTGGCTCTGGAACCAGGGTTACAAACGCAACGAGAACCCGGAATTCCACGTCGTCGCAATCGACTATGGTCTGAAACGCAACATCCTAAGGTGCCTCGCGTCAGCCGGATGCAAGGTTACGGTCGTCCCCGCAACCGAAAAGGCCGAGGACGTGCTGGCGCGTAATCCCGATGGCATATTTCTGTCGAATGGCCCGGGAGATCCCGCAGCGACCGGCGAATACGCCGTTCCTGAAATCAAAAAATTGGTCGACAGCGGCAAACCACTTTTCGGCATCTGCCTCGGACATCAGATGCTGGGACTGGCGCTCGGCGGCACGACCAGCAAGATGCATCAGGGCCACCACGGCGCCAACCATCCGGTGAAGGACTTCACGACCAACAAGGTCGAGATCGTCTCGATGAACCACGGGTTCGCGGTCGATAGCAAAAGTCTGCCGAAGGGCGTCGTTGAGACGCACGTTTCGCTGTTCGACGGTTCGAATTGTGGGCTTGCACTGGAGGGAAAGCCCGTGTTTTCCGTGCAGCATCACCCCGAGGCGTCCCCCGGTCCGCAGGATAGCCATTATCTCTTCACGAGGTTCGTCAATATGATGCGCGCCGACAAGGGACAAACGGCAAGACGCGAGCGGTGATTGCTCGCCGACTTCAACGCGGACACTTTTCCCATGGCGTTGCGAGTTCTGGCCTGCCTGACTTTATTTTTGTTGGTACCCGGCCAAGCGGCGCTGGCCTGCAAATATCAGCCGGGACCGTTTCTTCAGCAAC
Organism: Hyphomicrobium sp.; assembly: GCF_035572195.1. GTDB lineage: Bacteria > Pseudomonadota > Alphaproteobacteria > Rhizobiales > Hyphomicrobiaceae > Hyphomicrobium_B. The sequence goes on along the minus strand of NZ_DATNBA010000039.1, from coordinate 52,525 downwards.
TCGCCGCGGTATCGAAAGCCTGCACGCATAGCCTCTGCGGACGCATTTACCCGACGGCGCCGGTCGATCCGGCGACCGCCAAGTCATCGTGTTCGGATGAACCTTGGATGAGGTTCAGGTCCGACGTGACGGCGGCTCTATCGGCGCACGGCGCACTCTTACTTGGCGAGATGCATGACAACCCTGCACACCACCTGTTGCAGGCGGCGGCCGTTACCGAATTTGCGGTCAGCGGATCGAAAAATGTCCCCGCTATCGTCTTCGAACAAATCCGAGACGATCAGCAGGCGGGCCCCGACCGGTTTGCGGATTTCAATCGCAACGCCACTCGCCTTGCGACCGTCGGCGACCTGAAACGCTTCCTCGATTGGGACAAATCGGGGTGGCCAAAGGACATCTATGATCCGCTATTCAAAGCCGTCATCGCAGACAAGCTTGCGATCTACCCCGGCGATGTCCCTCGCGCGGCGATCATGAAGACGGCGAAAAAAGGGGAGAGTTCACTTCCCGCCGCTGAACGCACCCGCCTCGGTCTCGATAGTCCACTTGGGGCGCGACTAGACGCTGCATCCATCAAGGAGATCGAGGACTCTCACTGCGGCGCGATGCCGAAGTCGGCATTCGGCGGCATGGCGTACGCCCAGCGCTATCGCGACGCGCATCTGGCAGACGCCGTGTTGAAGGCGTCCGATCGACATGGCGGAGCCTTCCTGATCGCAGGCACTGAACACGTCCGTACCGACCGCGGCGTGCCCTGGTATCTTCGTCAGCGGGCTTCCGGCAAAAAGGTCGTGTCGCTGATGTTCGTCGAGGTCGAGGATGGCAATACCGACCCAGGGTCCTATGTGCCGCGCGACCCTGACGGCAAACCGGCAGCCGATTACCTCGTTTTTACCCCACGAGCCGACCGCCCCGACCCGTGCGAAAGAATGCGGCGGAAATAGCGGCTGCTCAAACTCCCTTGCCCCGCGTACGGGCAGAAGCGGTGCGATCACGCTGCATTGTCATCCCGGCCGGAGCGATCGTGCCTGAGCGCGATCGCGCAGAGCCGGGACCCAGAATTCATGCCTCATAAGCCGGAAAACCCGACCCTAGGTCCCGGATCGATCTTCGGCTGCGCCTTCGTTCGTCCGGGATGACAGTAACCGCGAAGTTGGTCCGCGCGCTGCCGCCCGCATCAACCTTGCTGAACTTTAAGATCGCGCCGCGCGCCGGACTGCGTATAAACCTCCCAAAAGCCTATTCGGAGGAAACTGATGCGCCGTCTTTTTTTCGTTCTCCTGCCGCTCGTTGCGGTGGGTCCTGCTTTTGCTGCCGACTGCACGAAAGACGTTGTCGCCGCTTTCGAGAAGCAACGCACGTCGAAGGCCTTCCGTGTCGAGTTCAGCCAGCCGACTGCCGAGGGCGAAGCCCAAATGAGGGTCGACTACATCCCGCCTGACAAGATGCTGCAGACGGTCACGTCCCCGGCGATGCCCGGCGAACAACAGACGATGCTGGTCGGCGACCGAGCCTTTGCCGGGACGAGCGGCAGTTTCGAAGAACTACAGCCCCAGTATACGCAGTCGATTGTCGCTGAGGTAAGAACCGCGCTCGGAGCATCGCCGCAAAAGCTCGGCAGCTTTGAATGTCTCGGCGCCGCCAAGCTCGACAATCGAGATCTCGTTGCCTACCGGACGGCTGAAAAAATTCCAGCCGGAGCGGACTTGGAAAAAGTCATGGCGCGGACGATCTACGTCGATCCGGCGTCCGGGCTTCCGGCGTTCAACGTCGTTGCCGCTCTGGCTGGCACCGCCGATCCGGTCATGAAGGTCAAGTATTCCTATCCGACTGACGTCGAAATTATTGCGCCGGCAAACGCGCCCGTGCAAAAGCTCCGTTGAGGTCCGCGATTTCTCTACGACGTCGCCATTCGTTCAGGATTTTGCATATGCGCCACATCGCGCTCGCCGCCATCATACTTGCTGCAATGACAGGTGCGTCCCTGGCACAGCCCACGCCGCCCGAACCGGCACCGGCCAAACCGAACGCCAATCCGTGCAGCGACGAGGTTTCCTTGGCTCTTCAGAAGCTGAGGAAGTCATCGTGGTTCCACATGGATACGAAGATGCTCACCGAAAACGGGCCGACGTCGATGCAGATCGACTACGTTCTACCCGATCGTATGCATCAGAAGGTGACGGTCGAATTGACCAAAAAGGCTTCGGAATTGATCCTCGTCGGCAAGGACGCGTGGTCCAGGCAGGACGAGGGCAGCTGGCACCCGCTCCGGTCGGACGTAGCCGAGCACCTCAAGAACCAGATGCAGGATTCCGTCGTGAAGCAGCAGACCGATATCGGCAGCTATTCATGTAAGGGCCGTACTAAGTTCGATGGCCGCGACGTGCTCTCCTATAAGCTCGAGACCGAGCCGGAAAAGGGTTCGACCGCGACGAACCAGGCTTTCCGCATGTTCTACGTCGACGCCCTGACGGGGCTGCCGGTCAGCAACGCCCTTCTTGTGCCGGGCCACGAGGAGAAACCGATTTTCAAGACGACTTATTCGTTCCCGCTGGACATGAAGATCGACCCGCCGAAAGACGTCGCTGAGGCCGCGCCACCCGCTAGCCCCGCTGCGCCTGCGACAACACCTGCACCTGCACAGAAGGACGCACCGGCCGACGGCAAATGATCTGCCACGTCGGCTGAACCGCTACGATCCGTCACTGGCATCGATAGCTGCTATGCCGTGGCGTGCAGGTGACCGGCGTTGACGATGGCGTTAGAAGCGCCATCGGAGATAATCTTCATGACCGCGACCGATTCTGCCGCCGCCGTCCGCACGACGGCCGCCAGCGTGTCCTTTTCGATCTTGCTGGCCGTAAGCTTTTGCCATTTGCTCAACGACGTCATGCAATCGCTACTGGCTGCGATTTATCCGATGTTGAAGCACGACTATGGCTTGGCATTCTGGCAGATCGGCCTGCTCACGATGTCCTTTCAGGTCACGGCGTCGCTTCTGCAGCCGCTGATCGGTAGTTTCACTGATCGCCGGCCCATCACCAATTCGACGAGCATCGGCATGGGATCGACCCTGCTGGGCCTTATCCTGCTCGCGTTCGTGCGCAGCTATCCTGGGTTGCTGGCGGGTGCGGCTTTTGTCGGCATCGGCTCGGCAATTTTCCACCCCGAGTCGTCGCGCATCGCGCGAACAGCCTCTGGCGGCCGCCACGGGATGGCGCAATCGCTCTTTCAGGTCGGCGGCAACTTCGGGACGGCGCTCGGGCCGCTGCTCGCAGCCTTCATCGTGCTGCCGCGCGGACAGTCCAGCATCGCCTGGTTTGCCGTCGCAGCGCTCCTCGGCATGGTCATTTTGTGGAGGGTCAGCAAGTGGGATGTCCGCGCCCGCGCTGGGCCAAAGGCGAGCGGAGATGCGGTGGGTATGCCGTTTTCACGCCGCCGCACCGGCATGGCGCTTGCGGTTCTGGCGATGCTCGTCTTCTCGAAGTACATCTACATGGCGAGCCTTTCGAGCTATTACACGTTCTATACGATGCACAAGTTCGGCGTTTCCGTGCAGCAATCGCAGTTGTTGCTGTTCGTATTTCTCGGTGCCGTTGCCGCGGGAACGATACTCGGTGGTCCGATCGGAGACCGTTTCGGCGCAAAGACCGTGATCTGGTTCTCGATCTTGGGCGTGCTGCCTTTCACGCTCGCATTGCCGTACGCCGATCTGAACTGGACGATAGCCCTCACGGTGCTGATCGGCCTTATCCTGTCGTCGGCCTTTCCCGCGATCATCGTGTTTGCGCAGGAACTTGTGCCTGGGCGCGTCGGAATGATCGCCGGGTTGTTCTTCGGTTTCGCATTCGGGATGGCTGGCATAGCTGCGGCAGTACTGGGCGTGGTCGCCGACGCCAGAGGCATCGACTACGTTTATCAAGTATGTTCGTATCTGCCGCTGATTGGACTGCTCACCGTGTTCTTGCCGGCTGTGGGGGAGGCCAATTATGACAAGCCGCAAGCCGCTCGAATCCGCACCTGACACCCAGGAACCCTGTGCCGCGACATTTTCAGGGTTCCACCCTCGTGTGGCATTGCCTATAAGGCCCGCCTAGCCCGACGTCAGATTCCTCACCCCGAGTTGGCCGGATTATCCGTGCCCGTTTCGGCCAAACCCTTGCGCCCATGCCCAAACGCACAGACATCAAATCCATCCTCATCATCGGCGCCGGCCCGATCGTTATCGGTCAGGCCTGCGAATTCGACTATTCCGGCACCCAGGCCTGCAAGGCACTAAAGGCCGAGGGCTACCGGATCATCCTCGTCAATTCGAATCCGGCGACGATCATGACAGACCCGGATCTGGCGGACGCGACCTACATCGAGCCGATCACGCCGGAAGTGGTTGCGAAGATCGTAGAGAAAGAGCGGCCCGACGCGATCCTTCCGACGATGGGCGGGCAAACGGCACTGAACACCGCCTTGGCGCTGCACAAGCAAGGTATTCTCAACCGTTACGGCGTCGAACTGATCGGCGCCAAAGCCGAAGCCATCGACAAGGCCGAAGATCGCCAACTCTTCCGCGAGGCGATGCAAGAAATCGGCTTGGAAACGCCGCGATCGAAACTGGCGCACAACCGCGACGAGGCAACGGCGGCGCTGGAGTTCGTCGGTCTGCCGGCGATCATTCGACCGTCGTTCACGCTCGGCGGTACCGGTGGCGGCGTTGCCTACAACCGTGAAGAATTTTTCGAGATCGTCGAGCGCGGGCTCGATGCCTCTCCGACGGCGCAGATTCTGGTCGAAGAGAGCGTTCTCGGCTGGAAGGAATTCGAGATGGAGGTCGTCCGCGACAAGGCGGACAACTGCATCATTATCTGCACCATCGAAAACGTCGACCCGATGGGCGTCCACACGGGCGACAGCATCACCGTCGCGCCGGCGCTGACGTTGACCGACAAAGAATACCAGATCATGCGCGACGCTTCGATCGCGGTGCTGCGCGAGATCGGTGTCGAGACAGGTGGCTCGAACGTGCAGTTCGCCGTCAATCCGGCCGACGGACGCCTCGTCGTTATCGAAATGAACCCGCGCGTCTCGCGTTCATCCGCACTTGCGTCGAAGGCCACCGGATTCCCAATAGCGAAAGTCGCGGCCAAACTCGCCGTCGGCTACACGCTCGATGAGATCCAGAACGACATTACCGGTGGTGCAACGCCGGCCTCGTTCGAGCCGACGATCGATTACGTCGTTACGAAGATCCCGCGTTTTGCCTTCGAGAAATTTCCAGGCGCCGACTCGACGCTTACGACGTCCATGAAATCGGTCGGCGAAGCCATGGCAATCGGCCGGACGTTCGCTGAGAGCGTGCAGAAAGCACTTCGCTCAATGGAAACCGGGCTCACCGGATTCGACGACGTGCAACTTGAAGGCCTTGGCCAGGGCGACGACAAGAACGTCGTGCGGGCCGCGGTTTCCCGCCCGGCGCTGGACCGATTGTTGAAGGTCGCGCAGGCGTTTCGCGCTGATTTTTCGCTCGATGAAATTCATCAGTATTGCAAGATCGATCCCTGGTTTCTCACCGAGATCAAGGCAATCATCGATACCGAAGCGCGGGTCATGACGTATGGGCTGCCTAAAACGGCCACGCAGCTGCGTGCCCTCAAGGCGCAGGGATTTTCCGATGCGCGTCTTGCAAAGCTCGCCAATGTCAGCGAAGCCGACGTACTGAAAGCCCGCAAGGCACTCAACGTCGTTCCGGTGTTCAAGCGCATTGACACGTGCGCGGCGGAATTCGCGTCTCCCACCGCTTATATGTATTCGACTTACGAAACCGGCCTCGACAGCGCGCCGGTATGCGAAGCTGCGCCGACCGATAAAGAGAAGATCATCATCCTCGGCGGCGGTCCAAACCGCATCGGGCAGGGGATCGAGTTCGACTATTGCTGTTGTCACGCCTGCTTCGCACTGACGGCGGCCGGGTTCGAGACGATTATGATCAACTGCAATCCCGAGACCGTCTCGACGGACTACGACACGTCCGACCGGCTCTACTTCGAACCGTTGACCGCCGAAGACGTGCTCGAAGTCATCCGCGTCGAAAGTGCCAACGGCAAGGTCAAGGGCGTCATCGTCCAGTTCGGCGGCCAGACGCCGCTGAAGCTTGCTAGTGCCCTAGAGGAAGCGGGCGTGCCTATTCTCGGAACCTCTCCCGATGCCATCGATCTGGCGGAAGATCGCGACCGCTTCAAAGACCTGATCGAAAAGCTGAAGCTCTCGCAACCCAACAGCGGCATAGCCAAGACGCCGGGCGAAGCTCGCGCCGTCGCCGAAAAGATCGGTTATCCGGTCGTCATTCGTCCGTCCTACGTTCTTGGCGGGCGGGCGATGGAAATCGTCCACGACGGCGCCGAGATTGACCGCTACGTCGCACGGCTTTCGGCAACCCTTGATCGGCCTTCGGAGCTTGTCGTCTCAGACAGGCGGCCGCTCTTGATCGACAGCTATCTGACCGACGCGGTCGAGGTCGACGTCGATTGTCTGTCGGACGGCAAGGACACCTTTGTTGCCGGCATCATGGAACACATCGAGGAAGCGGGCATCCACTCCGGCGACAGCGCCTGCTCGATGCCACCGCATTCGTTGGCGCCGGCGATCATCGCGGAGCTGGAACGCCAGACGCGCGAGCTAGCTCTTGCCTTGCGCGTCGTCGGACTGATGAATGTGCAGTACGCAATCAAGGACGGACACGTCTACATTCTCGAAGTGAACCCGCGAGCCTCGCGCACAGTGCCGTTCGTCTCGAAAGTCATCGGCCTGCCGATCGCTTCGATCGCGGCCGAGATCATGGGCGGTAAGCCGCTCGCCGCTTTCAATCTCAAAAAGCCCGACTACGATCACATCGCCGTCAAGGAGGCCGTATTCCCGTTCGCCCGCTTCCTCGGCGTCGATCCGATCCTCGGACCTGAAATGCGCTCGACGGGCGAGGTCATGGGCATCGACCGCGATTTTGCGATGGCGTTTGGCAAAAGTCAGCTCGGCGCCGGGCAGATATTGCCGTCAACCGGTACGGTTTTTGTGTCGGTGAAGGAAAGCGATAAGGCGCGCATCGTCGCTCCGGTGAAGGAATTGGCCGCGATGGGTTTCAATATTGTCGCGACGCGCGGAACGAAGCGCTATCTCGAAGCCAACGGTATCCAGTGCGATGCCATCAATAAAGTTCTTGAGGGCCGGCCGCATATCGTCGATGCAATGAAAAACGGCGATATTGACCTTGTTTTTAATACAACCGAGGGCTCCAAGGCCCTGAGCGACAGCAAGGACATCCGGCGCACCGCCTTGCTACGCCACATCCCTTACTATACAACCTTGTCAGGGGCGGTAGCGGTTACGCGAGCCATCAAGGCCTTGAAATCCGACGCGCTTCAGGTGTCTCCACTTCAGGCGTTTGCGCATCGCTGAGCCGTAGGATGCAGGGTGGCCGAAACGCCACCCGCCCACAGCCGGCTTCACCGTTTTCCTTTTGCCAGCCTTACAGTTAAGTGTGCGGGGGTGAATACTCCGCCGAGAGACAGAGCCGTTCGGAGACGTGGGAGAAGATGATGGAACGGGTGCCGATCACGCTCGAGGGGTTGAAGAACCTTGAAGATGAGCTGCAGCGCTTGAAGGCCGTCGAGCGTCCGCGCATCATCGCGGCGATCTCCGAGGCACGTGCGCACGGCGATTTGTCCGAAAACGCCGAATACCATGCTGCGAAAGAGCAGCAGGGGATGAACGAAGCTCGCGTTGCGGAGATCGAAGACAAGATCAATCGCGCCGAGGTCATCGACATCTCGAAGATGTCCGGCGACACGATCAAATTCGGCGCGACGGTGACGCTTTCGGACGAGGATTCGGGTGACAAGGTCACCTACACCATCGTCGGCGATACGGAAGCAAATCTGCGCGATCGCAAGATCTCGATATCGTCGCCGATCGGCCGGGCGCTGATTGGCAAATCAAAGGGCGAGAGCGTCGACGTCACAACGCCGAAAGGCACACGGACGTTCGAAGTGCTGAAGGTGAGCTGGAACTCGGGCGCGGCGCCGTAATCACTCGTTGCCTCTCTCGAAGAAAGTCGTTGCCGCCTCGCATTCCTCTTTTGATGGGACGAGATCGAACGCCCGGTCCTCTCCCGATTTGCCCGAGAGTTCGACGGCATCGGAGCCTTCGAGTGCAAGACCGGTTTCGCCGGTCTTCAGCCGCAGCCCCCCACCGTCCATCGGCGTCAGCCGGAACAATCCGCCGTCGGCTTCGAGAAAGCATTCGAAGTCGACCGCGCCCGTCTTGCAGCTCGCGGCCTGACCATACCACTCCGGACTCGTCGTCAGCATCAGAGCGAAGCCGAGTTCGAAACGGTCGGAAGTATTCGGCGTGCCGTCCGAATTGGTTTTGGACAAATCGATCTCAATCCGCTGAACGCGCTGCGCGGCATGCGCCTTGAGATGCTTTTCGTCATAGGTCCGCGCATAGCACGGCCGTCCGTCGAGCACGTTGGAGAAGAAGCGGTTGAAAAGATCATCCGGCGTTGCGGCCGCAGTACGCGGCAGAAATTGAGAGGCGATGCCGGCGAGTGCGGCTGCGAAGAAAGAGATTGCGCACTTCAAAGAGGGTTTCATCGGTAACGCTCCAAGTCAGCCGCAATTATTCAGCTTCCTTCCAGGGCGGCCGCTCCAATTGGCACACCCGGTTCGCGTTTGGCACGGCGGATCGTCAAATGTGTCTTTACGCTGGCGACGTTCGGCGCGGCCGTCAACTCGTTGAGCACGAAATCCTGGAAACCCGGCAAATCGCGCGCGATACATTTGAGCATGAAGTCGCTGTCGCCGGAAAGCATGTAGGCCTCTCGAACCAGAGGCCAGCCGAGGATGCGATTTTCAAAGGTGCGCAGATCCGATTCCGCTTGATTGTGCAGCCTGACCATCGCAAACGCCGTCAGCGCATAGCCAAGCATCGCTTCATCGATCAGCGCCGTATAACCCAGGATGAGGCCGGCCTCTTCGAGCGCGCGCACGCGGCGCAGGCACGGTGGCGGCGAAAGACCTATCCGATTGGCCAGAGCGATATTCGTCATACGCCCGTCGGCCTGGAGTTCTTTGATGATCCGCCAGTCTGTTTCGTCGAGCTCTATCGGCATGGGGCAATCTTGGGCTAAAAGCTCGATTGTAATATCAGGAATGTGGCTGCGGGCATTCCTTTTCTTTAATTTCCGGCATTGCGTCTGCGGGTCTCGACACCCCGGTCGCCAACCACCACAACATCACGCCATGACAAGCTTGGTTGCCCACTCCCGACGTCTTGAAAATCAGACGGCCTGGATCTTCTCGGACGGCAAGGCGGGCCACGAAGCGCAGTGCCTTGGCGTTGTCGAGGCCCTGGGCCTCGAGGCCGAGATTAAGCGCGTCAGCCCTTCGGGCATTGCCAAATGGGCGGCACCCTGGGGGCCGGTGGCGCGGCAGGAGGCTTTCGGCGTCGAAGGCTCGCGGCTTGGTCCTCCTTGGCCGGCCTTCGCCTTCGCGACGGGCCGGACGACGATCCCTTACATCCGGGCGCTCAAACGCCGCGCCGGTCTTGCGACGTACACGGTGATCCTGATGGACCCGCGGACCGGACCGAAGAGCGCCGACTTGATTTGGGTCCCCGAGCACGATCGCCGCCGCGGCGCCAACGTCCTTCGCACTCTGACGGCGCCGCACCGTTTTTCGCGCGCGAGGATAAAGGCACTCCGCGCCAACGTTCCGCCAGCCATCGCCGAGTTACCGTGCCCGCGCGTTGCATGCCTCATCGGCGGTCCCAACGGCGACTATGCATACACCGCTGCCGACGAGAACCGGCTCGCTCAGGGTCTCGAAGCAATCGCTAGAAGTGGAACTGGCTTGATGGTGACGGCCTCGCGCCGAACCCCGGAACACTTTGTCGACAGGCTTAGGGCCGCCCTGGACGGCGTGCCGGCGCTCATTTGGGACGGCAATGGCCAAAATCCCTATGCCGACTTCCTGGCGCACGCTGATCTTTTCGTCATCACCGCCGATAGCGTCAGCATGACGTGCGAAGCTGCGGCGACGGGGCGGCCGATCTATGTTTTCGCGCCGTCGGGTGGAAGCGCTAAATTCAATCGGTTTCATTCAGCACTTGCCGCCTACGGCGCGACACGTCTACTCCCCCTCGCAGGCGAGCCTCTTGAAAGGTGGACCTACGAGCCTCTTCACTCCGCCGAGGTCATTGCCGATGAGATCGCCCGGCGCTGGCGGCGGCGCGTAGAAATGTTACCGGGTCTAGTTGGCCGCAAGGCCTGATGACGCCCGCGACGACGGAAGACATCGGACAATGCTTCGCTGCGCCCGCCGGCCTCGCAATACCGGCTATTTTCGCCGTTCCTGCATCTCTTCGAGTTGAAGCTGCTGAATTTCGGCCAGGCGCTGCCACTGCTTATTGAGCAAGTGATCGATCTTCTCATGCAAATGCCGGATCTCGAGTTCGGCTTTGAGATTGACACGATAGTCGTTCAGCGACCGCAGCCTATCCTTCGTCTCCTGCCGCTTCTGGCTCATCATGATGATAGGTGCCTGGATTGCCGCGATCGTCGAAAGGATGAGGTTTAGAAGAATATACGGATAGGGATCGAAGGCCGTTCCGGCGCGATAGGAATTGTAGAGCATCCACGCGGCAAGAAACGCCGCGAAGACAATCAGGAAACTCCAGCTTCCGCCAAAACTGGCCAAGGCATCCGAGAGGCGTTCGCCGAGCGAGCGGTCAGCTGAGAATTCTTCCTCGACGTTTGCGGCAAGGGTCTCGTGCGTGGCGAGGCTCTCCGCCACCTGACGCTCGATGTCGTCGAGATCGCCGCTCTCCGCGCGAAGCAATTCAGTGACATAAAGGCTGCGGTAGCGATCGAGCTCCGCACGCGAAATGAAAGCGTCGTCCTTGAGATCGGGGTGATCCTTGCGGATCCTCTCGACGAGGGAAGGCCGAACCGCATCCAGGTGCACAGCCCTGTTTCGCGAAAGTTCGTTGCCCGTTAGGGCACAGACGGTCCTGGCTTTGTTCGGCTTGCCGTTGTCGCTGATCTGATCCGACATTGTTGCGGTCTCAACGTCTTTTTTCCTGCCGGTCGGTGCTCGCCCGCGGCACTAGGACATGGGCGCAATGATGCAATTGAGCAAGTCGCGACGATCGGTTAGAACCCGGCCAATTCCTGAAACTTCGATCCCATGAGGCGCCGAAGATGGCCGCACATCAGTATGTTTATCATATGCACAAGCTTTCCAAGACCTACCCGGGTGGAAAGCAGGTGCTGAAGGACATCTCGCTCTCGTTTCTGCCCGGCGCCAAAATCGGCGTCGTCGGCTTGAACGGTGCCGGCAAATCGACGCTGCTCAAGATCATGGCCGGCATTGTCGACGATTTCATCGGCGAGGCGCGTTCCGCCGATGGCGTCAAAGTCGGTTACCTGCCACAGGAGCCCGAGCTTGACCCCTCGAAGGACGTGCTCGGCAATGCGATGGAGGGTGTGGCCGAGAAGAAGGCCATCCTCGATCGCTATAACGAGATCGCCGCCAACTATACGGAAGAGACTGCGGACGAGATGACAGCGCTGCAGGACCAGATCGATGCGCAAAATCTTTGGGACCTCGATGCGCAAGTCGAACAGGCGCTCGACGCGCTGCGTTCGCCGCCCGGCGATTCCGATGTGACGAAGCTGTCGGGTGGCGAGAAACGCCGCGTGGCGCTGACGCGGCTCTTGCTGTCGAAACCCGACATCCTGCTTCTCGACGAGCCGACTAACCACCTCGACGCCGAAAGCGTCGCCTGGCTCGAACGTTATTTGAAGGAATACACGGGCTGCGTGATCCTCGTCACCCATGACCGGTACTTCCTCGACAACATCACCGAATGGACACTCGAACTCGATCGCGGTCACGGCGTGCCGTGGAAGGGCAATTATTCGAGCTGGCTCGAACAGCGTGCCAAACGCGAAGCCGTCGAGAAGGCGCAGGAGGAAGGCAAGCAGAAGGCTATGTCGCGCGAACTCGAATGGATCCGGTCTTCGCCAAAGGCGCGCCAGGCGAAATCGAAGGCCCGTATCACGGCCTATGAAAAGCTCGCCGATGAAGCCAGCCGCGAAGAAACAGGTCGCGCCAGCATGCAGATCGCCACCGGTCCGCGGCTGGGCGGCATCGTTATCGAAGCGGAAGAACTTTCCAAAGCCTTCGGCGACCGGCTGCTGATTGACGGGCTCTCGTTCAAGCTGCCACCCGGCGGCATCGTCGGCGTGATCGGCCCGAACGGCGCCGGCAAGACGACGCTGTTCAAAATGTTGACGGGTTTGGAACAGCCCGACAAGGGTACGATCCGGCTCGGCGATACGGTCAAGATCGCCTACGTCGATCAATCGCGCGCCCACCTCGATGACAAGAAGACCGTCTGGGAGGAAATTTCCGGCGGCCTCGATCAGATGCTGCTCGGTGGCAAAAAGGAAATGCCGTCGCGCGCCTATTGCGGTTGGTTCAACTTCAAGGGGGCCGACCAGCAGAAGAAAGTCGGCCTGCTGTCAGGCGGCGAGCGCAACCGCGTCCATCTTGCGAAACTCCTGAAGGAGGGCGGCAATCTTTTGCTGCTCGACGAGCCGACCAACGATCTCGATACCGAAACGCTCGGCGCACTCGAAGCCGCGCTCGAGGACTTTCCAGGCTGCGCCGTCGTCATCTCGCATGACCGCTTCTTCCTCGACCGTCTGGCGACGCATATCCTCGCCTTCGAAGGCGATAGCCACGTCGAATGGTTTGAAGGCAATTTCGCTGACTACGAGGAAGACAAGAAGCGCCGGCTTGGCGACCAGGCCGTCGAGCCGCATCGCATCAAGTACAAACGGTTCGAGCGGTAAGGGGCGCCGATCGCGCAAAACGAAAAGGCCACGTTGCGCTTTGGAGCGTGACCCAGTCATTTGCTCTCGGCATCTTCGGCTAGAAATCGCTAGCCGTTGCCGTTGTCGATGATCGGTAGCTTTTTCGCGTCGTCCGAACTCAGCGACAGCCTGACGCCATCCTTGACGCCGGTGATCTTGTCGGCCGGAACCGCAAAAACCTTGGCGTTGAGGCCGGCTTCTCCACCGGCCGTAACGCGAATTTCTTCGACCTTGCCTGAAGCATCGGACGTCACCCGGTTGAGTTCGCCGATCTTCGCGCCGTCGGAACCGAAGACAGCCGCCCCGACCTTGAGTTGGTCGGCCGCCAGGCTTGCCGCCGGCGAAGCCGCATCAGCTTCTTCATGCGCGGGCTGAGCTGCCTGTTCGCCTGCCGCTGTCGTCGGCGTGGCGCCCGGCTGTTCGGTTGCGTACGCGCCGTCCATACCAAGGCCAAGCGTGATCGCAAGAGCGGCCGCGCCGCAAGTCGCCATGAATTTCGAAAAGATCATCATTGCCTCCCAATTTGACCTCGCGAAACGTGAAGACGCGTCCGAGGTTCATATGAATACGCAAAGCCAAAAATTGGCGCATGTAGCGACCGCGCCTAACCGCACGCCGGGTTCGTTCTCGGGTCAACCAAGTCCTACTCCGGAACAAACGCTCCCGACTCGCGAGTGTTCCGCTGCAAACGTCACTGTCTCCGCAATCCCAGCGCCAATACGGCAAAATCCAGCCGGCGGTGGGGTTGTGACGAGAACCCGCAGGTAAACGCGTGAAGGACTGCGATGTCGGGCTAACCTCTCGTCTTAACGCGCGCCTGCACCAATCTGGCACTTGCCGGCCATTTCAAGCTACGCGGTTCGTCGCAAAATACAGCCGGCGATGGCACGGATACTGCTCCTGAGCGTGGTGCGGCCTCTTTTCGATTGCATCAGGATCGTTCCAGCATGTCATTGCTCGACTTCGTTAAATACGCTTACGCGGCGATGGCTGTTTGCGTCCTCTGTTTGGAATTTACGCGATCGTCGCGCTTGGCACGGCGATGGGCGCAAATGGCAATTGTTCTTGCCACACTGGGTGGCTCGACCTGGGTCTACGCGGCCCACATCAACCGGACTCCCTTCGACGAGGACGGTTGGCGGGTGCCACCGCGCCATGCAGGCACAACCCGTGATCCCGAAGATGAAGACGGCGAACTTGGACCGGGCGACGGCGGCGATCCTGCGGAGCGGCACGCTCGCGGCGGTCACCGTGCGGCATCCACCGCCACGGCAGGCGAGGGCGTCACGTTCTCCGAGGCTGGTGCATCGGCGCTACGTTCGAGCGAACGCTCGTTGCACCACATTGCCCCCATGCTGGGAATTTCCACTGATAGCGAACCTGACGACAGCAGCGTCAAGTCGTTCAAGGATTGCTCCGACTGCCCCGAGATGGTGCATGTCACGGCCGGTACCGTCACGATCGGGGCAGCCGATACCGATAGAGACGCCACACGCGCCGAGCGCCCTGCGTATAGAGCCCGCATCTGGCCCGGCTTCGCGCTCTCGAAAACCGCGGTGACATCGGTCTCCTATCGCGTCTTTTTGAAAGACACGGAACGAGCAGCGGGCGTCTGCGGCGAGACGGTTGCCTCGAATGACGGCAACGCCGTAGGGCCTCGGCCGGACGACGCGGTCTACGCACGCTGCGTTACCGCCGCCGACGCCGATGCCTACACTAGTTGGCTGACGGCGCGCACCGGCAAGCGATACAGGCTGCCAACCGCCGTCGAATGGGAGTACGCGATGCGCACCGCCGGCGCACAGGCTCTCACCTTCGGGGATGTCGCCGAGATCGTCGCCGATTGCTGGCAAGACAGGCTCCCGCCATCAGGACGAGAGATTCTCGCTTCTCAGAGTGGCGATTTCAACTGCCCGGCGCGAATGATCAAAGGCGCATCAGCCCCGGACGACGCGAAGTGGCGCCGGCCCAGCGCGCGTCGAATGCTGCCGCATCGCGCCGCGCTGACCATCGTAGGTTTTCGTGTGATGCGCGAAGAGTAGTACCGGCCTAGCGGCTCAAAGCCAGAACGAGCGCCCGCGGATTGTTGCCGTTCTCCGAGATGTAGTTCTGAAAGAGATCGTTGAGAAACGACGTCATCCAGAAACCGACGACTTGCGCGTCGCGAACTTTATAGCCCGAACCCGACTTCACCACGAGCCAGCGCACGTCATAGCCGTCGCCCGACCGCAATGTTATGCGGCTGTCGACATTCGTGCCGCCCGCATCGCCCGGCCCCTGACCGGTCACGGTTGCGCTCGCGACCGGATACTGCGGGCTCGTCTTGGCGGCGTACTTGGCGATGAAATTGATCATGCCGCTGTAGTAGGTGGGTCGTTCGGACTTCGGAAGCGTACGTGCGTGAGGTCCAAGCGCGGTCAAGCCGATGCCGGCCACGTCCATATTCTGGCGCAATACGTTTCCGAACGCAGAAACGCTTCCGCTTTTTTGAGCGGCGAGCAGTTCGTTTTGAACACGCTGCATATAGACGGCCGGTGACTCCGCATTCGCGCCACTTGCAGTCACTGCCGCAAAGCACGCGATCGCCGCCAGTAACCAGCAGGCCGAACGCACCCGCGTCCATGATACCTGCTGCAACTTAAACCCTCGCATCCGTCGCCCCCGTCAATTCTGGTCTGGCATTCAGTCCGAGCCGGACTGTGCAACCCACGACCTGTCCACACAAGTCTTCTGCCGCGGTATCAAAGCGATAATATCGTCAAAACAAAGCCGGCTGTCTAAGCCGCCACAGCGGCGAGGTCGGCCCCTGGATTTCGGCTGCCCGGCGGCCCGAAACCGCGCATGCGCCCTGCCGGCAGACGAGGCAGACCAAAAATACGGCAGAGTTCCTCGATTTCCCGGTCACCAATGCGCTCCGCGACCATCAAGACGACGCTGCGGCTGCTATTCGGGTGTACCAGGGTCGCCTCATAGCGAACGCCGGAAAGGGATGAGCACACGTCGAGCGCGATACCCTCATAGGTTGTGAGCGGCGCCCGCCAGGCAACGGTCGAAAACGGTGTTTCGTCAATGACTCTAACTTCCCGGTCGCGGATTTCGACCAAGCGGTGGCAGATCGTGGCCATCAACATGCTGCGCAAGGGCCAGCAGACCAGACCCACCCAGAAGAGAAGCGCGACGGCGAGTTCGACGGTCGCCCACGGGTGGTCGATCAGGGATGCCCGAACCTCAGGTGAAGCTAAGGCGTAAGCTGCCAGCACGATCTGCGGGACAACGATCAGCCCTGCCAGCGTCGTCATCAGAACAAGCCCAGGCACCCGCGCAAGCTTTCGGTTGTTCTGCTTGAGTGTGATCGGCAGCGGAAACTGTCCGTCCGAAACTTCAATGAATTCATACGTCTGACGCTGCATATGCATCACTCGGGCTGGGCTCATCGCTCCACATGACGTTAGGCGAAAGTTCGCTAAGGCAGCGTTAAGCGGCGTCGCCGTTCGGGATTGTTTGTTGCCGGTCCACAAGCGCACTTTAACACTTGACATATAAACATATCTTTATATCTTAGTGGCGATGATCAGTTCTGGCGAAATAAGAACATCGCACTTGGTTGCGGCGCTGAAAGCTGCGGCCGAGCCGACGCGTCTGCGCATCCTCCTGCTGCTCGCCGGAGGGGAATTGAACGTCAAGGACCTCACTCTCATCCTGGGGCAGAGTCAGCCCCGCATCAGCCGCCATCTGAAATTGCTTTACGAAGCCGGGCTGATCGAGCGCTTTCGGGAAGGGAGCTGGGTCTATTTCCATCTATCCGATCGGCAGGTCGGCGGTCGCTTGGCACTGCGCTTGGTCGCCGACGTCGATCCGGCCGAAGCTTCGGTACGGCTCGATCGCGAGCGCGCCGATGCGCTGAAACGTGACCGCGAAGCTGCGGCTCAGATCTTCTTCGAAAAACATGCGGCGGACTGGGATCACATCCGGGCGCTCCACGTCGCTGAGCGCGACGTCGAAAAGGCCATGCAGGAAGCGCTGGGCGAAGGACCGTTCTCATTCTTCCTCGATCTCGGCACCGGTACCGGCCGAACGCTCGAGCTTTTTGCCGACCGCTTCCACCGCGGCCTCGGCCTCGATGTGAACCAGACGATGCTGACCTATGCGCGCGCCAATCTCAATACCAAGGGTTTCGCCCACGCGCAGGTTCGCCACGGCGATATTTATGCATTGTCACTGGCCGACCGTCAGGCCGATGCGATCGTCATGCACCAGGTTCTGCATTTCTTGTCCGATCCGGCGCTCGCGATCCGCGAAGCCGCTCGCGTGCTGGCCCCGGGCGGCAAATTGCTCATCGTCGATTTCGCTCCGCACGAGCTTGAATTTTTGCGTGTACAGGAGGCTCACGAGCGCCTGGGGTTTTCGCACAACCAGATTATAGGCTGGCTGAAAGATGCCGGACTTGTATCGGGAGCCGTGCGTGACCTGACACACAAGTCGAGTGGTCAGGATGAAATCCTGACCGTCACGATCTGGCTCGCGGAGCGACCCGGCGAACCACTGGCGAAAACGTCGAGGGACACGGCTTCGGCCGGGACACTGCAGGAGGCCCGCTGATGACCGAGATCAACGAGCGCAAAAGCAAATTGCTTGGATCGGGCGACATCGTCGCCAGCTTCGAGTTCTTTCCGCCCAAAACGGAAAAGATGGAAGAGACGCTGTGGTCGTCGATCACGCGCCTTGCACCGTTGCGTCCGGAATTCGTCTCGGTCACGTATGGCGCCGGCGGATCTACGCGCGAACGCACGCACGCAACTGTCTCCCGACTGATCCGGGAGACGGGCTTGAAGCCGGCCGCGCATCTGACGTGCGTCGATGCGACGAAAGACGAAGTCAACGCCGTCGCCAAGGCCTACTGGGATGCAGGAGTTCGCCACATCGTGGCACTGCGCGGCGATCCCGCTCAGGGCGCGGGCACCAAATATGTGCCGCATCCAGGTGGCTACGTGAACGCAGCAGATCTCGTGTCAGGTTTGAAGCGCATCGGGAATTTCGAGATTTCGGTGGCGGGCTATCCGGAAAAGCATCCAGACAGCGCGTCCCTGGAGGCCGACATCGATAATCTCAAGGCCAAGGTCGATGCCGGTGCCGACCGCATCATCACTCAATTCGGCTTCGATAATGTGTACTTCCTGCGTTATCTGGAACGGGCCCGCGCGGCTGGAATCTGGGTGCCGATTTCGCCGGGCATCGTTCCGATCCACAACTTCAAGCAGGTCGCAAACTTTGCCAAACGCGCCGGAGCAACCGTACCAACGTGGCTCGCGCGGCGCTTCGAAGGGCTCGAGGACGACGACACGACCACGCACCTTGTCGCCGCAGCGGTCGCGACAGAGCAGGTCATGGATCTCGTCGATGCGGGGATCAAGAAATTCCACTTCTACACGCTGAACCGCGCCGATCTCGTTTACGCCATCTGCCATCTCCTGGGGCTTCGTCCGCTCAAGGCGGCGAAAGCAGATGCGGCGTGATACGAGCCAAGACCGCAATTTTTTGGAAATGAAACACGAGGCGTAACATGAGACGCAAGCCAAGCTGGGCCGCGCTTAAGAAGGCCGCGGACGAACGTATTCTGATCATCGATGGCGCCATGGGCACGATGATCCAGCAGCGTAAACTCGGCGAAGACCACTATCGCGGGCAGCGCTTTGCGGATCACTCCAAGGACGTCAAGGGCAATAACGATTTGCTCGTGTTGACGCAGCCTGAGATCATCGAGGAAATCCACGGCGAGTATCTGGCCGCGAACGCCGATATCATCGAGACCAATACGTTCAACGCGCAACGCATCTCGATGGCCGACTATCACATGCAGGACCTGGCTTACGAGATGAACGTCGACGCGGCAAAACTCGCCCGCCGCGCTGCCGATGCCTGGACCGTTAAAACGCCCGAGAAGCCGCGCTTCGTTGCGGGTGCCGTCGGTCCGACGAACCGCACGGCGTCGATTTCACCAAACGTCAACGACCCCGGCTACCGCAATGTCAACTTCGACGAACTGCGCGACGCTTACAAGGAGCAGGTGCGTGGGCTGATCGATGGCGGCGCCGACATCATCCTGATCGAAACCATTTTCGACACGCTCAACGCCAAAGCCGCGGGCTTCGCGACACTCGAGGTCTTCGAGGAAAAGGACATCGAGCTGCCGATCATGATTTCAGGCACGATCACGGATCGCTCGGGGCGGACTTTGTCGGGCCAGACGGCGGAAGCTTTCTGGTATTCGATGCGTCATCTGCGGCCGTTTTCGATCGGATTGAATTGCGCGCTCGGTGCCGAGCTGATGCGGCCTTACATCGCCGAACTCGCCCACATAGCGGACACGCGCATTTCGGCTTATCCGAATGCGGGCCTGCCGAACGCCATGGGCGAATATGATGAAAACCCACATGACATGGCCTGCAAGATCGAACCGTGGCTTGCTGATGGATTGATCAACATTGTCGGCGGCTGCTGCGGATCTACGCCAGACCACATCGCGCACATCGCTAACCACGCCAAGGACCACAAACCACGTCAGCTTACGAAGAACGCACCAAAACTGCGTCTCTCTGGCCTCGAACCATTCGTACACGGGTGAATAAGAGCAATGACCACCACCAATGCAGCGCAGTCGTTCATCAACATAGGCGAGCGCACGAACGTTACGGGCTCCGCCAAGTTCCGCAAGCTGATCGAGGAGGGCAACTATAGCGGTGCCCTCGCCGTCGCGCGCCAGCAAGTCGAGGCGGGCGCACAGATCATCGACGTCAACATGGACGAAGGCCTGCTCGATTCCGAAAAGGCGATGGCGACGTTCCTCAATCTCATTTCGTCGGAACCCGACATTAGCCGGGTGCCGGTGATGATCGACAGCTCGAAATGGACCGTCATCGAGGCCGGCCTCAAATGCCTGCAGGGCAAGCCGATCGTCAACTCGATCAGCATGAAGGAAGGCGAGGGGCCGTTCCTCGAACAGGCTCGCAAGGTTTTGCGCTACGGAGCCGCCGTAGTCGTGATGGCCTTCGACGAGGTGGGCCAGGCCGATACGGTTGAGCGCAAGGTTTCGATTTGCGAGCGCGCCTACAAGCTGCTGACGGAAAAGATCGGCTTCCCGCCAGAGGACATTATTTTCGATCCGAATATCTTCGCCATCGCAACGGGCATGGAGGAGCACAACGACTACGGCATCGCCTACATCGAGGCGGCGCGCCAGATCAAACAGAAGATGCCGTTGGTGCATATCTCAGGCGGCGTTTCGAACCTGTCGTTCGCATTCCGCGGCAACGAACCCGTGCGCCAGGCGATGCACTCTGTCTTTCTGTATCATGCCATCCAGGCCGGCATGGACATGGGAATCGTCAATGCGGGTCAGTTGGCGCTTTATGACGATATACCCGCTGAGCTGCGTGAACTCGCCGAAGACGTTATCCTCAATCGCCGTCCGGACGCGACGGATCGGCTTCTCGAAGCGGCGCCCAAGTTCAAGGGCGGCAGCTCCGCCAAAGCCAAGGAGAAGGATCTCACTTGGCGCGAGGCGTCCGTTGAACAGCGTCTAACCCACTCGCTCGTCCACGGCATCACGGACTTCATTGAAGCCGACACCGAAGAAGCGCGCGCCAAGGCGGACAAACCGCTCGAAGTCATCGAGGGGCCACTGATGGCTGGCATGAACGTCGTCGGCGACCTCTTCGGCGCCGGCAAAATGTTCCTGCCGCAGGTCGTCAAGAGTGCCCGCGTGATGAAGCAGGCGGTTGCCTATCTACAACCTTTCCTCGAAGCGGAGAAAAAGCTGTCGGGTCTCGATCAACGGGCCGCAGCCGGTAAAATTCTGATGGCGACCGTCAAGGGTGACGTGCACGACATCGGCAAAAGCATCGTCGGGGTCGTCCTCCAGTGCAACAACTACGAGGTGATCGACCTCGGCGTGATGGTGCCTGCTGCTAAGATCATCGAGACCGCAAAACGGGAGAAGGTCGACATGATCGGGCTTTCGGGCCTTATCACGCCGTCGCTCGACGAAATGTGTTTCGTCGCTGCCGAGATGGAGCGCGAAGGTTTCTCGTGCCCGCTGTTGATCGGTGGTGCCACGACGAGCAAAGTCCACACCGCCGTCAAGATTAACCCGAACTATCACCGCGGTCAGACCGTCTACGTGCTTGATGCCAGCCGCGCCGTAGGCGTCGTCTCGAAGCTACTGTCGCCAGCCGAGAAGCCGCCTTTCATTGCAGCCACCAAGGCGGATTACGAAAAAGTCCGCAATGCACACGTCGCCAACGAAGCGAGGAAGCAGCGCATCACGTTGAATGCTGCGCGCGACAACCGCTTCAAGATCGACTGGGAAAACTTCACTCCAGTGAAGCCGAGTTTCCTCGGCACGCGGACGTTCCCGAGTTTCAGCCTCGCGTCCCTCGTGCCCTATATCGATTGGACACCATTATTCCAGGCCTGGGAGCTCGCGGGTCGTTATCCTCAAATCCTGACCGACAATAAGGTCGGGGCGGAGGCGAAAAAACTCTTCGATGACGCGCAGGAACTTCTTAAACGCATCGTCGCCGAAAAGTGGGTGACGGCATCCGGCGTCGTGGGCTTCTGGCCGGCGAACAGCGTCGGCGATGATATTGAAGTCTATCGCGACGACACGCGAACATCGCAACTCACGATGCTCCATACGCTGCGTCAGCAGATTGCGCGCGATCCATCCCGCAATCGCGCGCACACGGCGCTCGCCGACTTCATCGCGCCGAAGGAGACCGGCCTTGCCGACTACATCGGTGGTTTTGCCGTGACGAGCGGCATCGGTGAAGAGCAGGCGATCGAACGGCACATCAAGAAAACGGACGACTACAATCGCATCATGACAAAGGCTCTGTGCGATCGCTTGGCGGAAGCCTTCGCGGAAGCGATGCATCAGAAGGTGCGCAAGGAGTTGTGGGGCTATGCGAAGAACGAAAAACTCACGAACGATGATCTGATCCTGGAAAAGTATCAGGGCATCCGGCCAGCACCCGGTTATCCCGCGCAGCCCGATCACACGGAGAAGGCGACGCTTTGGAAGCTGATGGATATCGAGAAGACCGCAGGCATTATGCTGACTGAGAGCTTTGCGATGTGGCCGGGCGCCGCCGTGTCGGGTCTCTATTACGCGCATCCCGATAGCCATTACTTCGGCGTCGGCAAGATCGAGCGCGATCAGGTAGAAGACTACGCGCGCCGCAAGGGCCTCTCGGTTTCGGAAACCGAGCGCTGGCTGGCTCCGGTTCTGAACTACGATCCCGTCAGGCAAACGGCGACTGCAGCCGCGTAGGCTCCGAGACAAGCATCAAAAAAGGCGCGGGACCTATGAGGTACCGCGCCCATTGTCGTTTGGCTCGCGCCAGATTTACCAGAAAAAAGTTGCCCGTCTCGTTGGCTCCTTGGAGCGTTTGATGCGGGATTACTTTTTCAGGCGTTCCTCCCGGACGACCGTCTCAGAGAATTCCGAGTACGACCGCGATCACGAACCCAAACGACAGAAATGCAGCAAAGGCATTAAGTCTTACTTGCATATTCATGTCCCACCTCACCGAACGAGAGGTCTTGGATTCCGTTTCGCTTCTTCATCGAAGCGTAACCAAGGCTAGGCAGCAGTCCGCATCGATGACAAGCGAAAAGCATTTTGCGATGCAGAGAGATTTTTGTACGGAGCGATCGATTGAACCCCGCTGCATCGATGAGGAGATGAACCCGAGTAGAATGCGCGAGTTCCGCACGTCTCGGAAATTTCCCGTAACACACGTAAAAGACGCCCGCTTTTACAGGCGCTTCGAGAGAATAAAAGTGAAGACCGCAGATCGTGCGCTGGTCCAACAATGCTCTCAAACGCCGAATGCACCGCACAAAACAGCCTAAAATTTTTTCCTTGCATAACTTGCTCGCATAGGCAGGCGCGAATTGAACGGGCAACAAAGTTGAACGTCGCGCGCTCAAATTTGGCACGTTATCTGCTTGCGGAGCCCAGAAGTGGAGCGCCGGTCAGGCGTTTGCGCAGCAGGATTTCCGCGCTGTTGTCGACGACGAAATCCTCGAGCGTTGCGACCCGCCTAAATCCGCTGCGCTCGTAGAAGGCCAACGCGCGCGTATTGAAGTCCGACGCCGCAACCCACAGATTTTGCGCTTGCGCCGCCCGCGCTTCGCCTTCGAACCAATCGAGCGCCACCCTTCCGATGCCGCGACGCTGAAAGACCGGGAGGATGCCGAGAAATTGCAGATAGGGTCCGCGCAGCCAGCTCCGTCGCACGCCGATAGCGCCGGCGAGTTCGTCATCGACGACTATTTCGAAACGCGGCGCATCGCTCTCGTCAGTTCCGAGATACGTCGTCAGCGCCGCCGCCGAGTAAGCGTACCGAGCCCAGGGATCGATCGCGGCAAACTCTGCGCCCAGCTTTTCCGCGCCCGTTGATGTCATCTCTATGAATCTGACATTCGGCACTTGAGCGGCTTTGGCGATCGCATCGGTCATGTCAGTTTCTGACGCCGGCCGATTTAGGAATTTTGCTGCGCGCCGCGACGCGGTTCCTGGTGCTTTTGGAAATCGATATCGGCGCCGACGCGAGTTTGGCCGCGTTCTGCGAACCAGGATTGAGTGGATGCTGCAGGCCCGACAAAAAATCATAGCGCTTCGTGTCGCCAGGCTTTCGATCGTAGCATTCCGATACGATGACCGGCTTGCCGAGGGTCATTAATTCGCTGACCGTCACGAACTTGTAGCCCTCCGCTTTGAGCTTCGGAATGGCGATCGGCAAGGCTTCGGACGTGTGCCAGCCGCGCCCGTTGGCGTGCCCGACGACAATCGACCCGGATTTCGCCTGGTGCACCATCGCATTGGCGATCGCGGTCGCCGAGACGTGCGGGTCGGGATCGCCCGTCGCGACATCCCATTGGATCGCGAGCATTCCGGCGTCATTGACGGTCTTTAGTGTCGCGTCGTTGCAGGCGCCATAAGGAAAGCGAAAGAGCTTCGGCTGAGCAGGTATCTGGCTCATCGAGGTATCCGGCGATGCAACACACTGGTTCATCGCGAGATGCGCGCGCGTGTCTTCATAGATTTTCTGTGGCGCAAGAATCTCCTGGCGCGCAACTTCTGGCGTCGTGAGCCGGAGATTACGATGCGTCTCTGTGTGATTGCCGATTTCGAACAGCGGATCGAGCATAAGCTGCTCGGTGCGCTCCCGATGCGATGCCATCCACTTGCCACCGGCAAAGAACGTCGCCTTGACGCCCTGTTGGCGCAGATAGTCGATCACGCGACCGTCGTAGCCGGCGATTTCGCCACGCTGCTCACAAAGATCGAAGGTCAGGGCGATGACCTTTTCGCCCGCCGGAAGATCGACGCGCCGGATCGAACCACGAAGATTGTTTACAACAGGCGTCGCCGGTGAAAAACCTTCGATCTTTGCCGGAGCATCGTAAATATGGATGCCCTTGTGGGCCACTTCCTCGCCCGCCACACCGGCCAGCGCCTGAGGCGAGAAGCAGGCATTCAACAGCGCCGCATCGCCCGCTGAAGCCGAGGGCGCGCTCTCGACTGCAAAGGTAGCCGCGACCATCGCCAACTTTAAAAATTTAAAACACTGCTTCATTTGCCTGTAAACACCGGCTTACGCTTTTCGAGGAAGGCCCGGCGGCCCTCCGCGTAGTCTTGACTCGCAAAACATGCTCCGACCGCCGCATCGAGCGCTTCCGTATCCGGATTTTCCGGATGACGCGAAATCTCATCGATCACGCGCTTCGCGGCGGCAACGGACAACGGTGCATTCTCCGCTATCTCGAGCGCCAGCGCCCTGACGGTTGCTTCAAGCTCCGCCTTCGGAACGAGCTGCGAAACGAGCCCCATCGCCTCGGCATCGGCCGAACGAAAGCGCCTCCCGGTAAACAGCAGCTCCTTGGCTCGCGCCATCGGAACGGCGGCGAGGATAGGGCGAACCCATCGTGCATTGTAGCCGATGCCGAGCTTGACGGCCGGAATGGCAAACTGGCTCGTCTCGTCGGCAATCCTCATGTCGCAACAAAGCGCCAGTCCGAGGCCACCACCGAGACAAAATCCGTGGATCATCGCGATGGTCGGTTTCGGACAATCGATCAACGCATTGAACGCCGCATCGTTCAACGCATCGTAGACTTTGGCTGCGTCACCCGTTCGCGCGTTTTCGAATTCTGAAATATCGGCTCCCGCCGAGAAAGCCTTGTCGCCCGCGCCGCGCAGGACAACGACGCGCACGCCGGAATCGGACGTCGCGGCAGAAATGGCATCGGGGATTGCCTGCCACATGGACGCCGTAAGCGCATTCATCCGTGCCGGATTGTCGGCCGCAATCCAGGCGATCGCGCCGTCCTTGGTGTAGCGCAACGCCGGGCCGCCGCCCTTTGCTTCAGGCATTCCGAACACCTCTCATTTGTTTTGGCCATTTAAGTCGCAAATGGACGCTCGGCAATTATGCGGCCGGGGCGGCAGATGCACGCGGCGCTCCAAAGTGCTATCATCTTAGGCGATAGCCAATTGACCGCGGTGCCTGGCATTGTTAATCGCCTGTCGATAATTCCTTAAGGCGGTGGGCCGGGGCGCGGCGCTGCATATGCCCACCTGCAATAAGAGGCCTTCACGTGTCGAACACCAAAACAGCAACACCCAAGATCCAGGTCGTGGACCCGATCTGGGCGCAAATACGTTCCGAGGCGCAAGACGCCATGAAAGCCGAGCCTGCTCTCGGCAGCTTCATCTTCGCGACCGTGCTGAACCACCAGATGCTCGAAGAAGCCGTGTGCCACCGGCTTGCCCAAAGGCTCAACCATACCGACGTCGACGCCGGCCTTATCTCGCAGACGTTCCAGAGTGTGCTGGACGGAGATGCTGACCTTGGAGCGATTTTCCGCGCCGACCTCGGAGCCGTCTACGACCGCGACCCCGCATGCACGCGATTTCTCGACCCGCTTCTTTACTTCAAGGGCTTTCACGCCCTCGTAACGCATCGGTTCGCGCACGCGCTATGGAAGCGCGGACGCCGCGACTTCGCGCTCTATCTGCAAAGCCAGTCGTCGCGCATGTTCGGAGTCGATATCCACCCCGCCGCGCATTTCGGCAAAGGCATCATGCTTGATCACGCGACGGGCCTGGTTGTCGGCGAGACGGCTTCGGTCGGCGACAATTGCTCGTTCCTGCATGCGGTGACGCTCGGCGGCAGCGGCAAGGAGAAGGGCGACCGGCATCCGAAAATCGGTGACAATGTGCTGATCGGAGCAGGAGCCAAGGTGCTTGGTAATATTAAGGTTGGCGAATGCTCGCGCATCGCCGCCGGCTCGGTCGTGCTATCGGACGTTCCGGCTCACGTCACCGTTGCGGGCGTACCTGCCAAGATCGTCGGCAGCGCCGGCTGCGCAGAGCCTGCCCTTTCGATGGAGCAGGGCTGGGTCGACAATTTCGGCGGCCTCTAAGATTCATCAGGAGTAGCTAAATTGAAGAAAGAAGAGCTCGTTCGGGTGCAGGCCTATCTGCGCAAGACGTTCGGCGCGCAGAATCTTGAAGTGCGCGCGCAGCCGAAAAAAGACGACATGGCCGAGGTCTTCATCAACGATGAGTTCGTCGCGACGCTCTACCGCGAGGTCGAGGACGGCGAGACCTCGTATCAGTTCCAAATGGCCATTCTGGATATGGACCTAGAGGGCGTTTAAGTCCGAGGCATTGATGGCCCTCTACAACCTTGATGGCGTCGGCGTGGTAACGCCCGCCAGCGGCCAGTTCTGGGTCGCGCCGAATGCCGTCCTGCTTGGCAAAGTAAAACTCGAACACGAGGCCAGCATCTGGTTCGGCGCGGTACTACGCGGCGATAACGAGCTAATCGCCGTCGGAGAGCGCTCGAACGTACAAGACGGTTCGGTGCTGCATACCGACCCGGGCTTTCCACTGACCATCGGCGCCGATTGCACCGTCGGACATATGGTCATGCTGCATGGCTGCACGATCGGCCGCGGCAGCCTGATCGGCATCGGATCGATCATTCTGAACGGCGCAAAGATCGGCGAGGAATGCGTGATCGGCGCCAACACGCTGATCCCGGAAGGCAAGGACATTCCGGCGCGTTCGATGGTGATGGGATCGCCGGGAAAGATCGTCCGCCAACTCAACGACGACGAAGTCGCGCGCTTCGGCGGCGCCGCTAAGCGGTACGTTGCGAACTGGAAACGCTACGCTGCCGGTCTCGTCCCTCAGACCTGAAATCCAGCCGCACGAAGCGCGACGCCGAAGCCTCGGATCGGCGCGGTCTTGGTAAAAAAGCGGGCCGGGGTGCCTGGGGAGAGCACCCGGCCCGTGAAACAGGCTCGGACAGCATTGGGAACGGTTGGGTACGATCCTGGCCTGCAAGGCTAATTACGAGGTATTCAATTTACGGGATGGCCTCCAGGCCATCATAAGGGCCGGCTGGCGACGTCGACTGAACGCCGGCAATGGCGGCGGGTGTCGTCGCATCGGTTGGATCGAGAGATACCCAGACTTTCGGATTCAAATATGACTGGCGCATCACGTAGTGATACGGCGTCTGGTTCCACAGCCGCACGACGTCGATCTTGTTGTCGAGGATGAAATCGCCTTGCGTAGTGCGCGCAGTGAGCACCGCGTGTCCCTCGTTCTTTTCGTCACGTACGACGGTCATCAGAAGGGCGGCCGACGGCCAACCACGGGCGATAAGGCGATGGCGCTTCAGCAGCGCGTAATCTTCGCAATCACCTCGCGTCGTGGGCAGCGTCCAGTACTCAGCGACGCCATATATCTCCATGTCCGTCGCCGGTTCAATCTCGTGATTGACGGCACGGTTCAGCTCGTCGAGATCGCTTAGCCGCTCGGGCGTCGCTTCAAAGCGCGCATCGCTCGCTAGCGTCGGAAGGCACTCCTGGGGATCTCTTTCGCAGAAGCGCACGAACCCGTACGGGGGCTGCGAACTGCCATAAATACGCATGAATTCCGGAGCGCGGGTCGCCGGATTAATCATTGCCACTTGCTGTGCTGCAGCCGGAATCGCCGCAGCGAGACACGCCACAGCCACGCCAGTGGCTACGCTTACGCTACCGTACTTCATGATACGCCCTCGAACACGGTACGATACTTTACGCGAGAGACTTACCTTTAGCATGAATGCCCGCTGCTGCATTCGTACTAAAGGTCGATAAAAATTTAACTGGATGAATTTGGCAACTCGGCGGGCAATTTTAGGCATCACACGACCAACGCAAAATCGTTTAGGGAAAACTTTCACGCAACGCTTCCGGCGAAAGCAGTGCGAGAAACTGGAGTCCAATGCCGTGTTCGTGATGACGCCGAACGATCGCCCGGGTCTTGCCGGCTACGACGAAGCTTCCGATAGGCGGCCGAGCCGGCGTGCCAATCGATGCACCTGATGCCGAAAGATCGAGCAATTCGACGTCGATAATGACGCCTTCTTCGACCTTCAACGTAGTTCTCCGGCCGCGGGTTCCCACGCGTTCGTGCAACCGTTCGGTCTCGTCCGGAAAATCATCGCGGTTCACGAGCCACATTATCTGTGCCGCGAGCTTTTCCCGCTTGTGCTCTGTCACTTTGAAAACAAAGGCAAAGCCATCCGGCATGGTTCGCGCGACCGTGCCTTCGAGGCCCCCGATTTGTTCAAGATAGACAACGACCCGTTCGCCGGCCTCAGGGATCTGTTGCGTGACGATCGCCGCTCCGCCGACAGAAATGTTCTTCAGCGCGCAGGTGTATTCATTGCGGTCGGCCCGCATGAAACGGCCCCGCAAGGCGAGTGGCAAACGGCGATGCCGGCGCATGTCGCCCGTCTTGGCCGCATCGGCCAGCTGCAGGGCTCCCCGGAGAATTGTAGAGTGCACGGCCATCGCCGATCCTCGAGACTTGCGGGCGGTGAAAACTTGGGTCCGTCGTCCACGAGACACTCTCGGGAAGCGGCTGTCCGTCGACTATGCCGACCAGCTTCTTAATGAAGCTCTAACCGACGGGTCATAATCGTCAGGCCCCGGTTAAGGGACCCACACCAGGATACCGGGAGCATAAGCTCCTCGCGGGCGCCTCCTCACTCGTCGTTAAGCCGGTTCAGGCCGCCTTCGTAGACGCGGAACTGGCGGCGGTGCGAGCGCACGATCTTCGCCTGCCTTATGGTCGGCAGGAATGGTGCCTGGCGGTGCATATTCTCGATGACGGCGTGCGGCCGTCCTTCCGGCCAGACAAGAGAGTGGCTCAGGATCTTGCGGTGAGTTAACGGCACCGTGCCCAGCCAGTCCGGCTTTTCGATAGGCGCAATCGATCCGAGAAACCGGTCGACCGTATCGCGCGTATGAGTGAGCGGCAGCAGAAGGACTTCGAACGTCGTCGATAGGCCGCTGCCATTATCGGCGCTGATCAGGAACAGGCCGACGGCGCCTTGCGACGTGACCGCCGCGATCTGCCGCTGCAATAGTTCCCCGTCCTGCTCATCGAAAAGATCGAAGAGATTGGTACCGCGGAACTCGGCGCCGAACGCCTCCGAGATGCGCGTGCCGGCGAGCCGGAATCGCGCCGTCGCGGGATCGACACGCTCGAGGATGAAGGTGTCGGGCAGATAGCCCGCAATGCACGATGGCTCGATCTCGAAGCGCTTCGGCGCTAGGCGATCGCGCCTTAGTCCGTTCCAGTATGTAAACAGCGACTGACTGACAGCTTCTCTCATACTGGCGATGCCCGGCCTCGAATGCATTGCTTGGCGGACGCCCTCGTATGAGGGCCGACCCGTTTCATTCCGGCACACGCCACTGATGACGGGCCGGAGATGTCGTTGAAAAAGCATCGTTCATGCCATCGGGAACAAGGAACCCAGCGCGGGATTGCCAGCGCGGTATTGTACGACGCCGGTTGCCGGCTGCTGGCCTCGCCGTTAACAACGACGGGTCCGGCAGGACCGCTAAATTGAGCCGATCAGATCAAAGTGGGGCGACGTGGAAGACCGAGAACCGATTTTCAATGTGCCCGCAGGGGTTTTGGCAGTTCTTGCCGTACTGATCGCAGTTCACGTCGCGCTGTCATTGATGACGGAGGATGAATTCACATGGTGGGTTCTTGCTCTTGCCTTCATCCCTGCGCGCTACTCCGGGCTAGCGGCACAGTTGCCCGGCGGCGAACCCGCCGTCTTTACATCGTTTGTGACGCACATGGCGGTTCATGCCGAACTCATCCATCTTGCTTTTAATTCGCTCTGGCTCCTCGCCTTCGGCTCGGTCCTCTGCATGCGCATCGGCAGCCTGCGTTTTCTGACCTTCTCGATTTCTGGCGGGATAGCCGGCGCGCTTCTCTTCCTTGCACTCAATCCCGGTCTTGCGGCTCCGGTCATCGGAGCGTCGGGCGCCGTATCAGCGATGATGGGCGGCGTCATGCGTTTCCTGTTCAATGCCATCGATCGCGGGGAAGGATATTTACTGCGTCAGAACCCGGCCGCTATTCCGCGTGTTTCACTCATCAGGGCTTTGACAGACCGGCGCATCGTGTTCTTCTCGCTCGTGTTCATCGGCATCAATCTCTTGACGACGTTCGGCTTCGGCAAATTCGGAGCATCGGGAACGATCGCATGGCAAGCGCACGTCGGCGGATATCTATTCGGGCTCCTCGCGTTTTCTGCATTCGATACTGCAGTGCAAAATGGTTCACCTAATTCCATCGAAGTTGATTGACACCTTGCAATCGTGCGGAAATTGCCTCAGCCTTCTCTCAGTTCGTCGCGAGAGCCGACGAAATTAGGAAGAGAAAGCGCAGCGTAGCGCCGGCAGAACAGAGGACAGGCTTGCGGGAACCTTCGTGCGACGCGCAAGCGTACCACGCGATCTTCGGTTCGGCCCTACGTGCTCAAGAACGGAGACTGAACCCGTGATTATTGAACAAATCCTCAAATCAAAGGGCCGCAGCGTAATGACTGCGCGGCACAATGATTCCATTCACGAGATTGCTTCGAGGCTGTCACATCGGAAAATCGGCGCCATCGTCATTGTCGGCGACAATGGAAAAGTCGATGGCATCATCTCCGAGCGCGACATCATTCGCCTCGTTGCCGAGCACGGCGCGCAAGCTTTGGCGATGCCCGCGAGTGAAGGCATGACCCGCAATGTCGTGTCATGCAGCAGCGCCAGCACGATCGATGAAATCATGGAAATGATGACCAACGGCCGGTTCCGGCATCTTCCGGTCATCGAGGATGGCGCCCTTGTCGGCATCATCTCGATCGGCGATGTCGTCAAACATCACACCGCCGAGGTCGAACTCGAAGTGACGGCGATGCGCGGCTATTTGGCGACCGGCTGAAACGCGTCTGCGAGAATGCCGGCTTGGGCGCGGGCGCGCTCGAGTTGGCCTTGCGGCCGCTTCGTGTGGCGCGTTTCGAGTTCGCGAACCATGTCGTCAAGTTGTCTCTCGACGGCATTGGCACCGCGCCGGATTGCTTCTTCGGCACGATGGAAGTCGAAGAGTCCGATGTCCTGAAGCCTCGGAGAGATCATCGCATCGGGCGGGTCGCCAGCCAGCCGCGAGCGGGCGATGCGATCCTGGACGATATTGAAGGCATCGACCATAACGGTTGAAATTCCGGGTGCTCCGTCGCCACGGCCAAAGAACTGGCGGTGAAGAAGTGCGCGGACGCCTCTCTTTTCTTGTTTCGTCTCGTCGACGGCCGGATGCAGTTGATCGTCCTCGTCGGCGTAGAAGGCTTCCGGCGTTGAGATCACGCTGCCGCGACCCAGAATGTCGAAATTCAAATTGACCGCGATGACGTAGCGCGCTCCGAGCGCCCGGCACACGGATACGGGAATGGGGTTGACGAGGGCACCGTCGAAGAGCCACCGGCCATTGATTTTGACGGGCTTGAAGACTCCGGGGAGCGCATACGAGGCACGCACCGCATCGACGAGCCGTCCGCGCGATAGCCAGTGCTCGTGGCCTGTGCCGACCTCCGTCGCGACCGCCGTGAACCGCGTCTTCAAATCTTCGATATTGCGATCGCCGAGGTGCTGCTCGAGCCGGTCGCAGAGACGCTGACCACTGATCAGGCCCGTTCCGGCGAGGTTGAAATCGAGATAACCGAAGATGCGCTTCGGCGTCAGTTCGCGGGCCCACACTTCGAGATTGTCGAGATGACCGGCCGCATAGCAGCCGCCGACGACCGCGCCGATTGATGTCCCGGCAATAATGTCGGGCTCGATACCGGCCTTCTGCAAGGCCTGCAGGACGCCGATATGGGCCCAACCGCGCGCCGCGCCGCCACCGAGTGCCAATCCGATTTTCACGCCCGTCATTCCTGCCATAACTGGCACCCCTGACTTTTCCTGATTGCGGTGTCCGAACGTAAACACAGAAACCGCCGCCCGAGGTCCCAGACCTCTGCCGATGGTACTGCTGGCGAATTAAGGGGCCACTACTAATAGGTAATCAAGATATGAACGTCGGCAATGGCAAACGCTTGAATAAGCGTCGCTTTGGGATGCTAGTCGCGGCTGCGGGGGTGCGGCAGCGCAGCAATTTCGAGGGCGGTCTGGTCAGGGCGGTCGGCACCGCCGACTAAGCGCCGGTAGAAGCAGGATCGCTCCCCGGTATGACACGCAACTCCATCGCCTTCGACGTTGACCGCCAGCCAAATGACGTCCTGGTCGCAGTCGGTCCGTATTTCGCCAACCCTGAGGAGGTTGCCGCTTTCTTCGCCTTTCATCCAGAGCTTGGCGCGCGACCGGCTCCAGAAGTGCGCAACCCCGGTCGTCAGCGTCTTGCTAAGCGCGGCGTCGTTCATGTGGGCGAACATAAGGACGTCGCCTGACCGGAGATCGGTGACGATCGCAGGGATCAGCCCGTCGCGTCCGAACCTCGGAGAGAAGTTCAGCGTCGTTTCGATCGTCTCGCCCGCGCCGAGCGGCGCCGATGCTTCGTTGTCGTTGGTCATCAGAATCTCAAAAATGGCTCAATCCGAGAGGCGCCCGGTGAGAGAAAGTGTCGCGACTTGGGTCGAGAAAGACAGCCCTTTCATAGGCTCGTTCTACTCTTCCGGATGCTGCCCTGGTTCTCGCATTCCTTGCTGACACGTCTTATATACGATGCCCGAACCGGGTCGACGAGACTCGACACCATCGCCCAGGCACCGCCGGAACACATGACCGATCTCGATGAGATCTACAACACGCGCATCCTCGAGCTGGCAGGTGCCATTTCGCGCACCGACCGGCTGCCGCATCCTGACGCTACCGCCACCGGACATTCGAAACTCTGCGGATCGACGATTACTGTCGATCTTTCACTGCGGGACGGTCGCGTGACCGACTACGGCCACTCCGTCAAAGCCTGCCTTTTGGGCCAGGCGGCGGCGTCGGTCATGGCCCGGGAGATCGTCGGCTCGACACCGGACGAGCTTCGCCTCGTCGGGAAAACGATGCGGTCGATGTTGAAAGAAGGGGGCCCGCCGCCCGCCGCGCGCTGGCGCGACCTCGCGGTGCTGGAGCCGGTACGTAACTATAAGGCGCGTCAGGCCTCGACCCTTCTCGTGTTCGACGCCGTCGAGAAGGCCCTGGACGACATCGCCGCCCGCACCGAAACCCCGATCGAGGCGGGCCGCTAGCCTTCGGACCCTGCGCCGCAGTTTTTCGGGATCCATTGCGACGGCCACCTCTGGATTGAACCGGAAGCGGTGAGGAGCGTTAACCGCGGCGGCATTCAAATCGCGATTAGAACAACGCAATCCCCGCGCCTTCGTTAAGTATCATCAAGCTCTCACTCTGCACCGGCGAGCGAAAAAGTGGGAGTGGAAGTACGTATCGCCTCCTAGTATTCCAGTCTGCAGAGGTAACGGCGCCGACCCCTGCACGACGTTAGGTGCCGACTGCGACCTTGAGCATATAGGAGAAGAACTTGATGGCATCGGACGACAACAGCAACGCCAAGCCAGCCGACGATGCCGCGCTGCCGACGAATGCACTGAAGTGGGCCGCAATCGTGGTACTTGCCGGATTGGCGATCTACGGCGTGCAGGGCAAAACTTCTGCCGAAGGCGAACTCGCAGCCCTGCAAGGTGAAGCCGCGTCGCTCAGAAAGGCGGTGGACGACGCCGCCGGTGCCCGCAAAGCGTCACAGGATGAAATCGATCGGCTGAAGACGGCGCAGTCGGA
Source organism: Hyphomicrobium sp. (assembly GCF_035572195.1). Classification (GTDB taxonomy): domain Bacteria; phylum Pseudomonadota; class Alphaproteobacteria; order Rhizobiales; family Hyphomicrobiaceae; genus Hyphomicrobium_B. Next base: position 18,393 of record NZ_DATNBA010000039.1, on the reverse strand, counting down.
TGCACTTCGACAGGTCGAAGAAGGCAAGGCCGACGTGTCGACGGCAATGGCAAAGATCTCCGAACTTGAAACCAAATCGACCGCGTTGGGCAAGGAAATCGAGGACCTGAAGACGAAGCTTTCAGCCGCCGGCGATAACGCTTCAAAACTCAACGCTGCGCTCGATGCAGCCAACAAGTCGAAGACCATCTCTGAAAAGGCAACGGCGGACGCCGAAGCTGCCGTACGCGCCCTGCGCGGAGAGGTCGACAGCCTGAAAGTCCAACTCGAGACGGCGCGAAAAGATCTCGAAGCTGCGAAGGCCAGCGCCGCGATGCCGGCGCCTGCGCCAACAACTCCGCCGGACGCAAATCCAGCGCCTGCGCCCGACACACCGGAACCCGCGCCCACACCACCTGCAGAGTCAACGCCGGCACCTGCGCCGCCAGCCGCTCCCTAGCCGCGAAATCGCTCGCCACGTTGCCCTTGCGGTGCAGCTCGCAATTGCGCATTGCTGCAGACAACTTTTGCGTCCGAGTTCGAGTATAGAAGCGTCGATATGAGCCGCGTTGCAAAGGCGCTCTTCAAGGCGCCGATCCATGTCTACCGCTACACGTTTAAGCCATTGGTCGGCGGTCAATGCCGCCACTGGCCAACGTGTTCGGACTATGCACTGCAAGCCATCGAACTGAACGGAGCCTGGCGCGGCTTCTGGCTCGCCTTATCGCGCTTTACGCGCTGCGGCCCGGGAGGAACGCACGGGGTCGATCCGGTGCCGGATATCCGCTCTGTCCGGCACACGTTTCGCCCTTGGCGATACGGTCGCTGGCGATGATGACGGCCTGCGCCGCCAGCCACGCGGCAAATAAGTCGTCTTGACACTAAGGGCCGCCGCGAAGCATTAGCGGACACCAATCGTCTTACGCCGCGCTCGTTTGCGGCGAGTGAGCAAAGGAGGCTTGAATGACCGACGTCACCCTTACGTTTCCCGATGGCGCTGAGCGCAAGGTAAAATCCGGGACCACAGGCCTCGAAGTCGCAAAGTCAATCTCGCCCTCGCTCGCAAAGCGCACCGTCGCCATGCAGCTCGATGGCGCCCTGGCCGATCTTTCCGATCCGATCAACAAAGATGCGTCGATCAATTTCGTCGCGCGCACTGACCCCGCCGCGCTCGAGCTGATCCGGCACGACGCCGCGCACGTCATGGCGGAAGCCGTGCAATCGCTGTGGCCCGGCACTCAGGTGACCATCGGTCCCGTCATCGAAAACGGCTTCTACTACGACTTTGCCAAGCAGCAGCCGTTCGAGCCCGAAGACATCGCCAAGATCGAAAAGAGGATGGGCGAGATCATCGCCCGCAACGCGCCCTTCACGAAGGAAGTGTGGTCGCGCGACAAGGCCAAGAAGTTCTTCAAGGACAAGGGCGAATATTTCAAGATCGAGTTGGTCGACGCGATCCCCGAAGACCAGGAGCTGAAGATCTACAAGCAGGGCGATTGGCTCGACCTCTGCCGCGGCCCGCACATGACGTCGACGGGTCAGATCGGCAAAGCGTTCAAACTGATGAAGTTCGCAGGTGCCTACTGGCGCGGCGATTCAACGAAGCCGCAGCTGCAGCGCATCTACGGTACCGCATGGACGACCGAGGACGAGCTTAAAGCCTACCTGCATCAGCTCGAAGAGGCCGAAAAACGCGATCACAGAAAACTCGGCCGCGAGATGGATCTCTTCCATTTCCAGGAAGAGGCGCCGGGCTCCGTATTCTGGCACCCGAAGGGCTGGACGCTGTTTGAAACTCTGATCGCCTATATGCGCCGCGCCCAGAACCGCGCCGGTTACCAGGAAGTCAATTCTCCTGACATGATGGAGAAGCATTTCTGGGAGCTGTCGGGGCACTGGGAAAACTACGGCGAGAACATGTTTACGACCGTGCTGCCGGACGAGCGCGTGTTCTGCTGCAAGCCGATGAACTGCCCCGGTCACGTGCAGATTTATAAGCATGGCCTCAAAAGCTATCGCGACCTGCCGCTGAGGATCGCCGAGTTCGGCAAGGTGCATCGCTACGAACCGTCCGGCGCGCTGCATGGGTTGCTACGCGTGCGCCACTTCACGCAGGACGATGCGCACATCTTCCTCACCGAAGATCAGATCATGGATGAATGCCTCAAGATCAACGATCTGATGCTCGCAATTTACAAGGACTTCGGCTTCGAAGACGTCTTCATCAAGCTCTCGACCCGTCCCGAAAAGCGCGTCGGCGCTGATGAGTTGTGGGACAAGGCCGAGAAGGCGTTGTCAGACGTGTTGAGCGAAGTGAAGCGGCGCTCGAACGGGCAGATCAAAACCTCGATCAATCCGGGCGAGGGCGCATTCTATGGTCCAAAACTCGAATACGTTCTGAAGGACGCGATCGGGCGCGAGTGGCAGTGCGGCACGACGCAGGTCGATTTCAACCTCGCCGGCCGCCTCGGCGCGTTCTACATCGACGAGCATTCCGAGAAGAAAACGCCGGTGATGATCCACCGCGCGATGTTCGGCTCGCTCGAACGCTTCACCGGCATCCTGATCGAGAACTTCGCCGGGCATTTCCCGCTGTGGCTGGCGCCGCTGCAGATCGTCGTCGCGCCGATCGTATCGGATGCCAACGATTATGCGAGCGAGGTCGCTGAGAAGGCGAAGGCTTTGGGGCTGCGCGTCTCAACCGATCTCAGGAATGAGAAGATCAACTACAAGGTGCGCGAGCACAGCCTCGCAAAGGTGCCGGTCATCCTGGTCGTCGGCAAACGCGAAGCCGAAGAGAATAAGGTCTCGATGCGCCGCCTCGGCTCGCAAGATCAAACGGTGCTCGGACTTGAGGAGGCGCTAAAGGCGCTCGCGACCGAAGCCGTGCCCCCGGATTTGCGATAAGAACCACTTGTCATCCTCGGGCTCGTCCCGAGGATCTATCGGTCAACGAACCCCGGTTTCTGCTGCTCAATGGGTCCTCGGGACAAGCCCGAGGATGACACCGGTTGGTGTCGCGAATTTTACCTGGCCGCAACGCCGGTCTTGACGTACGCCCGTTAGTGTATGTTCGAAACCAATCATCAATGCCGGTGCGTGGCGAATTCAAAATCGAATTCGTCGTGCTCTTCGGTGATGTTCTGCGCCGCTTGCCGCCAGTCCGCGCCGCCGGCGTTGCTTTGCACCGCGTCGATCGCCGCGTGACCATTGGTGTGCGTCTGCTGATCGATCGCAGCCATCGACACCGTCGATCCGTTGTGTGCCGGCAGCGAGCATAACCGCGTCGCAAGATTCTGAAGTTCTCCGAAAATCGCCTCGCGTCGGACTTCATGCTGAAGCGTCACGCTGCGCACCTCGCGCAACAGATGGTCGTCGACACGGCGGATCGCGTCAGCGAGCGTGCGGACAAGGTCCAGCTCGCCTCTGGATTTCTCCAGCAGCCGAGCCAGTATGTCTTCAATGTTCTGGTGAAGTCCGGTCATTGGTCCCCCTCGCGTCTCTGCGTCAAGGAACAAACTTGCGATTCCAATGGCGAAAAAATGATCGGCGTCGTTCGTGAAAGATGTTCACCATTTGCGCGATATCAACGCAACTTCACATCCAGACTTGCACTCATCGAACGACTAACTACCACACGCCCGGCACGAGCCGGTATGTCACTCGGCTGGCGTAATCGGCGTATCCCGGTAGCTCGGCTTTGAGTGTTTCTTCCTCCCACACGGCGCGCAATGCGATGATCGCGATGAGCACTATGCCAATCGCGAACGCATACCATGAGCCCAAAAGAAGCGCCGTTCCGAGAAAGTAGAAAATCGCGCCTGCATACATCGGATGTCGAACCCAAGCGTAAGGGCCGGTCGAGACCACGCGATGTCCGCGTTCGGTATCGATCTTGACGACCGGGGAGGCGTAGGAGTTTTCCAGCATCACGATGTGAAAGACGTAGATCGCGAACACCAAGGCCAGAGCCCCCGCGATCTCAAGCCAAAGCGGCATCCAAGACCAACCAAACCGAACGGCATCGAGCCCGGCGACGATCAACAGAACGGTCCAGCCGCCGAAGATCGCCCACAGCAAAGGCTTGTCCCAACGCTTCTGCTGCGCCTGCATCGGCGAACGCATCCGCTCTTTCAGGATTTCGGGATTTTTCTGAGCCAGCGTCAGGCCCGAGATTATCGCGCCGGCAAGCCACAAACCGAGGTACGCCCAACCTTCCGGCCAATGAACCGTCCCGGCCGACGCGAAAAGTATCGCGCCGGATATCGCCAGCCACAGAAGCGTTTGAACGACAAACCGGCGAACAACGATATCGCGTTCCGCGTTGGTCATTTCGGCCTCATCCCGAGCATCGCCATGCGCTTGAAAGGAAATGGTCGGCTGATTAGCCCTGTCGCAACGTCAGACCCGCGACGCCGACAGCAATGTTGAGCCCCGTCTGGCCCGCGACGCTGACCGGCTGCAGAGCGATCGAGTCATTGGAGCCGCCGACGAGTGCGTTGGCATTACCGCCGACGCCGACAGCCGCGCCTGCCGTAACACCGCCGTAGGTGCCGACGAGCGCGCCGCTCGGTATGTCCGATGTAGAGGAGAGAACCGTCCAAATGAGCGTGCTCTCGCCCTTGAAGCCGATGTCGACGCCGACCTTGGTAATTGTCGCCACGTAACGGCGACGGTGAGCACCGCTAGCCGAGGTGAAAATGCAGTGAAGCGTCTCCTTCGAGCCGAGGATCAACCCGACGCCGCCATGCCCTTTGCACGTCAACGTGCCCGCCACCAGTTTGGCCTGAGCTGCTTCAGACATTGATGGCTGAGCCGCCAATGCCGCGAACGCCACGGCAGCGCTTGCGATGGCACAAAAAGACAATCGAATTGTCGGTATCATGGTCGGTCTCCCTAGATTTCACGCCGAGGTTTCTGCAGCGCCAGTCTGGGTGGTCAAAACGTCCGCACGGTGGCGTGGGCGGAACGACACGCAACGCGACCGCTGTCATTCCGCTCTCTGTACTTAAATTTTAATTTGGTGGAGCAGCCGCCTCCGGTTTAACCCAGAGGCGGCGAAGATCGTCTCAATGCAAATGCGATCGCAGCATCCAGGCCGCTTTGTCATGTGCTTCGATGCGACCGTTCATGATGTCCCCGGTTGCTCTATCATCGGCATCGTCCGCAAAGCTGCCGATCTCGGTGCACATTTTCGATAGAACCTCGTTGTCCTCGGCGAGCGCACTGATCATCGCCTTTTCGCTAGGCGGCTTTGCTGGCGCTTCTTTGAGTTTTGAAAGCTTCGAGAACTCTGCGAAGCTTCCCGGTGTAATGGCTTCGAGCGCGCGAATGCGCTCGGCGACCAGATCAACGGCTTCGGCGAGTTCCTTGTACTGGGTTTCAAACAGCAGATGCACGGACCGGAAATTCGGTCCGGTCACGTTCCAATGGAAATTCTGCGTCTTGAGCTGCAGCATGTAGGACGACGCAAGTACAACGCCGAGTTTCTCCGCGACCACCGCTTTCGAGTTACTTGTTTTGGATTCTGACATTCTTCGTTCCTCACCGCTCAATCGAAGGCCGCCCGCCCCGACATAAACGGCGAAGAACTGCATTTGTTCCCAATTCCGGAGGCGGCTTATTGATCGCTCACGTCGCCTTTTAGTTCATCGGTGCGCTCGGTTGTCCGGTCCGTCATACAGTCCAATTGATCCATCGTTGAAATCGAGCCGGCCAGCTCGCGTGGCGGCTGTGCGCAATCGGCATCGCGGAAGGCGATCCAAGCGCGCTGCGCAGTCCGCAGCGCTTCCTCATAGCTGTACTTCGCACCCTCCTCGACCTCGTGGTCGTTTTGTTTTGCTTTCGCGATTGCCTTCTCGAATACGTCGTTGAGAACCTTGTCGGCCGCTTCGTAATTCCTGCCGGCACACTGGTTGATGTCGGTTTGCGTTGCTGCCTTGCTGCAATCCTCGGCGTGGGCGGCCGATACAAGCGTCAGCGCCAACGTGGCTGCAATGCAGGCGAGCGGATGGACAGGCATTGTTCATGACTCCGATATGGCTGATGCGCGTTTGCACGAACGGTCTTTAAAGGCGCGGCAGCTCGAATGGAATTCTTCTTGAGGCAACGGGTTAAATTTTCGACGCGCGGGTTAGCTTGACCCGGCCCCGAAGGCGCCCCACCTTCGCTGGAGGAACCGCAATCATGCCAGCCGCATACAGTTATCGCGACGATCCCGCCGTCCCAAAATTCGACGACGCATCACCAATCGTCATCTTCGACGGTCATTGCGTACTCTGCTCGTCGGGTGTCCAGTGGATGCTGAACCGCGATCCGTCCGGCTCGAGCCGCTTTGCCGTCATTCAAGACTCGCTGCCGCGTGCTCTTTACCGTCACTATGGTCTTGATCCGGAAGTCTTCGACACGTTCATGGTGCTGAGCGACGGCATTCCGCACACCAGGTGGGCCGGCGCGCTCGCCGCCGCCCGCACGATGCCGCAGCCTTGGCGCGCGTTGGCAATCGCGGGGCGTTTGATTCCGGACGCCGTGGGCGATCGGTTTTACGATTGGGTTCAGCGCAATCGCTTCAAGTGGTTTGGCACTCGTGATGCGTGCCGCCGTCCGAGCGAAGCGGAAAGAGCAAGATTTCTTCCAGCGTGAAATACTTCGCTTCCGCGGAGTGAAAGAGGAGTACATCGATGAGCTGGCTCACAGACAACGACCCCGTTCCAGGCGACGCCAAATCATGCGACGCCATCGAACACGTGATCATTCCGCGCGCCCGCGATCTCGGCGGCTTTGAAGTGCGCCGTGCACTGCCGTCCGCCAAACGCCAAATGGTCGGCCCATTCATCTTTTTCGACCAGATGGGACCTGCGCAATTTCTCTCAGGGCAAGGCATCGATGTCAGGCCGCATCCCCATATTGGGCTGGCGACCGTCACCTATCTCTTTGACGGCGAAATGATGCATCGGGACAGCTTGGGTTCGGCGCTCTCGATCCGGCCAGGTGAAGTCAACCTGATGACCGCCGGACGCGGCATCGTGCATTCGGAGCGGACGGCGCCGGAACTGCGCACGGCCGGCCAGAGACTTTTCGGCATTCAATCGTGGATGGCCTTGCCTAAATCGCACGAAGAAGATGCACCAACTTTCGCGCACCATGCCGTCGCCGATCTGCCGCGCTTCGAAGGCGAAGGCAAGCGTGTTCGGCTGATCATTGGATCGCTTTTCGGCAAGACGTCGCCGGCCGCCTTCCCGCACGATTGCTTTTATGCCGAAGCGGTGTTGGCTCCCGGCGCTGTTCTGCCGCTCGATCCCGACTACGACGAGCGCGCCGTCTTTATCGCATCGGGCCGCATCGATATTGCGGGGCAGTCGTTTGATACTGGCGAGCTTCTCGTTTTCAAGCCCGGCGATCGCATTTCGATCCTTGCTGAAACGAACGCGCGGCTGATGCTGCTCGGCGGAGAGCCCATGGAAGGGCCACGTCACATTTGGTGGAACTTCGTGTCGAGCTCGAAGGAGCGCATTGCCGAAGCCAAGAACGATTGGCGTCAAGGCCATTTCGCGAGCGTCCCAGGCGACGACACGGAATTTATTCCGTTGCCTGAAAACAACTGAGAACGAGAATCGAATACCGAGGTCGTCTTTGTCGGCGACGCACGCGCAACCGACCAAGCGCGGCATGCGTTGTTCACCCGGCGTTTACCGAAAAGCCCTGATTTCGATTGGTGACCGTCATAAAGCGGACGTGCACCGCTAAGATAACGCAGGGTGATGCCGGTGCAGTTGAGAAAACGATCAACTCAATTGCATCACTCGCACTGCGTCGCAGCGCATCTTGCGTCCGCAGGCAATAGTAGGTCGCTTGTCTGCGCAACTCGACCGTCGTCCTACAGTGGGCGAGCTTGTGCGGCACATGCGACATCGTAAGTCGAAGCAGTAAAGCTCGGGAGAAAGTAATGCGAAGTGCACTTTTAGCAGTAGCCCTTGCGCTTGGTTTAGGTCTCGCAACGACTGGCGCCCAGGCCGCAACCGTTGGCGGCAACGTCGCCGTCATGAAAACCGTAGCCAATGCCGGCAGTAGCGGTATCGTAGAGAAGGCCTATTACCGCCGTCACTGGCATCACCGCCGCTGGGGCCACCGTCGTTGGGGCCACCGCTGGGGCTATCGCCACTATCGCGGTTGGGGATGGGGTCATCACTACCGCCACCATCGTTACTGGCGCCGCCATCATTACTGGCGCTAAGCGGCTCGCTGCCGTTGCTACAGGCGCGACGCACGATAAAAGAGGGCGGGCGATCAGCCCCGCCCTCTGTAGGGCATAACTCCTTGATCCGGCAACCAAATGCCGTCCGGTAAAGTTCCCGCCTGCCAGAAGACGTCGATCGGCATTCCACCGCGCGGAAACCAGTAGCCGCCGATGCGGAGATAGTATGGTTCGGTGAGCTTGGCGATGCGCTTGCCAATCGTCACCGTGCAGTCCTCGTGGAATGCGCCGTGGTTGCGGAACGACGCCAGGTAAAGCTTCAGCGACTTTGACTCGATCAGCCACGCCTTCGGCACGTAGTCGATGACGAAGTGAGCGAAATCGGGCTGACCCGTCACAGGACACAGGCAGGTGAATTCCGGAGCCGTGAACCGCGCCACGTAGCGCGTATCGGCATGTGGATTTGCGACGCGCTCGAGTTCGGCCTCGTCCGGAGTTCCGGGCTGAGCGACCTGCTTGCCGAGCTGTGTCACTCCGGCTGCTGCCGCGGGCTGCTTCTTCGACATCGAGACTCTACTCCGCCGCGAGCCGCGAGGGGCTCGGAGGTCCGCTATAGATGCAGCCTTCGTTGCAGCTGTCGCGGTGCACCTGGACTTCGCAAAGTCCCGGTACGCGGTTCGCGAGCCGGTTCCAGATCCACATCGCAATACGCTCAAGCGTTGGAGCCGAAAGTCCCTCGACATCATTCAGCAAACGATGGTCGAGGGCATCTTCAGTTTCGCGGATCGCTGCCGACAGATCGTCGAAATGAAACACGTAACCGGACTCGGAATTCGGCTCGCCCTCGATGACCACGCGGGCGCGGAACGAATGCCCATGCACGCGCGCGTTCGCCGTTCCCGCCGGGGCCGAAGGCAGGAAATGCGCCGCTTCAAACTTGAAATCTTTATAAATTCGCATGTCGCTCAATACGGGATTTCGCTTGCCCGTGCCACCCTAAGACTATGCCGGAGGCCGCGCCAAACCGGCGCGGAAGGCCATCCAAACCTACGGAATACCCAGGATTTTATGCGTTTGCACCGATAACCGCCATGCTGGGTTGGCCTTGCAGTAGGCTATGGCGCTGATCGTGTTGGCCTCCCGTGCCGGGCCATCCATCGGCTGTAGGAACCGATGCTTGAAGGCGAGGTCGAGATACCGCGAAGGATCGACGCCATCCTGCGGATAGACGAGTTTGAGTTCATCGCCTCGCGTCTGTCTCAACTCCGCGCCAGCTTTTGGCGACACGCAGATCCAGTCGATCGTGTCGAGCGCCGGCAGCGTGCCGTTGGTTTCGATTGCGATGGAGAACGCACGCGCATGCAGCGCATCGATCAAATCCTGATCGACTTGCAGCATCGGTTCGCCGCCGGTCAAAACGATGAGCGTTGGTCCTTCCGCCGCTGTGCACGCCGCGCGACACGCATCAGCTAACTCGACGGCCGTCGCATAGCGTCCACCACGCTCTCCATCGGTGCCGACGAAATCCGTATCGCAAAATTGGCAGACAGCCTTAGCGCGATCTTCTTCGCGTCCGCTCCACAGGTTGCAACCGGCAAACCGGCAGAATACCGCCGGCGTGCCGGCATTCGCGCCTTCGCCTTGAAGCGTGTAAAAGATTTCTTTGACGGCATACATGTCGCGATACCTACGGTGCGGGCGGCGCAAGTCAAGTCGAGGGGAGTAATGCGCGCAAAGCACCGCACATTACATTGCGAGCCTGAACGAGCGGACCATCACCATGACAGCAATTCAATATACGCCCGAGGACGTCGGCGTCGTAGATCTGGCGACGCTCGCCTCGATGAGCGGCCTGGAATTTTTGCAGGCCATCGCTCGCGGCGAACTGCCGGGCCCGCCCATCGCCAAGACGCTTGGGTTCAACCTCGCCGAGGTGGAGGAGGGCCGCGCCGTATTCATCTCAGAGCCCGGTCTGCATCACTATAACCCGATCGGAACGGTGCACGCCGGATTTACCGCGACGCTGCTTGATTCATGCATGGCCTGCGCCGTCCAGTCGACACTCCCCAAAGGGACCGGCTACACGACGATGGAGTTCAAGATCTCGCTGCTGCGGCCCATGACAAAAGAGACCGGCCCCGTCCGCGCCGAGGGCACATTACTCTCCCGCGGCCGTCGAGCGGCGACGGCGGAAGGTCGCCTGACCGATGCGCAAGGCAAATTGCTGGCGCACGCGACGACGACGTGCCTGATCTTCGGATTATAATTGCGGTTTAGGCGAAAGCCGCTTCGAGAACGACGGCGCGAAAAGCGGTCTTCTTTTTGCTGACGAGCTCAACGGCTGTGCGCACGCCGGCAGGCTTTTCCGGCAGGCTGCCGTGTTTCGGGGACAGCATCACCAGCAGCGCTAGCCCGACGATGAAATTCACCGTCCTGAGTGTGGGGCTGTTGGCAATTCCTAACATCGGCTGATCCAAAAAAATTCGGCAATATCGGTTTGATGGATCTTTGATAGTCGAAGCCGGCGCACCTCGGCTGTTCCGGGCGGAACAGAGCAAAGCGTAACAGAAAATATAATGTTTATAATAACTTACGAGGGGGCCGCGCGGACCGCTCGAAGCCCGCATCGGCAAAGGCGTCGAAGCGCCGGCCGGATTTGGCGTACCAGTAGCGGCCGCTACCGGTATTACCTTCGGCCTTATACGGGCAGCCGCCTACAGATTGGCGTAGCGATCGGCCGGCCGGCAGGTCGCCCGCCTTATGTAGAAATTGGGGTGCGTCTCAACCCACTTCGCGCCCTCAAGTTGAGAGGCCATAACGCATCCAACCATCGTAGCGTTTTCTTGGAGTTGAATGGGTTGCAACTCGTGGCAGTGAGCGCCTTGCACAATCGAGCAAACGATGAAAACGAGTTCGAGCATACAATAAAACTCCGGACCAATGTCGGTTCGTAACGTTGAGCTGCATTTCACAGTTTGAGGCTGCTTCGATGCAACCAAGTAGGTGTTGCATTGAACGACTTGGTCAGGTGCGCGAGAAGGTTCAGTTTGTCATAAATTCAGCCATAACAGTTGCGCGCAGAAACGCTAATCGCCGCGAGGACCGCGGCGCGCTTTAGATCTTCCGCGCTTGCCATGCCGTCCATCCCTTCGCCCTGAGTTCGCAGGCCGGGCATTGGCCGCAGCCGTAGCCCCAGGGGTGGCGATGCGAACGGTCGCCGAGGTAGCAGGTGTGCGTGTCCTCGATGATGAGGTCGATGAGCTTCTGCCCGCCGAGGCTCGACGCCAGCTCCCACGTCGCTGCCTTGTCGATGAACATCAGCGGCGTTTCGACGCTCATTGGCTTGTCGAGACCGAGAGAAAGAGCATGAGCAAGAGCCTGCACGGTATCGTTGCGACAGTCCGGATAGCCTGAAAAATCCGTCTCGCACATGCCGCCGACGAGCGTGCCGATACCGCGCCGGTAGGCAAGCGCAGCGGCGTAGGTGAGAAACAGCAGATTGCGGGCCGGCACGAACGTCGTCGGCAAGCCCGTCGCCGCGAACGTGATCTCGGTCTCGCGCGTCAAGGCCGTATCGCTGACGCTTTTTAAAGCCGCAAGGTCGAGCACGGTATCGGGACCGAGGCGGCGCCCGGCCTCGTTTAAAGTTGCGAGCTTCGACCGCACGACCGCCCGTTGTTCAATTTCGACGATATGGCGCTGGCCATACGTGAAGCCGATCGTCTCGACGGCCTCATACCGCTCGAGCGCCCATGCCAGGCACACGGTTGAGTCCTGCCCGCCGGAAAAAAGTACAAGGGCTGACGATGATGTCACGAGTTACAGGTTCTTTCCGTCGAATAGCCGCGGCTTGAGCGAAGCCGCATCGACCCCGTCGAGGCAACGGACATTCACCGCAACCATTGGCCCGCCTCCGGGCTTCTCGCCCTGTGCAAAGGACGCCACGCCGCATGTCGCGCAGAACAAGTGATGGATCACTTTCTTATTGAACTGGTAGTCCGTCAGAGCATCATCGCCGGCCAACAGGCGAAACTGCGATTGAGGCACAAACGCCAATAGGGAACCGCGCTTTTGGCAAATCGAGCAATTGCACGCCACGATCCCGTCAAGGCTCATCTCGGCCTCATAGCGAACGCGACCGCAATGGCAGCCGCCGGCCCAAGTCTTCAATTCCCTCATCGCTTGTGTTCCTTGATTCTAAAGACCCAGCCATACGGGTAGGATCAGGCCGCCCGCCCGGACTTTGCCACGACGCCAATAGGGTCTAAAAGCCGGGTTCAAGGCTCCCACACCCATTACCTCCCGGCAAGCCAACATCAAGATTTAGGAATGCTCATGACAGCTATCGTCGACATTATCGGCCGCGAAATCCTCGACAGCCGCGGCAATCCGACGGTCGAAGTCGATGTGCTGCTCGAAGACGGGTCCGAAGGACGGGCCGCAGTTCCCTCCGGCGCCTCGACCGGTGCGCACGAGGCAAACGAACTCCGCGACGGCGACAAGGGGCGTTATCTCGGCAAGGGCGTGCTGAAGGCCGTCGAAGCCGTCAACGGCGAAATCTTCGATGCGCTTTCAGGCATGGACGCCGAGGAACAGCGCGGCATCGATGCGGCGCTGATCAAACTCGACGGCACGAAAAATAAGAGCCGGTTGGGCGCCAACGCGATCCTTGGCGTTTCGCTTGCCGTGGCGAAGGCCGCGGCGGTATCGAACAGTCTGCCGCTTTATCGCTATATCGGCGGCGTCAACGCCCACGTTCTGCCCGTGCCGATGATGAACATCATCAACGGCGGCGCGCATGCCGACAACCCGATCGACATCCAGGAATTCATGATCATGCCGGTCGCGGCGGAGACGCTTGCGGACGCTGTTCGCATCGGCGCCGAAGTGTTCCACACGCTGAAAAAGAGCCTCAAGGATGCCGGCCACAACACGTCAGTCGGCGACGAGGGCGGTTTCGCGCCTAACCTCAAGAGCGCCGACGAAGCGTTGAGCTTCATCATGAAGGCGATCGAGAAGGCCGGCTACAAGCCGGGCGAAGATGTGATGCTGGCACTCGACTGCGCCGCCAGCGAATATTTCAAGGGCGGCAAGTATCAGCTGGCGGGCGAGGGCAAATCACTCGATAGCACCGCGAACGCCAAATATATCGAAGATCTCGTCAAGCGCTACCCGATCGTCTCGGTCGAAGACGGGATGGCCGAGGATGACTGGGCCGGTTGGAAAACATTGACCGAACTCATCGGCAAGCGCTGCCAGCTCGTCGGCGACGATATCTTCGTGACAAACACCGAGAGGCTGGCCGACGGCATCGCGAAAGGCGTCGCCAATTCGATCCTGGTCAAGGTCAACCAGATCGGCACGCTGTCCGAAACGCTTGACGCGGTCAGTATGGCGCAGCGCGCCGGCTACACCGCAGTGATGTCGCATCGTTCCGGCGAGACCGAAGATTCAATGATCGCCGACCTCGCGGTTGCGACGAACTGCGGGCAGATCAAAACGGGCTCGCTGTCGCGCTCTGACCGGCTCGCGAAGTACAACCAACTCATCCGCATCGAAGGCGAGTTGGGGGACGTCGCAACCTACGCGGGACGTTCGATTCTGAAGCGCGCCTCGGTATAACGCCCTCCGGGAACCAGCCTAACGGCGGCTTCTTTACTCTTCAGGCAAACTAAATCTTCGCTGCCTCTCGATCAGTGGCAGGATCTCGATCCTCGGCTAGTCGTCGCTGGCACACGAGAGCAACGAGTCTGTTCTGATTTCAGATTTTCGGCAGCAGTACGCTCTTGCCATGCGGCGTGACGGCTCGACGCGCGACGGGTTAGATGAATCATGGCCCCAGACTTTGAAATAGTCGTCGTAGGCGGTGGCGTCATTGGCTTGGCGATCGCGTATCAACTTGGGCGCTCCGATCACGACGTGCTCGTATTGGAACGCAACGCCAGGGTTGGTTCCGAAACGAGTTCGCGCAACAGCGAAGTGATTCACGCGGGTCTATATTATCCAACAGGTTCGCTTAAGGCGTCGCTCTGCGTTAAGGGCAAGCAGATGCTCTATCAGTTTGCTTCCGACAACGGGGTCCCACACCGCCGCGTGGGCAAGCTGTTGGTTGCGACCAGCAGCAGTGAAATTGCGAAATTAGCCATTATCGGCGAGCAGGCGGTAAAAAACGGCGTTTCGGACCTGATACCGTTGACGGCCGCAGAGGCGAGGGCGCTGGAGCCGGCGATTGATTGCCAGGCAGCGCTTCTTTCGCCGTCTACCGGCATCATCGATAGCCATGCATTCATGTCGTCGCTCGAGGGACATATCAGCTGCAACAGGGGTCAAGTCGTCCTAAACGCGAACGTTGAAGCAGCAAAAGTTTTAGACGACGGATGCTTCCATCTTCAGATCGGCGGGCAAAGCGAAGCAACCAGCATCACGTGCCGAAAGCTCATAATCGCGGCGGGACTTCATGGCACGAGGCTCGCAGAAAGTCTCCACGATAAGGCCCGGTCTCGCGCCTACAAAGTGCCCCGACTGTATTTCGCGAAGGGTCATTATTTTTCATTGTCGGGACGCTCGCCGTTTAGTCATCTGATTTATCCCATGCCGGAAAGCGGCGGTCTTGGGGTTCACTTGACACTGGACATGGCAGGGAATGCCAAGTTCGGACCGGATGTTAAGTGGCAGGACGGCCTCAACTACGACTTCGAAGATCAGGATGGGCGGCGCTCGGAGTGTTTCTACCGGGAAATAAGACGTTATTGGCCTGGCCTACCTGACAACAGCCTCTATGCGGGTTTCACCGGTATTCGCCCTAAGCTTGCAAGAGAAGGCGAGCCCGCAGCTGACTTCGCCATTCACGATTCAAACGTACATTGCATCAGCGGATTAGTTACGGTTCACGGAATCGAAAGTCCCGGGCTCACGGCATGCCTTGCCATTGCCGAAACCGTGGCGGAGCGTCTCTGACATCTTAAGTATCTTCCGTCTTGCAACTCCACAGATCAGTCGCATACGGAGTATTGGTTACCGGAACGGGTACGATGCGCAGTATCGCGCCGATCAGCTTCTATTATCGGCGCGCCAAAATATTCTTCATAGCCGAAAGGGCTATTTTATACTTCGTGCGGAGTAACCGCTCCAGGCAGCACGACCAAAGAGGGCTTCCGCTACCTCTTTGTTCACCCTTATTCATCTCTAGAAACCGTTGTCTCCGCCCAGCACTGTTTGGGACGCAATTTAACGAAAGAGCATTGGGTAGCGTGCATGAAAGTACTGTTGACAGGGCATCTTGGCTACATCGGCACAGTGATGACGCCGATGTTGATCGCAGCGGGCCACCGTGTGACGGGGTGTGACAGCGATCTCTATGAGAGGTGCACATATAGTTATGGCGGGCGGATCACCGATATCCCCGCACTCCGCAAGGACATTCGCGATCTCGAATGGCGCGATCTTGCCGGCTTCGATGCGGTTGTCCACCTTGCGGCACTGTCGAACGACCCGTTGAGTGATCTCAACCGGGACGCAACTTATGCAATCAATCACCGTGGGAGCGTACGTCTTGCCGAATTGGCAAAGCGTGCGGGCGTCCGCAGATTTGTGATGGCCTCCTCGTGCAGCAATTACGGGCTGGCGGGTGATGATATGATCGACGAGACCGGAGAACTCAATGCCGTAACAGCGTATGGAGAATCGAAAGTCTGGTCCGAGCGCGATATCTCGCGGCTCGCCTCTGATGACTTTTGTCCAACATTCTTGCGTCCCGCGACGGCCTATGGCCTCTCTCCGCGCATGCGCTTCGACATCGTCCTCAACAATCTTGTTGCTTGGGCAGTGACCAAGAAACTCATCTACTTGAAATCGGACGGAAGCCCTTGGCGGCCGATCGTTCATATCGAGGACATCTCGCGCGCCTTCATTGCAGTGCTGGCGGCGCCGATCGAGAAAATCTTCAACGAAGCTTTCAACGTCGGACGATCCGAAGAGAATTACCGGATCAGTGAGATTGCGGCTATCGTGGCAGATATCGTACCGGAATGCCGGATCGAATATGCGAGCGATGCTGGTCCCGACAAGCGATGCTATCGTGTCAACTTCCAGAAGATCGCAAGCGCCTTGCCGGATTTCAAACCGCGCTGGTCCGCGCGCATGGGCGTAGAGCAGGTTTACGCTGCATATAAGGCATCCGGCCTGACCCTCGAAGAGTTCGAAGGCCCTCGCTACCAGCGCATTGCTCATATTAAGCAGCTGTTGGCGGACGGTATCATCGACTCTGATCTTCGCCATACCGCAAGGGTTGCAGCCTGAGCAGAGCAATCCTGCAGCTTCTAATGCTTCAGGGTTGTGCGCACTACGGCCATGGAGCGATGCAGTAACGCATGCCCTACGATGGTGATCCAAGCCAGGAGGCGCTCGGCCAGAAGATCTTCGATCTCGCTGCCGAGCTGTTTCCGATCTGCAGAAGCATTACCGGCGACGGCGTGCGCCAAACGTTGCAAATTCTCGGGCGCCACATTGACCTTTCGATCCACGATGTTCCTACCGGCACGTCCGTCTTCGATTGGTCTATTCCACCCGAATGGAATGTCAGCGATGCCTACATTTCGAACGAGCGAGGGGAACGCGTCGTCGACTTCAAAACTTGCAACCTGCATGTTTTGAACTATAGCACCCCGATCCGAACCAAGCTGCCGCTCGAGGAATTGAAACGTCACATCTTCACGTTGCCCGAGCAGCCCGACCTCGTGCCATACAGAACATCTTATTACCAGGAGCGCTGGGGTTTTTGCATGTCGCAGACCCAGCTTGATAAGCTTGAGCCGGGAATTTACGAAGCCGTTATCGACTCGACATTGTGTCCCGGCAGCCTGACGTATGCGGAGTTTGTTCATCACGGCACGACGGATGACGAAGTGCTACTGTCAGCTCATATCTGCCATCCATCGCTAGCTAACGACAACTGCTCAGGGCTGGCGCTGCTGACCCTTCTGGCTCAAGAGTTGAGTGCAAGGCAGACACGTCTTACCTATCGCTTCGTATTTGCACCGGGAACGATTGGAGCCATTACGTGGCTCGCGAGGAATGAGGACGCGACTGAGCGGATTAAGCACGGCCTAGTGGTCTCATGCGTTGGCGACGGGGGAGGGCCGACATACAAGAAGAGCCGGAGAGGCGACGCGCTAATCGACCGCGCAATGACACACGTTTTGCATCACGCCGCGCCGGCTGCGGCCATTCAGGATTTCAATCCGTACGGCTATGATGAACGACAATACTGCTCTCCTGGTTTCAATTTGCCTGTAGGCCTATTTCAGAGAAGCCAATACGGGACGTTTCCAGAGTATCACACGTCGGCCGACAATTTGAATTTTATCAAGCCGCATTATTTGGCCGAGTCATTTCGATTGATCATGTCGGTCACCGACGTCCTCGAGAACGACCGCTTCATGTTGAACACCAACCCGAAATGCGAGCCCGCACTGGGGCGCCGCGGGCTCTATTCAACAGTGGGCGGTGACAAGGAGGGCCCTGTGCATGAGATGGCCATGCTGTGGCTGCTCAATTTTTCTGACGGCGAGCACTCGTTGCTAGACATCGCCGAGCGCTCGAACCAGCGTTTTTCCGAAATTAAAGAGGCGGCAGCTCGGTTGGAGCAAGCCGGCCTTTTGATTGCGTGCAAGGCACGATAGCGAGTCTTTTTAGACGGTCATCAACGGCCAGTTCCGGTCGCGATCGGATATCACGGTGATCGAAAGCGGCCAATCAATGCCGAGTGCCGGATCGTCGTGGCGTACGCCCGCGGAAGCGCTCGAATCGTAGAAGTTTGAGATCAAATAATTAATTTCAGAATTGTCCTCGAGCGTTTGAAAGCCATGTGCGAATCCAGCGGGCACATAGAGTTGATGGCGGTTTGCAGAAGAAAGTTCAAACTCTTGCCAACGACGGAAGGTTTCAGAGCTCGGCCTCAAATCAACAATGACATCGTGAATAGCGCCGTTCGCGCAGCTCACCACTTTGGCCTCTGCATGAGGAGGTTTTTGGAAATGCATGCCCCGCAGCGTACCTCTGAGCGCTGAAAAGGATCGGCTGTGCTGGACAAAGACATCTTGAATGCCATGCGTCGCGAATTCCCGCTCGCAATAGATGCGCTCAAAAAATCCTCGACTATCCTGAACCGGTTCTGGAACGATCAGAAAGGCTTCGCGGAAAATTGTTTGAATGAACTTCAT
>NZ_DATNBA010000038.1:0-36463 GCF_035572195.1 Hyphomicrobium sp. | reverse complement strand
GCTCTGCCGGAGCAGGTGGTCCGCGATGCCGTACGGTCCGCTTTCGACAGTGCCGGGCAGCGCTGCTCGGCGGCGCGCGTCTTGTTCGTTCAGGACGACAACGCGCCTCGCATCAAAGCCATGCTGGCAGGCGCCATCGAGTCTCTCGATGTTGGCGATCCTCTCGATTACGCAATAGACATTGGACCCGTCATAGACGAAGCGGCTCAGGACATGCTCGAGAGCCACAAAGTGCGGATGCAGCGCGAGGGGCGCGAGATCATCGACGTAGCGATGCCAGAGGCCTGCCGAGCGGGGACGTATGTCACCCCGGCGCTTTTCGAAATCGACCGCCTGAGTCGTCTCGATCACGAGGTCTTCGGGCCCATTCTGCATTTGATCCGCTACGAGCGTGGTCATCTCGACAAAGTCGTCGCGGCGCTCAACGCAACCGGCTATGGGCTGACGCTTGGTCTACACAGTCGCATTGAAAGCGTCGCCGACTACGTTGCCGAGAACGCCCGCGTCGGCAATCTCTACGTCAACCGCAATCAGATCGGCGCCGTGGTCGGCGCGCAGCCGTTCGGCGGCGAGGGACTTTCGGGCACCGGACCAAAGGCCGGCGGCCCGAATTATCTGGCGCGCTTTGCAACCGAGCGGACGCGGTCGACCGACATCACCGCGACCGGCGGCAATTACACGCTTCTGAGCGGCAAGGGCTGAGCGGGCGGCACTGGATTCCGCTTACTCGTAGGACGCATAAAGCTTCTTCGCCGGCTCGACGATCTCCCATGTACCCGTGAAGCCGGACGGCGTCAGGAATGCGTCGCCAGCCTTGAAGGTTGTCTCCGAGCCATCGTCTCCGCGCACGACGATCACGCCTTCGAGGAGGTGGCAGAACTCGCTTTCGGGGAAGACGACGCGCCACGTTCCGCGCTGGGCCGTCCAGATGCCGCTGTTGAAACGCCCGTCGGCGCTCTTGAAGAGGGTCTGCGCCCCTTGGACCGGATCGCCGGCGACGATGCGTTCCGGTTTCGGCCGGTAGACTTCGGGAGCCGGCAGTGTGCCTTGAAAATCGACGACTTTCGGGAAATCTGATTTGGTGGTCACAGTTGGTCCTTGAGTGAGCAATGGAAGACGCCCGATGCTACGATTGGGCCTGCGCTGCGACAAGTCGCTTAGTCGCCGGCCGCCATGACGAAGCAGTCGACGGACTGACGGCGCAATTCGGTGCAGGTCGATGCGGCGCGGTCGGCATTGAAGCCCGCAAAACGCGCTCGGAAGATTTGGTGGCCGTCTTTTGTGGTTGGATGCGTGACCGGGGCTATACCGGCAAGCAGCTGTCCGACACGCCCCTGTACCGCGGTGAGCGCGCGCTGGGCTTCGGCACTTGATCCAAAGGCGCCGATTTGTACCTCGTAGCGGCCGGCTGTGGCTCGCAGCGCGACGGCCTCGCCCGGCTGGGATTTTGCAAATCGTGGTTTTGCAGTCGCCTTCAGCGCGCTCGCCTGGGCTGCAAGCGTCGAGGGCGGCAGACCGCGCAGCGGAGCCGCAACGGGTGACGGAGGAGCTGAAGGTTCCTGGGTATTGGTGGCTTGCCTTGCCTGTGGGGCAGCTATGGCCGCGGGCGGCGTGGTATCGGCTGCGCCAAGCATCGCAATTTTATCGTCAAGCGGCGACGGCCGCCGCTCGTCTCTCGCCATTTGGGCTTCGAGAGCCTCATCGCGAGCACGGGATTCCGCAAAGGGCTGCGACAGCTTCCCAGCGAAGGCCGTAGCGCCGACACCGTCTTTCGCAGCCGTTCGAACGAGGTCAGTTGGTTCGATCGTTCCCCGGCTCTCGCGCGGCGTTTCGTCGGACGGGCTGTCGATGCCTTCCATATCGGTCGTTTCGTCGGGTGACGGCGGTGCCGCGCGTGCTTTTTCGAGGATAGGCACGTGCCGGACCTTGAAAATTTTGACCGGCGGCTCGGAGGCCTCGACGGGCGCGGCCGGTTGAGATTTTGCCATAGCGCGCAGAACCGGGCCGGGGTTCGGGACGGCGAGCTCATTATCTTGCGTTTTGGCCGGCGCAAATGGACGAGGTTCCGGTGCGGTTGCGTCGGCTAGTTCTACGTTGACTTGGCGTTTTGGTGCTGCGGGCGTCGCGATTTTCGGGCCGGCTTTCAGCTTTGCGAGCAACAGCGGCTGAGGCTTGCGTGTATTTTTGGTCGAGGCTCTGGTCAAAGCTCGCGTGAGCAGGACGCGCATTTCAGCATTGCGCTTCGCCGCGCTTGAACTGCCGAACACAGCACCGACCAGGTGCCGATTGCCGCGCCGGACCGACGTCACGATATTGAATCCCGAGGCCCGCGTGTAACCGGTCTTGATCCCATCAATGCCAGCAAAAGTATTCAGCATCGTGTTGTGATTGCGGTACGTTTTTCCGCGGTACGTGAAAGCGTGCGTGGCGAAAAACCGATAGTAGGCCGGGTAATCGTCCTGCAGGTGCAGGGCCAACGTGATCATATCGTGCGCCGTCGACACGTGATCGTCGTTCGGCAGACCGTTCGGATTCTCGAAGTGCGTCTTCGACATGCCCATGTCGCGGGCGCGATCATTCATGAGGCGAACGAAATTGGATTGCGTGCCGCCGATCTTTTCGGCCAGAGCGACGGCAATGTCGTTCGCGGACTTCGTAATCAGCGCCAGGATGGCGTCGGAAACCGCGATCTCTTCGCCGGGGTCGAGATCAAGCTTGGAGGGAGCGACGGAGGCCGCGGCCTCGGAAATCGAGATTTTGTCCGACATCTTGAGCCGACCGGACTCTATCGTCTCGAACGTCAGGTAGAGCGTCATCATCTTGGTGAGCGAGGCAGGGTGGCGAATCTTGTCGCCGTCGTCGTTGTGCAAGACGGCGCCCGTATTGGCGTCGACGATCATCGCGGCGTGGCGCTCGGGCCGAGCCTCCGCGCCCTGCGAAATTAGGCCAAACGCGGCCGAAAATGTCAGCGCGAACGCCAACGCCCGATGCAACACGACGCCGATCCCTCTGACCATCCGGTAAACCAGATGGCTTTTTTCGTATTCCAATGCCGCAGGTTGGCCACTTGGCTCCGATGCGGCACGCCCCACCTGTCGTTTCCGATAGCAGAGCACTGTTTTTAGGCACCTTTTGGGCGTCGAAACCTAGGGCGCCCTCGGGTACTGTTGCGAATTGTAAGGCGGATGGACTGAAGCAGCGTTAAAGGACGCAGTAAACACAGCGTCAACGGCTGTTCCGGTTCGAGATAAAGGGTTAGAATTGGGTTCTGAATGGACTGGCACGGCGCGCCGAGTTTCTGTCCGCTGGATGGGCGGCGACCGGGGCGTCAGCGACCAGTCGAAGGTCGAAGGTTTCAGTGCGGGGGATTTCCCACCCTCTGGGGCACGTACGTCCAGTGCCGCTTGCCTGCGGCACTCGGCACGTTCTGTTTTTTATTCGGCGGCGTGCCTATATAGCGCTGGATGGCTACGGGCGTTTCCACTGGACATTCGTAGGCTTTGGGAGGTGCCCGGTGGTTCCCATTTGGCGGTTCTAGCGTAGCTTTTCGGCCTCCAACATGCCCCGGTTGACGACTAAGTTCTAAGGGAATGAGGGATTCGGGCTGCAGCCCGAGGTGCGAGATGAAGTTGGAGGATAAAGATTTGCAGTTTGCGGCGGCGGTCAAGCTCGCGGGGAGCGATGATCCGCCTGACGGTCCACGCCGGGACGACGGCGATTCGAAGACCGGCATCGTCACCAAAACCAGACCCAAGACTAAGAAGCCGAACCTCTATAAGGTTCTGCTGTTGAATGATGACTTTACACCGATGGAATTCGTCGTGCTCGTGCTGCAACGCTTCTTCAATAAGGGTCAGGAAGACGCGACGCGGATCATGCTGCACGTTCACCACAAAGGTGTCGGAATTTGCGGCGTGTACACTTACGAAGTTGCAGAAACCAAGGTGACGCAGGTCATGGACTTTTCACGCCAGCATGGCCACCCTTTACAGTGCACCATGGAGAAAGAGTAGGATTGGATTGACATCGCTCTCCAAAAATCTCGAAGCTTCGCTGCACCGCGCGGTGCAATATGCGAATGTGCGCCACCACGAATTCGCGACGCTGGAACATTTGCTGCTGGCGCTCGTCGATGATCGCGACGCGGCCGCCGTCATGCGTGCCTGCTCGGTCGATCTCGAGCAGCTTCGCGCCCGCCTCATCGAGTACCTCGACACGGAATTGAAACCGATCGTGTCGAAGGCTTCGCGCGACGCGCATCCGACAAATTCGTTCCAGCGTGTCGTGCAGCGGGCCATCGTCCACGTTCAGACATCGGGGCGCGAAGAAGTGACGGGCGCAAATGTGCTCGTCGGCATCTTTTCGGAGCGCGAGAGTCACGCCGCGTTTTTCCTGCAGGAGCAGGAGATGACGCGGTTCGACGCCGTCCAATACATCGCGCATGGGATCGCCAAGCGCCCCGGCATGTTCGAGCCGCGCACGGTACATGGCGTCGATGAAGATACGAGCACGACCGAGGGTGAGGAGAAGAAGCCCGGCGACGCGCTCAATACCTATTGCGTCAACCTCAACAAGAAGGCCCGCGATGGCAAGATCGATCCGCTGATCGGCCGCGAGCAGGAAGTCATGCGCACCGTGCAGGTGCTCTGCCGCCGTCAGAAGAACAATCCGCTGTTCGTCGGTGATCCCGGCGTCGGCAAGACGGCGATCGCGGAGGGCTTGGCGCGCAAGATCGTCAATGGCCATGTGCCCGACGTCTTGAAGGGTGCAACGATCTTCGCGCTCGACATGGGCGCGTTGCTCGCCGGCACGCGCTATCGCGGCGACTTCGAAGAACGCCTCAAAGCGGTGATGAAGGAAGTCGAAGCGTTTCCGGGCGCGGTGCTTTTCATCGATGAAATCCATACGGTTATCGGCGCGGGCGCAACCTCCGGCGGCGCCATGGATGCGTCGAACCTTTTAAAGCCGGCGTTGCAGTCGGGCACGCTGCGCTGCATCGGCTCGACGACATACAAGGAATATCGCCAGCACTTCGAGAAGGATCGGGCGTTGGTGCGCCGCTTCCAGAAGATCGACGTCAAGGAGCCGACCGTCGAGGATGCAATCGAAATTCTGAAGGGCCTTAAGACTGTTTTCGAGGACTACCACAAGCTGAAGTACACGAACGAAGCCATCAAGGCGGCGGTCGAGTTGTCAGCTAGGTATATCCATGACCGCAAGTTGCCCGATAAGGCGATCGACGTGATCGACGAGACCGGCGCCTCCCAGATGCTCGTGCCGGAAGGCAAGCGGAAGAAACGCATCACGACGAAGGAGATCGAAGCGACGGTCGCTACGATGGCACGCGTGCCGCCAAAGACGGTTTCGAAGAGCGATGCGGAAATCATCTCGCATATTGGTCGCGACTTGAAACGGCTCGTGTTCGGACAGGACAAGGCGATCGACGCTCTGTCGAGCGCGATCAAGCTGGCGCGCGCGGGTCTGCGCGAACCGGAAAAGCCGATTGGCTGCTATCTGTTCTCTGGCCCAACCGGCGTCGGCAAAACGGAAGTTGCCAAGCAGCTCGCCAATCTTATGGGCGTCGAACTTCTGCGCTTCGACATGTCCGAGTACATGGAAAAGCACACGATTTCGCGGCTCATCGGTGCGCCTCCAGGGTATGTCGGCTTCGATCAGGGTGGTCTTCTGACCGACGGCGTCGACCAGCACCCGCACTGCGTGTTGCTGCTCGACGAAATCGAGAAGGCGCATCCGGATCTGTTCAACATCCTGCTGCAGGTGATGGACCACGGCAAACTCACCGATCACAACGGCAAGTCGGTTGATTTCCGCAACGTCGTGCTGATCATGACGACGAACGCGGGGGCTTCCGACATGGCCAGGCCGCCGATGGGCTTCAATCGCATGAAGCGCGAGGGCGAGGATACGGAAGCAGTCACGAAGCTGTTCACGCCCGAGTTTCGCAATCGGCTCGATGCGATCGTGCCGTTTTCGGGCTTGTCACCGGAAATCATCGCGCAGGTGGTCGAGAAGTTCATCTTCCAGCTCGAGGCGCAGCTTGCCGATCGCAGCGTCACGATCGAGCTTTCGGAAGAGGCAACGAAGTGGATCGCGGAAAAGGGCTACGACGACAAGTTCGGCGCCCGGCCGCTGGCGCGCGTCATCCAGGAGTACATCAAGAAGCCGCTCGCGGAAGAGCTGCTGTTCGGCAAGCTGGAGAACGGCGGCACGGTCAAAGTGATGGTAGCAGGCGAGGGGGCCGATCGCGTACTCGCGTTCGACTACCTGCCGCTCGATCCATCAAAAAAGGCGAAGTCGTCGGAGGATGAAGAAACCGACGACGACGGTCCGCAGCCCGTGCTCGCCGACGCGACGCCGAAGAAGGCGCTTCCGGGCCCCAAGGAAAAGGGCGACAAGCCGAAAGAGTCCGGCGCCGTGCCGAGCGTGCCGCGCAGGAAAAAGGACGACTAGCTCCGCGAGGCTCGTTCTACGAGTAGTCAAAGAAAATGAGCGCGTGATCGATCAGATCCCGCGCTTTTTTTGCATCCGGGTGCTTTTAGATTCGGGTCGACCACCGTCCGTTACGTTATGGCTGCCCTCCGAGGCGGCGGCCATGCAGGGCGATAGGTCGCTGACGGCCGAATGCGTGGCTTCTGGATGGCCGGGTCAAGCTCGGCCATGACGTGGTCGGGTGTTCGAGTTCGCAAGCCTTGTTGGAACAGAGCGTGGATTTTCGCGATGTTTAGCTTACTTGGCGAGCGCCGCTTTCAGTTTTTCGGCATTGGCCGCAAGAACGGCGGCGTCTTCCATTTTGCCGGAGTGCGGTTTCAGCGCCAGTCCCTCGAAGCGCGGAATTACGTGGTAGTGCAGGTGAAATACCGATTGTCCACCTGCGGGCTCGTTATATTGAATGACGCTGATGCCGTCGGCATTGAAAGCCGCTTTGGCGGCGACGGCGACTTTCTGCACCAGCGGCGCAAGATTGGCGAGCACGCTTGGATCGGCATCGAACAGGTTGCGCGACGCAGCCTTCGGCAGAATGAGTGTGTGCCCGGGTGATTGCGGCATCACATCCATGAAGACGATGGCGTCGGCATCCTCGTAGACTTTATGGCATGGGATCTCGCCGCGTAGGATCTTCGCGAAGATGTTGTTTGGATCATAGGTCATGGCACTCGCTCTCTTTCGGCGACGTGTGGCGGCTTCACATTTCGGCGACGGTACTATGCCTCGTCTTTGCGATAGGGACCAAGCTCGGTCAAGTCGGCGTTAAATCGGGTAACCATTTCGCTTTCGCGCATTAGAAACCGTTCGACCGCCCGGCGCAGTCCGGGATCGGCGATCCAATGCGCGGAATATGTTTCGACCGGCAGATAGCCTCGCGCCAGTTTGTGCTCGCCCTGGGCGCCGGCTTCGACGCGCGCCAGTCCCGAGGCGATAGCAAACTCGATCGCCTGATAGTAGCAAACCTCGAAATGCAGGGCCGGGTGGTGTTCTATTGCTCCCCAGTAGCGGCCATAGAGGCAGTCGCCGCCGATGAGGTCGAGGGCGCCCGCGATATAGCGTCCGTCACGTTTCGCCATGACGAGCAGTGAGCGGTCGGGCATGACGCGGCCAAGCTCAGAGAAAAACGCGCGGTTAAGATACGGCCGGCCCCATTTACGATTTCCTGTATCCGTGTAGAACGCGAACATGGCGTCCCAGTGCGCTTCGGTGATGGCGGGGCCCGTCAGATGTTCGATCTCGATGCCCGGGGCCAGTGCTGCTTCGCGCTCTTTGCGTACGGCCTTGCGTTTCCGCGACGTCAAGGTCGCGAGAAAATCGTCGAACGAAGTGTAGCCACGGTTCTGCCAATGAAATTGCTGGCCGGTTCGCGTCAGAAATCCGAGCGTGCGAAGCCGTGTCGCGGTATCGGCGGCGAGAAACGTCAAATGTATCGACGACAGCCCGCCTTGCCGGGCGACCTCGATTGCGGCCGATGCGAGTAGCTCTTCATCGGCTATCGCTTTGGGACCCGGCTTGACGAGAAGCCGCGGCCCGGGAACCGGCGTAAACGGTACAGCAATCTGCAATTTTGGATAATACCTTCCGCCAGCCTGAACATAGGCCTCCGCCCAGGTGTGATCGAACACGTACTCGCCCTGGCTGTGCGATTTGACGTAGGCGGGTGCCGCGGCCGCGACCTTTCCGTTTTCGTCCTCGAGCACGAGATGACGCGGCAGCCAGCCGGTGGTGCGGCCGACTGTGCGGGACGTCTCGAGTGCCTTTAGGAACGCGTGACTGACGAAGGGGTTGAACGTCGCGGGATCAGGATTGGCGCAAGCATCCCATTGGGCGGCATCGATTTCGGCGATGGACGGTACGAGCGTTACGGTTGCGTCGGACGATGATGACATGAGCAGCGTGGTCTCGAGGCGGTTCCGAATTCTACGCAGCTTGTCGTCAAAAAATCAAAGCAGCGAAACGGCGGGGCGGCCCCGTGTGGAGGGGCGAGCACTTCTATCTAGATTGGGAGTGTGTCGCCGCCGGCCAATGCGGCAATGCGCGAGCCGGCGTTCGGAAATTACGGCTCGAAGCCTTCGAATATCATGGCGTCCGCCCATTTTTTGGCAATCTGGCGTTGTCGCGGCGTGCGCACGGTCCATGTAAACACCGGCAGGCCTGCGACGGCGCGCACGTAGTCTATGACGTGGGCTGGTAGCGCATTCACCTCGTAGGCATAGAAATCGGGCGCTACGGGGCCAGATTCCAGCAGATGGCGCAGCGCGACGGCGCGCTTTCGGCCAATCCGGCGCGTCCACCAGCCGGCGCCAGTGAAGCTTCCGGAAATGATACCGCGCGCCACGTTGGGGGCCAGTGTTCTGATTTTCGACATGACGGCTGGATCGAACGACATCAATGCAACCGGACCATCGTAGGCGGATGCGAGCCTTGCGATTTCGCCGAGAAATGTCTGATCGGGCGGGGTCCATTCGCTTTTGATTTCGACGAGCAGCGGCACGCGCCCGCCGACGAGTTCGAGAAGCTCGGCAAACGTCAGTATGGGCGCTCCGCCGACGCGATGGCGCAGCGTTTGCAATTCACGTGCTTTGATCTTCGCGACGAGTCCACGACCGTCGATCAGCCGGTTCAACCTTTCGTCGTGAAAGACTACGGGCAAGCCGTCGGCTGCCGGCCTCACGTCACACTCGATGCCGTAGCCTTTCGCGATCGCGGCTTCGAAAGCGGGACCGGTATTTTCGACGATGCCTTTCCCGGCGCGGTGCAGGCCGCGATGGGCGATGGGGCGGAGAAAGGCCGCACAGTCGAACATCGGATCAACGGATTTTCAGGATGGCGTCGATTTCGACGCTTGCGCCGAGGGGGAGGCTCGCGACGCCGACCGCCGAGCGCGTATGCCGGCCTGCATCACCGAGAACGTCGACCAGGAGATCGGAGGCACCGTTGATGACTTTGGGCTGCTCACTGAATCCCGGACTCGAGGCGACGTAGCCCGTCAGCCGCAAAACCTGGACGATGCGATCGAGACTGCCGAGCGCCGCTTTGGCCTGGGCCAGAATATTGAGCGCCGCATGGCGCGCAGCTTTCCGACCATCCTCGATGGAGGCGCTGGAACCGAGGAGGCCGGTCAACACGTGTCCGGCGTCGTCTTTCGAAACCTGGCCCGATATGAAAAGCTGATCGCCGGATATCAAAAACGGTACATAATTCGCGACGGGTAGAGGCGCGTCAGGCAGTTTCAGTCCCAGTTCGAATAGCCGTTGTTCGGCGTCGATCATGGCGCATACCCGATATTTGCGGTTCTCAAAGACGTTGTGGCCGCGCTATGGCCTCTTTGCAATGCCTCTGTCGGCCGTCTAGATTGCGTCCGAGCATCGATTATCGCGAAAAGTGAGCAAACCGCCGATGACGATCCGTTTCAAAGCCAGCGTCTGGACATTGCCTGCGGCGCTTATCGCGACGCTTGCGAGTTTCCCGGTCGCCGCCGCCGAAGCCGTGCATTTCGCACCGCATCGCGCCGTTTACGAACTCTCGATGGCTGACTCGACGGCCGGTTCGGGCGTCTCGGGCGTGTCGGGCCGAATGGTCTATGAACTCAACGGATCTCAGTGTGACGGCTACACACAGAACATGCGTTTCGTTACGATCATGACCAATCAGGAAGGCACAGACACGGTCAGCGATCTCAGAAATTCGAGCTGGGAAGAGGCCGACGGCAAGAAACTGCGATTTTCTTCGACGCAATATCAGAACGATGTGCTGGCCGACGCGAGCCAGGGCGATGCGGCGCGCAGCAAGGGTTCGACACCGATTGTCGGCGTCGATCTCGTAAAGCCAAAGAAGAAGCGCGTATCGCTTCCGACAGATATTTACTTTCCAATGCAACACGCCAACACGCTGGTTCAGGCGGCCAAGAGCGGCGTCAAAATTTTTACGGCCAATCTCTACGACGGCTCGGAAAAGGGTGAAAAATACTATTTGACCACGACGGTCATCGGCAAAAAGTACGTGACCGGCGCCAAGACGCTCGCGGCGTCGGCCAAGGGCGTCGACCGTCTTCAAGGTGTCGATTCCTGGCCGATGACGATCAGCTATTTCGAGGCGGGTAAAGACAAACAAGATCAGACGCCCGCCTACGAGCTGTCATTTCGTTATTTCGAGAACGGCGTCACGAGCGATCTCAAAATCGACTACGGCTCATTCGCGATCAAGGGCGAGCTGAAGGAGCTGACGTTCCTCGATCCCGGCAAGTGCCCGGCGAGTGCCAGCGCGCACTAGGTTTTTCGACTTTAGAACGAGACTGTCTCACGTGCGCGTGTGCGGACTCGGACCCCGCTCATTGGCCGTGCTTGGCCAAGATGCCGTGGGCGGGCGCGATCGACATCGGATCGACGCCGGCCTCCTGGCAGAACGTCAGCAACAGACTCTCATCCGACAGCAAATATTCGAGAGTAGCGGCTTGCAGATCAGGTGTCTCCGCAGCGGCACGAATGTCCGCCGAACCGAGCCCGGTCAGTGACATGAAACGTTCCAGGCGCGGCGCATCGGAAAGAAGGAATGTCAGCACCTGCAACGCAAGCGCTTCGCTTCCTGCGAGATCGATATGGGATGAGGCCGGTCGCGGCATTCGAGCATCCGAATTGTTGCGTGGTCTTTAACTGTTGGTTACGGCTTTTGGCGGCAAAGTGGGGCGAAGGTTTCGCCGAGAATCGGTGCACAAACGGACCGCGATCAGAGAGTAGGCGGTTGCCATGACGTATCAGGAATCCAGACCCGACGTCGAGCGGCGCCCTACGGAGCCGCGGCTTGCGACGCAATCTGTGCTGATCGTCGAGGACAACGAGCTCAACATGAAGCTCTTCAATGATCTGCTGGCGGCGCACGGGTACCGGACGATTCAGACACGGAATGGTTTCGAGGCTCTTGAACTGGCGCGCAAGCACCGCCCGGACTTGATTTTGATGGACATTCAGTTGCCTGAGGTCTCCGGCCTCGAGGTCACCAGATGGCTTAAAGACGATGACGATCTTTGCCAGATTCCGATCGTGGCCGTCACCGCTTTCGCAATGAAGGGTGACGAGGAACGGATTCGCTCCGGCGGCTGCGAGGCTTATATATCGAAGCCGATTTCTGTGATGTCTTTCCTCGAGACGATTCGCAGGTTCATCGGCCCCTCGAAATCGTAGATGTCCTTTTGTCCGTAAGATCAGTGATCCATGACTGCCCGCGTCCTCGTCGTCGATGACATTCTAGCCAACGTGAAGCTGCTCGAGGCCCGGCTACAGGCCGAGTACTTCGAGGTGTTGACCGCTAACAGCGGCCAGCAGGCTCTCGATGTGCTGGCGCGCGAGCGTGTCGACGTCATCCTGCTCGACGTGATGATGCCCGGCATGGACGGCTTCGAGACGTGCCGGCACATCAAGTCTGACAATGCGACTCACCACATCCCAGTTGTGATGGTGACCGCGCTCGACCAGCCGTCCGACAAGGTTCTGGGGCTCGAAAGCGGTGCGGATGATTTCCTGACCAAACCGGTCGACGACATCGCCCTCGTTACGCGCGTCAAAAATCTCGCTCGTCTCAAGATGCTTAACGATGAGATGATGATGCGGGCTTCGACCGGCAAGCAGATGGGCATTCCCGACGATGGCTCGTTTGCACGGGCGCTCTCGGCGCGTTCGGGCCGAGTTCTGCTCGTTGACGATCATCCCCGCTCGGCTGCCCGGCTGCTCGAAGTTTTGTCCAAGGGCAATGATGCCTTTGCGGAGCGTGATGCACACGCGGCTCTGCTGAAGCTTGCCGAGAGCAATTTCGATTTGCTTGTGGTCAGCCTGTCATTGCAGGGCGCCGACGGTCTGAGGCTTTGTTCGCAAGTCCGCTCCCTCGAGCGCACGCGGCATCTGCCGGTCATCATTCTGGTCGAGCCGGGTGACGAAGCGCGCCTGCTTCGCGGGCTCGATATGGGCGTCAACGACTATCTGATGCGCCCGATCGACCGCCACGAACTGCTGGCGCGCGTCAGGACGCAGATCAAGCGCAAGCGTCATTCGGATTTCCTGCGCCATCGCCTGGCGGAAAGCGTCGAGCTGTCGATCACCGACGCGCTGACGGGATTGCATAATCGGCGCTATATGGAAGGCCATCTCCGGACCCTCGTTTCGGAAGCGATCCGTACGGGCCGCAAATTGTCGATGCTGGTCGCCGACATCGACCATTTCAAGAACGTCAACGACACCTATGGGCATGACGTCGGTGATGCGGTGCTCAAGGAATTCGCGGTGCGTCTGAAGCGGAACACGCGCGGCATCGACCTTGCGTGCCGGCTCGGGGGCGAGGAATTCGTCATCATCATGCCGGATACCGACGTCGCTCGTGCGTATCAAGTCGGCGAGCGTTTGCGCGCCTGCGTGGCGTCGGACAATTTCCCGATCAGCGCAGATCAGAGCGTGCGCGTTACCGCGAGCGTCGGCATCGGTACATTGGAGCGTCCGGACGACACGCCGGAAACGATATTCAAACGCGCCGACAATGCGCTCTATACGGCCAAGCGGCGCGGGCGTAACCGCGTCGTCGCGGATGCTGCCTGAGCAGCCACACTGTGTGGGTCAGATCGGCTCGCCATTAATGGCCTGCCGGCTAACAAGCCACTAGCTTCCAGGACATTCGTTTAAAACAGAGCCGTTCCAGACACTTAATGGTGCCTGCACAGTGGCAGCAAAACAGCGAATCGTTGCGGCTCAGACACTTGTAAAGCAGTTCTTGCTTTCTGAACTGAGTTCTGGCACCACTTTGCCGGATTAAACGGGGATAACCTGAGAAATCACAGCAGTTTTGCGTCGCCCGTCCGCGTGCGCGTGTCGGAGGGTGGCGTTTCAAGGTTCCCGCACTATTGGGCCCGCCGCATAGCCTGATAGGGTGGGTATAGATCGATCCGAGCGACCACACGAGTGGCCTCCTCGAACGGTTGCAGAGGGTCGATCGCGAAGCTGGGAGAGGAACAACGCCCTCTTTGAACCTCGCCCGGTTGTGGCCAGGGTCGCGAAGCTGTCTCGGAACGATTTACCCCGCTGCCGAGTTTGCTTTAGGCTCTGGCCACTAGCACTTCCGGAGTAATGAACCTCTTAATCATTGATTTGAGAGTTCAACGGCCGCCTGCTGAAGGCGCCACGGCGCTTACTTAATTTTTGTTTCCTTGAACTCGACGTGCTTACGCGCGACGGGATCATATTTCTTGAAAACGAGCTTTTCCGTCGAGGTCCGCGGATTTTTCTTTGTGACGTAGAAAAATCCAGTGCCAGCCGAGGACAACAACTTGATCTTTTGCGTAATGGGCTTCGCCATGGCGGATGCCTTCGAAGAAAAAGTCGCCAAAAACTTTTTGGCGACGGAGGCCGCAACATACGCGCGAAGCTTCACATGTCAAGGTGGCGACAAGGTCGTTCTGCAGTAGACCGGGGTGCGCCGAAAGCCGCAGGCATGGAAAGTCGCGGGAGATTATTCGTCTGACGTTCTAGGCTGTTACGGCGGCTCGAAGCCTCGCATTTCGATATTTGTTGAGTGGATGGCGGAAGATCGTTCAGTCCTACTAAAGTTCTAGGAGGAGCCGAGTGATTTGGGTTCGCTGCGCGGAAGCCCAAACTCCGGATCGTCAAAGGCCGTATTCCCGAAACCGTGCATCTTCAGCGCCCACTGATAGCCGATCAGCCCGCCCTTGACCCTCGGTAGCAACCAAAGGCTGAGCAGGATGAGCACGGGCGTCCAGATCGCGAGCTGAACCCACGTCGCGGGCGCGTAAAGCTTCTCGAGGATCAGAACACCACCGACCACGACATGGGCGGTGATTGTCATGACGAAATACGGCGGCGCATCGTCGGCGCGATGGTGATGAAGTTCCGTGCCGCATGATGGGCACGTATCGTTCACCTTCAAATATTTCCAGTAGAGCGCCCCTTCGCCGCAGCTCGGACAGCGCAAGCCCCAGCCGCGTCTGACGGCCAGCCAAGCATCACGATCCGGATATCCGCCGAACGTCGTGACTTGATGGGCATTCTCGGAGATGTCTTCGGTCATATGCGTAGTGTTGGGTCGATTGTAATTCCGGTCAAGGCAAAGGCGTGTCGCTGCGGCGTTATCGGCGCTGCTTGTGCGGCTTGCCGAAGTTTTTTTGCCGGTGCTGCCGGGGGCGACCGCCGCCCGGATGTTTCAGCGATGCGACGTTGGCGCGCGATGGCGGCGTCAGCATCTCGAACCGCAGCGCACCCGCCGAGGGGATTGCTTCGAGCAGGCGCACCTCGACGGTGTCACCCAGCCGATATCCGGCGCCCGTTCTCGCGCCGACGAGCGCATGGGCGGCTTCGACGTGGTGATAGTAATCGTCTGCAAGGCTCGAGATCGGAATATAGCCGTCGGCTCCGGTGTCTTTGAGGCGCACGAACAAGCCCGACCGGATGACGCCTGCGATGCGGGCCGGAAATACTGCGCCGACCTGATCGGCGAGATGTGCGGCGATCAGCCGATCAGTCGTTTCGCGTTCGGCTGCCATCGCACGGCGCTCGGTATCGGAAATCGCCTTGGCAATGCTGGCGAGGCGCGGGATTTCGTCGTCCGTCAGTCCATCGGGTCCCAAGTCAAGCGCGCGTACCAGCGCCCGGTGCACGAGCAGGTCGGCATAACGGCGGATCGGCGAAGTAAAATGCGCGTAGCGGACGAGGTTCAATCCGAAATGGCCGATGTTCTTCGGTGTGTACTCGGCCTGTGACTGCGAGCGCAAAATGACTTCGTTTATGAGATCGGGAACAGGCAGGTCTTTCGCCTGAGCAAGCACCTTGTTGAAAGCTTCCGGCCTCAAAGCGCCTGCATGCGGAACTTTCATGTCGAGCGTTTCGAGAAAATCCCTGAGGCCCTTGAGCTTCTCGGCACTCGGAGCGTCATGCACGCGATAGACGAGGGGCAAGCGCTTTTCTTCGAGCGTTTCGGCGGCTGCGACGTTCGCCTGAATCATGAACTCTTCGATGAGCCGGTGGGCATCGAGCCGTTGTGGCGTCACGACGCGCTCGACCCGGCCCTTGTCGTCGAGAACGATCTTCCGCTCCGGTAGATCGAGATCGAGCGGACCGCGCTTGTCGCGTGCCGTCGCAACGGCCTTGTAGGCCGACCAGAGCGGCTTCAGCGCGCTGTCGACCAGCGGCAGGCACTTGTCGGACGGCGCTCCGTCGATGGCCGCCTGTGCTTCCTGGTAAGAGAGCTTGGCTGCCGAACGCATCATGGCGCGCACAAATGCGTGGCTGCGCTTTTCGCCGTGCCGATCGAAGATCATCCGCACCGCGAGACAAGGCCGCTCTTCGAGTTCGCGCAGCGAGCAGAGGTCGTTCGAAATTTTTTCCGGCAGCATCGGTACGACGCGGTCGGGGAAGTAGACGGAATTGCCGCGTAGCTGGGCTTCGCGATCAATTTTCGAGCCGGGGCGAATGTAGTGCGCAACGTCGGCGATGGCGACCGTCACGACCCAGCCTCCGGAATTTTTCGGGTCGCTGTCGGCCTGCGCGTGCACGGCGTCGTCGTGATCGCGCGCGTCGACAGGGTCGATGGTGAGGAGCAGCAACGAACGCAGGTCCGTGCGCCCCTGCATCGTCGGCGATGGAAGCGTCTTGCATTCCTCGAGCACGCTTTCCGGAAAGTCTTCCGGGATACCGTGGGCGTGGATCGCGATCAGCGAGATTTGCCGTTGGTCGTCAGGATTGCCGAGACTTTCAACGATCTCGGCGCGCGGCGTCGCGAACCGACCGCGCCGGACGAGTTCGAAACGGACAAGATCGCCGTCGCGTGCGGTAGCAACGTCATCGGGAAGGATTGGCCAACTCTTCAATTCCTTGCGATCGATCGGCTCGATCATGCCGCCGCCGCGTGCCGACTTGCGGAAAATTCCGAGAAGGCGGCGTTTTTCACGCGGCAGCTTCTTGATCGGCGTTGCTTCATGGGTGGCGCCGCCACTGTCTCGCGGCAGTCTCGTGACACGTGCCAGGACGCGGTCACCGATGCCGATGTCGCTATCGTCGATGCCGCGCTCGGCGCGCCGCAGACGCACGACGGGCCGGCCGCCATCGTCGGCTTCCCACTCCAGCGGTTTTGCAACGAGATCGCCGTCGCTGTCGCGGCCAGTGACTTCCAGCACCGCCACCGGTGGTAACTTTCCCTTTTCGCGCAGGTGTTTTTTATCGCCGCCAAGCGTGCCGTCAGCTGCCATTTCTGCCAGCAGGCGTTTCAACGCGATGCGCGCCCCGCCGGAGACGCCAAAGGCACGCGCGATTTCGCGCTTTCCGGCTTTGCCCTGCGCCGAATTGAGGAAATCGAGGATCTGCTTCTTGCTTGGAAGGCCGCCATTGGCGGGATCCCGCGCTGGGTGCGATTTGCGGGCCACCGTCGCGCCTCGTGGTTTCTTTATCAGACTTTGGCCTTCGCAAGTTTCTTAGCAGAGGCCGGTGCCGGCGTTGCCTTTTTAGCTGCCGGCGTGGTTGCCGGCTTCGCCGATTTCTTTGGTGCCGAAGACGAGGTGCTCGAGGTGCTTTTCGATGACTTTGCCGCCGTTGCCTTGGCGGCTTTCGGCTTCGGCGCTGCTTTAGCCTTTTTAGACTTCTTGCCACCGCCATTCGCAACGCGTTCGGCAAGAAGCGTAACGGCATCGTCCATAGTCAGTGCTGTCGCATCTTTTGACTTCGGCACCGTGGCATTGACTTTGTTGTGCGTAACGTAAGGGCCGTAGCGTCCTTCCAGAACTTGAACCTTGCCGCCCTCGCTCGGGTGCTCGCCAAGGTCTTTCAGAACCTTCGGAGCGTTGCGCTGGAAGCGGCTTTTGCCACCGCCGGCACGTTTCTCGGCCAATAGCGTCACGGCGCGATTGAGGCCGATCGAGAAGACTTCCTCGATGTTGTCGAGATTGGCGTAGGTGCCGTCGTGCAGGATGAACGGTCCATAGCGGCCGAGCCCGGCGGTGATCGGCGTCGCCGTTTCGGGATGCAGCCCGACCTCGCGCGGCAGCGACAAGAGCTGCAACGCTTTTTCGAAATCGAGCGTCGCGGCGTCGATACCCTTTGGAATGCTCGACCGCTTCGGCTTTTCATCGCCGTCGGCTTCGCCGAGCTGCACGTAGGGCCCAAAGCGGCCGGTGCGCAGCGAAACCGCGACGCCGTCGTCGGTATAGCCAAGGATCTTGCCGTCGAGCGCAGCGTCGCCATTGTCACTCTGCGTCAGTTGGCGTGTGAAGTTGCATTCGGGATAATTTCCGCAGCCGATGAAGGCTCCGTACTTGCCGGAAATCTTGAGGCTCAAGCGTCCGACACCGCACTTCGGACATTGGCGCGGGTCGGTGCCATCGCCGCGATCGGGGAAAACGTGCGGCCCGAGAATTTCGTTCAGGGCTTCCAGCACGTCGCCGACGCGCAAATCCTTGATCTCGCCGACGGCGCCGGTGAAGTCACGCCAGAAATCGCGCAGCACGTCCTTGTAGGCGAGTTCATTGTTCGAGATGAGGTCGAGCTTTTCCTCGAGGTCGGCGGTAAAATCGTATTCGACGTAGCGTTTGAA
The DNA here is from genome assembly GCF_035572195.1 of Hyphomicrobium sp. Taxonomy (GTDB): domain Bacteria; phylum Pseudomonadota; class Alphaproteobacteria; order Rhizobiales; family Hyphomicrobiaceae; genus Hyphomicrobium_B. Next base: position 18,382 of record NZ_DATNBA010000038.1, on the reverse strand, counting down.
AAAGCTTTCGAGGAAGGCGATGACCAGACGCCCCTTGTCCTCGGGGACGAGCCGCTTTTTTTCGATGCGCACGTAGTCGCGATCGACCAGCACGGCCATCGTCGAGGCATACGTCGACGGCCGGCCTATGCCGAGTTCTTCCATGCGCTTGACGAGCGTCGCTTCGGAAAAGCGCGGCGGTGGTTGCGTGAAGTGCTGATCGGCGCTGACCTCTTTATCCTTGAGGTGATCGCCGGCGGTCAGTGGCGGCAGGCGCCGATTGTCCTCTTCGCCTTCCGGATCGTCCTTGCCCTTTTCGATGTAGCGAACGCGATCGTCGCGGCCTTCCTCGTAGACTTTGAGGAAACCGTCGAACATCAGAACCGAGCCGTTGGCCCGCAATCCGTAAGCCTTGCCGTCGGCGCCTTTGACTTCGATCTCTGCAACCGTCTGTTCCAGATCGGCCGGGGCCATCTGGCTGGCGATGGCGCGCTTCCAGATCAAATCGTAGAGGGCAGCCTGGTCGCGATCGAGATGCTTGCGGACAATATCGGGCGTGCGGCGCGGATCGGTCGGGCGGATCGCTTCGTGCGCTTCCTGAGCGTTCTTCGCCTTGGTTTTGTACTCGCGGGCGAACGGCGTATAGCGCTTGCCGAATTCGGCAGAGATGACATCGCGGATATGGCCGACGGCTTCGGCAACGATCTGAACGCCGTCGGTTCGCATGTATGTGATGAGGCCGACCGTCTCGCCGCCGATGTCGACGCCTTCGTAAAGGCGCTGGGCGATCTGCATCGTCTGCTTGGCCGAGAAGCCGAGCTTGCGTGAGGCGTCCATCTGCAGCGTCGAGGTCGTGAACGGCGGATAAGGGTTGCGCTTGGCGGCTTTCTTCTCAACCGACGCGACGCGGAAATCCTGGCCTTCGATTGCCGCCTTGATGGCGGTGGCCGAGGCTTCGTCCTTGATGTCGAGCTTCTTCAGCGCCGTCCCGCCGATAGCGACGAGGCGAGCTTTGACATCTTCGTTCTTGGCCGTGGCAAGCAGGGCCTCGATCGTCCAGTATTCATCCGTCCTGAAGGCCTCGATCTCGGCCTCTCGATCGCAGACGAGCCTCAAGGCTACAGATTGCACGCGACCTGCCGAGCGGGCACCGGGCAGCTTGCGCCAAAGCACGGGCGACAGCGTGAAGCCGACGAGATAATCGAGCGCGCGGCGCGCCAAATAGGCGGAAACCAGCGGCTGATCGATCTCGCGAGGCTCTTTCATCGCCGCGAGAATCGACTGCTTGGTGATGGCGTTGAAGGCGACTCGCTCGACCTCGACGCCCTTCTTCAGCGCCTTTTTGTCGTTCAGGATTTGCAGGATGTGCCAGGAGATGGCTTCACCCTCGCGATCGGGGTCGGTCGCCAGGATCAGCTTGTCGGCTTTTTTGACCGCTTCGGCGATTTCCCGCATAATTTTCTGGGACTTGCCGTCAACGTCCCAATGCATGGCAAAATCGTTGTCGGGCTCCACCGAGCCGTTCTTCGCCGGCAGGTCACGCACATGCCCGTAGGATGCGATGACCTTGTAGCCGGGACCTAAATATTTGTTGATCGTCTTGGCCTTAGCGGCGGATTCGACGATGACGACGTTCATCTGGGATATTCGCTCCTGCGCCGCGCAAAATCGGCAACTTGGCCGGGCGCAGGCCTTTATCGGCCGTCATGCGGCGGGCCGGGAACATGGTTGATCGCCGCTGCAGTGTCAAATGCAGCCCGAAATCTACTGTAGATATATGTGTATTATTACTTGCAACCAGTGGGAGAGTGAGTTATCGTTTCGGCGCAGATTTGATGAGGCGCGTCTTGAGGAAATTGCAAGGGTTGCGTGAGCGACCGGTCTCAATCATTGGCTTCGGAGCGGCGAGAACGTCTTGAATATCTTGCTGATCTGCTGAGCGAACTCCAGGTTCTTGCCGAGCGGGAGGGCTGTGAGAAGCTAGCAGACCTTATCTCACTGTCTCGCGCCGAGGCCCTTGAGGAATCGCTCAGTGGCAGGCCGTAGTACATCTTCTACCCACCTTTCAGCGCCACGAGGCTGTGACCCTGACGCTCGATGCGACCGGCCAGGTCAAGTTCCAGAAGTGCGATCTGAACGTCCTGGACGCTGAGGCCAGTGGCACGGGAGAGCGCATCGATGGCCACAGGCGCCGGTCCCAACGCCGTCAAAACGATGTTTATCTGATCGCCACCGGGAGCGGTGGTGCCCGACGGCGGCTGACGGCTCGTTTCGTTCGGTGTCGTATCGACGGGCAGAGTGTAGTCGGCGCGGTGCTCTTGCAAACCCATGATCGGGCGCAGCACTTCGACAACATCTTCGGGCGCCGTGACGAATGTTGCGCCGCTTTTGATGAGGCGGTTTGTGCCCTCGGCGCGCGGGTCGAGAGGATGGCCGGGAAGTGCGAAGACCTCGCGTCCGAGATCGTTGGCATAGCGCGCCGTGACGAGCGTGCCCGACCGCGTTGCCGCTTCGATGATCACGACGCCGTACACTAGGCCCGCGATAATTCGGTTCCGCCGAGGAAAGTCCTTGTCGCGAGGCTGGAAGCGCGGAGGCCGCTCCGTGACGAGACAGCCTTCTATGCCGATCCGCTGCTGAAGCTCGGCGTGTTCGGGTGGATAAATCCAGTCGATGCCGCCAGCGAGAACAGCGACCGTACCGCGGTTCAGCGCTGTGTCGTGGGCGGCGCGATCGATGCCGCGGGCAAGGCCGGAGACAATGACGAACCCGGCTTCGGCAAGCTCATTTGCGAAACGTCGCGTCAATTGCACGCCGGCGGCGGAGCACTGCCGCGATCCGACGATGGCGACCGCGGCGCAATTAAGCAGTTCGCGCCGTCCTTTGATGTAGAGCATCGGCGGCGGCGCCTCGATGCGCGCTAGCAGCGCCGGATAATCGGGTTCGATCGTGAACACGGGAACCGCACCGACGCGCTCTGCTGCCTCCAGTTCTCTCTCGGCGTCGGACTTTGGGCAGAGGCGGATCGGCCGGCGGGATCCGCCGCGCCGTGAAAGTTCAGGAAGAGCCTCAAGCGCGCGCGCCGCGCCGCCAAAGCGATTGATCAACTCTCGAAACGTCACGGGTCCGACGTTTTCGGACCTGATCAATCTCAAGCAGGCCAGCCTCTCGTCCGCGGAAAGTTCTGCGGTCGGTAGCGGCGCCGGTTTGAAGAGAAGCGGCTGTTCAAGCTTCGGCACCGATCCTCGGCTCCTCTCCCGCCATGAGACGACGGATATTGCCGCGATGCTTTATCAGGATGATCACGCTTATCAGCGCTGCGACCATGGCAAATTCTTTCGATCCCCAAGCATAGACGGCGATCGGCGCAGCGATCGTTGCGACCATGGCCGCGAGGGACGAGATCCGGGTCGCTGCGGCGACGGCCAGCCATACCGCTGCAAACACCGCGGCCGCCTGCCAGACCGTCGCGAGCAGCACGCCCAGATACGTTGCAACGCCTTTTCCGCCTTTAAATTTCAGCCACACCGGAAAAACGTGGCCGAGGAACGCGCCGAGGCCGGCCAAGATTGCGGGTCCCTGTCCGAAATAGTGGTGCACGACCAGCACCGCGACTGCGCCTTTTGCGGCATCGAACAGAAGCGTCGCCGCCGCGATGCCTTTGCGTCCCGTTCGAAGCACGTTCGTCGCGCCGATGTTGCCAGAACCGATCCGGCGGACGTCACCCAGGCCTGCGGCGCGCGTGAAAAGCAGGCCGAAGGGAATGGAGCCAAGCAGGTAGCCGACGCCAAATGCGATCGCCAGCGTCTCGAAGGATGACGAAAATTCCATCAACGATTAGTTCCGCGAGACCTGCCGGGATCGAACTTACGTGCGTTCGACGCCAGCGTATTCATAGACCGTTTCGCCGGCAACCATCGTTCTAAGGACGCGCCCTTGCATTTTTGCTTCGTCGAACGGCGTATTCTTCGAGCGCGAGCGCAGCAGATCTTTGTTGACGACCCACGGCTCACCGGGATCGAAAAGCACGAGATCGGCGATGGCACCTTTCACTAGACGCCCGCTATGCAATCCGAGCAGTCGCGCTGGGTTGATCGTCAATGCCTTGAGCATGGTCGCCAGCGTCACGTCGCCGGAGTGTACGAGCCGCAGCGCCGCCGAAAGCAGCGTCTCGAGACCGACGGCGCCATCGGCCGCCTCGGCAAATGGCCGCCGCTTGGTGTCGGCATCCTGCGGATCGTGACTTGAAACGATGACATCAATATCGCCGTTGGCGAGGGCCTGCACCATCGCCACGCGGTCTTCTTCGCGACGGAGCGGCGGGCGGACTTTGAAGAAGGTGCGGTAGGGTCCGATGTCGTTTTCGTTGAGCGTCAAATGGTTGATCGAGACGCCGCACGTGACCCGCAGCTTCCTTGCCTTGGCGCTCTTGATGACTTCGAGGCTTTCCCGGCAGCTGATGGTCGGTGCGTGATAGCGCGCACCGGTCATTTCGACGAGCCGCACGTCGCGCTCGAGCGTGATCGTCTCGGCAATTTTAGAAGCGCCGGGTAGTCCGAGACGGGCGGCAATCTCTCCCGAATTCATCGCCCCATTACCCGAAAGATAGGGGTCTTCGGTGTGGTGGACGACGAGCGCATCGAAATCCTTGGCGTAGTTCAGCACGTTGCGCATCACGCGCGTGTTGACGATGCTCGACTTGCCGTTGGAGAAAGCCACTGCGCCGGCCCGTTTCAACAGACCGATTTCGGTCATCTCGTCGCCCTTGAGACCCTTCGTCATCGCCGCCATCGTGTGAACGTGAACGAGGGCATTGTCGCGGGCGCGGCGCTGGATGAAATCGACGAGCGCCACCTGATCGATGACGGGATTGGTCTCGGGCATCACGACGATCGTCGTCACGCCACCGGCGGCGGCGGCGTGGCTGGCCGTCTTCAACGTTTCGCGGTGCTCGTAGCCGGGCTCGCCGGTGAACACCTGGGCATCGATCAAGCCGGGAGCCAGAACATTGCCCTTGCAGTCGATGACCGTCGTGCCTTCCGGCGCATTACGCCTCAGATGGCCGCCGATATCGGCGATGAGACCATCCTTGACAAGCAAGCCGCCGGGTTCATCGCGATTGGAGCCCGGATCGATCAGGCGGGCGTTGATGAAAACGGTTGCCTTGCCGACGGTCTTCGGCTTTTCGATCGACTTGCTCATAAGGCGTCCTCCGCGAAACCCGGGAGGTGGGCGGATAGTGCTTCCAGAACGGCCATGCGGACCGCGACGCCCATTTCCACTTGCTCGCGAATGACGGAGCGGGAGTGATCGGCGACGGTCGAAGCGATCTCGACACCGCGGTTCATCGGGCCGGGGTGCATCACGAGCGCGTCAGGTTTGGCGCGCGCCAGCTTCTCGTGGTCGAGGCCGAAGAAGTGAAAAAACTCGCGGCTCGAAGGTACCAGCGAGGCATCCATCCGCTCGCGCTGCAGACGCAGCATCATCACGACGTCGACGCCGTCGATACCTTTCCACATGTCCGTGAACACTTCGCAGCCGAGGCGCTGGGGCGACGACGGCAGAAGCGTCGAGGGTGCAACGATGCGGACGCGGGCGCCGAGCGCGTTCAGAACGTCGATATTCGACCGCGCCACGCGCGAATGCAGAACGTCGCCGCAGATCGCAACCGTCAGTCCCGCGATGCGCCCCTTGGCGCGGCGTATGGTCAAGGCATCGAGAAGCGCCTGCGTCGGATGCTGGTGGGCGCCATCGCCGGCGTTGATGACCGAGCAATCAACCTTTTGCGAGAGAAGTTCCACCGCACCGGCTGCGTGATGACGTACGACGATGATGTCGGGGCGCATTGCGTTCAACGTCACGGCGGTGTCGATCAGCGTTTCGCCCTTCGTGACCGAGGACGCCGCGACGTTCATGTTCATCACGTCGGCGCTGAGCCGCTTGCCGGCCATTTCGAATGAGGCCTGCGTGCGGGTCGAGGATTCGAAGAAGAGGTTGATTAGCGTGCGCCCCGTGAGGACGTCGCGCTTCTTGCCGTTCTGGCGGATATGGTCGGCGGCCTTGTCGGCAAGATCGAGAAGGAAATTGATTTCGTTTGCCGACAAGCCTTCGCAGGTCAGCAAATGGCGCCGCGGAAAAGTCTTCAACGCGTTCGAATTCGGTTTCGGGGTCATTAAAGTGGTTTCTATAGGGGGAGTTTGCCAACCCTGCAAGGGTGCCTCGCGGGATAATGCGGGATAAAGAGAATCCGCTTAACGGCACGTGAAATCTGGAGTCGTCCCGAGGGCGGCCGGCGCGAAGTCTTAGTCATATGCAAACCGGCTCTTCAAGCCGGACGGCGGAAGCGATCGAGCGCGTTCTGCAGAATGAGCGTGGCTGCGAGTTTGTCGATGACCTCGCCGCGGCGTTTTCGCGTCTGATCGGCATCGACGAGCATCCTCTCGGCTTGCGCCGTCGTCAGACGCTCGTCCCAAAGCAGGATCGGGAGAGGCGAGAGCTTGTTGAGATTGCGCGCCAGGGCGCGGGTCGCCTGGGCGCGGGGGCCTTCCGTGCCGTCGAGGTTGCGAGGCAGGCCGACGACAAACCCGGTCACTCCATGCTCGGCGGCGAGCGACAACAGCCGGGCAGCGTCAGTCTTGAATTTACTTCGCCATATGGTTTCGAGCGGGGACGCAATGGTGCGCGTCACGTCAGACAGGGCGAGGCCGAATGTCTTCGTGCCGCCATCGATGCCGATCAAACGTCCCGAACTTTCGGCGGCGTCGAGGAATTCCAAAGGGTCTTCAGTGGTGCGGCCAGATAGCTCGGGGGTGGCCGAAGGGGTCATTAGGTTTTAGCCTGACTTTGGGGGCGTAGAAAACGAGCTAGCCTTAGCAGCATCGTGATGAATTTGACATCAGGCCGGGTGTCGGCAGGGCTGGATCGGTGGCCTCAAGTGGCCGGTGACGCGCCCGCCGGGTTGCCTGATCGCGGCGCCGGTTGCATCGGAGCCGCCGGGGCGGGTAAGAGAGCATCTCGCATTCCCGAATTTTCTCCGAAGGGATTTGTCCATGCAGGTCGACGAAGCGACCGTTCGCCGGATCGCGCGCCTGGCGCGGATCAAGATTAGCGACGCGGAAGCCAAGGGTCTCGAGAAAGAACTGTCGGGCATTCTCGACTGGGTGAAGCAACTTGACGAGGTTGATACGGCCGCAGTCGAGCCGATGACGCGCGTCGTCGCGCAGAGCCTCACGTCGCGCGAAGATATCGTGACGGACGGAGAGATCGCAGACGAGGTCATCGCCAATGCGCCGCTGGTCGAAGATCATTATTTCGTCGTGCCGAAGGTCGTGGAGTAGCACATGTTCCGGGCACTGCTGATCGCCATCTGCATACTTGGCATGCACGCCGCCCAGGCCGCGGACGTCAAGCTAGACGGCGATTTCGTGGGACCCGGCATCTATTCGCCGACTACGGGATGCAAGAAGCTCGAGGCCATCGAGAAAGGCGACGCCGCGCCGAACATTGCGACGTATCCGTTGAAGCTGACGCGTGAAGGCACGCGCGGCTGGGAAGGCGGGTGCGATTTCACCGCGATCCGCAAGGTGAAGCCGGACACCTTCGAAGCCGACATGCGGTGTTCCGAAGGCGCGGATAACTTTGATGAGACAATCACGTTCCGGCGGCTCGATGCTAACCGCATCGAAGTTTCGAGCGGCGGCGAGGCACTCGTTTATGAGCGCTGTAAAGCGCTAAAGGGAAACTAGACCGGTGACGGATCTTACGAAACTGACGATGGCCGAAGCGCGCGACGGCTTGAAGGCTAAAGATTTTACCGCGCTCGAGCTGACGGACGCCTTTCTCGGTGCAATCGAACAGGCTAACCCGGCCCTCAACGCTTATGTGCTGCCGACGCCGGAGCACGCGCGTGCCCAAGCGAAAGCCAGCGACGAGCGGATCGCTGCGGGCAAGGCGCGTCCGCTCGAAGGACTTCCGATCGGCAACAAGGATCTTTTCTGTACCAACGGCATCCGCACGACCGCCTGCTCGAAAATTCTCGACGATTTCAAGCCGACGTATGAATCGACGGTCGGCCAGAATCTTTGGGATGCCGGCGCGGTGATGCTCGGCAAACTCAACAACGACGAGTTCGCAATGGGCTCCTCGAATGAGACGAGTGCGTTCGGCAACGTCGTCAATCCGTGGCGGCGCAAAGGCAAAGACGGAAAAGTGTCGACCGACAAGCTGGTGCCGGGTGGCTCGTCCGGCGGTTCATCGGCGGCCGTCGCGGCGGGGCTTTGCTTGGCGGCGACCGCAACGGATACGGGTGGCTCGATCCGCCAGCCCGCGGCGCTGACCGCCACCGTCGGTATCAAGCCGACCTACGGCCGTTGCTCGCGCTGGGGCATCGTGGCGTTTGCCTCGTCTCTCGATCAGGCGGGGCCGCTCGCCAAAACGGTGCGCGATGCGGCGATGATGCTGAAGTCGATGGCGAGTCACGATCCGAAGGACACGACGTCCGTCGACGCGCCGGTGCCGGACTACGACGCCGTGCTCGGCAAGGGTGTCAAGGGTCTCAGGGTCGGAGTACCGAGAGAATACCGCGTCGACGGCATGTCGAAGGAGATACAGAAGCTCTGGGACGATGGTGTCGCATGGCTGAAGGCTGCGGGAGCGACGATCCACGACATTTCGCTGCCGCACACCAAATATGCGCTTCCCGCATATTACATCGTCGCGCCGGCCGAATGTTCCTCGAACCTCGCGCGCTATGACGGAATGCGCTACGGCCTGAGAGTGAGCGGCGACAATCTGATCGATACTTATGAGAAGACGCGAGCGGCAGGGTTCGGTAAAGAGGTTCGCCGGCGCATTCTGATCGGCACCTATGTGCTGTCGGCAGGCTACTACGACGCCTACTATCTCAAAGCGCAGAAAGTCCGCACGCTCATCAAGCGCGACTTCGACGAGGCCTGGAAAAACGTCGATATCGTACTAACTCCAACGACACCGTCGCCGGCGTTCGCGTTTGGTGAAAAGACGGGCGATCCGCTGGCGATGTACCTTGAGGACATCTTCACGGTCACGGTGAACATGGCGGGCCTGCCGGGTATATCCGTTCCGGGCGGGCTGTCCTCGGAAGGTACCCCGCTCGGGCTGCAGCTCATCGGCAAGCCGTTCGACGAAGAGACGCTGTTTCGTACTGCGCAGGTGATTGAAGATGCCGCCGGACGGTTCACCGTGCCGGCCAAGTGGTGGATGAAGGGCTAGCAACGATGGACCCTAAACGGCCCTGGGAATGCGCTAACATGTCGGAAGTGCGCACCGAGATCGACCGCATCGACGCGACGCTCGTCGATTTGATCGCCGAGCGTTTCGGCTACGTCGATCGTGCCTGGCAGCTCAAGATGACGACGCGCGAAGGCGCGGTCGTGCAGTGGCGCATTCAGCAGGTCATCGATCGCGTCAAGGAACGCGCCGCGGAAAAGAATTTGCCGCCCGAAATGATCGAGATGGTCGGGGCGCAATGGCGCAACATGATCGGCTGGTTCGTTCAGTTCGAAGAAGAAAAGTTACGGCACGGGCAGGATGCATCGGGGAAAGCAGGAGCGAATCGTGGGTCCTGAATTTCAACCGGACGTGCCGCTACTCGAAGTCCTGCTCTATGGCATCTTCAACCCGGCCACGATTATCGTCGCGTTTCTGATGGGCCGCAAGGCGGACGACAAGAGCAAGATCATGATCGCGGCTTTCGCCGGGGCGGCCGCCGGCGTCGCGGTCTTGTACCTTGTTACGCTGCTGAGGCTTTGGGACACGCCGACGCTCGCCCGCGCTGTTGGAGGAGTCTTTGTGACGTCACTCGTCGCGGGCTTCGCCTATGCCGGTGCCGGCTACTTGCTGAGGCGCTCTTAGCGCATCGCGGCTCTGCGGAGCTATTACTGGAGGCGATAAATGAGTTCTCAGAAGGTCGCGGTGAAGCCTAAGGCTGCGAACCTGATTGCGGGCGCCACCGGCGACTGGGAAGTCGTGATCGGCATGGAGGTTCATGCCCAGGTCGCATCGAACTCGAAACTCTTTTCCGGCGCCTCGACGGCTTTCGGCGCCGATCCGAACAGCCACGTCTCGCTCGTCGATGCGGCAATGCCCGGCATGCTGCCGGTCATCAACCGGGAATGCGTGGCGCAGGCGATCCGAACCGGGCTCGGCCTCAAGGCGCAGATCAATTTGAAGAGCATCTTCGACCGCAAGAACTACTTCTATCCCGATCTGCCTCAGGGCTATCAGATATCGCAGTACAAGCAGCCGGTCGTCGGCGAAGGCGAAGTCGAGATCGATGTCGACGGCGAGCCGATGATGATCGGCATCGAGCGGCTACATCTCGAGCAGGACGCCGGCAAGTCGCTGCACGACCAGCACCCGGATTATTCCTACGTCGATTTGAACCGCTCGGGCGTCGCGCTGATGGAGATCGTCTCGAAGCCTGATTTGCGATCCTCCAAGCAGGCACAGGCCTACGTCACGAAGCTGCGCAGCATCCTTCGCTATCTCGGCACTTGCGACGGCGACATGGAGAAGGGAAACCTGCGCGCCGACGTCAACGTGTCGGTCCGAAAGCCCGGAAGCGACCTCGGCACGCGCTGCGAGATCAAGAACGTCAATTCCATCCGCTTCATCGGCCAGGCGATAGAGACCGAAGCCAGGCGGCAGATCGACATCATCGAGGATGGCGGCAAGATCGATCAGGAAACGCGCCTCTTCGATCCGGCCAAGGGCGAGACGCGATCGATGCGCTCCAAGGAAGAAGCGCACGATTACCGCTATTTCCCCGATCCGGATCTTTTGCCGCTCGAGCTGACGCAAGACTATGTCGAGCAGCTCAAAACAAAGCTGCCGGAACTCCCCGACGAGAAGCGGGCGCGGTTTATCAAGGAATTCGGGCTTTCGGCTTACGACGCCGACGTGCTAGTCGCGGAGCGACCGTCTGCCGACTATTTCGAAAGTGTTGCCAAGGGCCGCGACGGCAAAGTCGCCGCGAACTGGGTCATCAACGAACTCTTCGGCCGACTGAACAAGGAAGGCCTGGAGATCGGGGCGAGCCCGATGTCCGCCAGCCAGCTCGGCTCCATCGTCGATCTCATCGCGTCGAACGCGATTTCCGGGAAGATCGCCAAAGACCTGTTCGAGATCGTCTGGAGCGAGGGTGGCGATCCTGCCGCGATCGTCGAGAAGCGCGGCATGAAGCAGGTGACCGATACGGGTGCCATCGAAAAGGCCGTCGACGACATCATTGCTGCTAATCCCGAGAAGGCAGCGCAGGCGAAGGCGAAGCCTTCGATGCTCGGCTGGTTCGTCGGCCAGGTGATGAAGGGGACGGGCGGCAAAGCCAACCCGGCGGCCGTCAATGAAATCCTGAAAGCCAAGCTCGGAATTTAACGCCGGCGCAATCGCTCAGCTCCCGCTCCATGGTCCGTCTTGACCCGGCCATCCAGGGCCAGGCAGGGCAGACTGGATGGCCGCCTCGGGCGGCGGCCATGAGGTAATGGGGAGTTTCAGATTCGAGTCCGAACTAGCACGTCGCCAGCTGCGCTTGCTGGCGCTGCTTTCGTTCGCGCTTTGCCACCATGACAACGTGAAAAATGCCGACGCATGCAAGAATGATGCATCCAAACGGAACAACAGCTGCCACAACATACAGTACTTTTGTCATTGTCATTTTGGCCTCTCCTTGGGAGGCGATATCATCATGCGACAAATCATAGCACTGACTATTTTCAGTTCCGCTGATGTGGGCGAGACAAATTCAAGATTGAAATTTGCGATCCGCTAACTCGCGGTGAACGAAGTGCTAACGCGCCGATGCCGCCAAGTTCGGCTATAGCGGCTTCACGATGAGGGGCATTCCGCCCTTTGGCCTAAGCGTCACGCGGCTGACGGGCTCGGGCTCGTGGCGGCCGTCCCATTCAAATCGGACGCTTTGCAATAAAGTGGCAAGAATCGCCGTTGCCTCGAGGATTGCAAACGACGAGCCGATGCAAACACGCTGTCCGTAGCCGAACGGCATGAACTGTGTGCGCGGGTATTTGGCCTCGTTCTCCGGCAGGAAGCGGTCGGGGTCGAAGCGGTCTGGATCCGTCCACAGCCGACGATGACGATGCACCGCGTACATTGGAATGACGATCAACGTCGGGTTCGGCAGGTGCTTGCCTCCCAACTCGACATCTTCGGTCGACACGCGGGTAATGACGGGCACGGGCGGATAGAGCCGCATCGATTCCTTCAGAACGCGTGACGTCAGTGGCAGCTTTGAAATCGTCAGCGGTCCGATGCGTCCTGATTTGGCGACCGTGCGAATTTCATCGCGGACACGCTCCTGCCATTCGGGGGCACGGGAAAGAATATAGAGCGTCCAGGTCAGCGCCTTGGCCGTGGTCTCGTGCCCTGCCAGCAGGAATGTCGTCAGATTGTCGACGATCCTGTCATCCGGCATCGGCTGGCCGGTATCGGGATTTCGCGCCGTGAGCATGCGCGTCACGAGATCGTCACCGCCGATACCTGCCTTGCGCCTTTGATCGAGCAGGTTCTGCACGATGACGCGCGTGTCAGCTGCGGCTCTGCGCATGCGGCGCTTGCCGGGATGCCACAGCTTTTCCGGAAGCATCAACAATGCTGCTGCAACTTCCCAGGATATTGGATCGAGATAGGCACGGCCGGCGCGCTTCACGGCATCGCCTTCGGCCTCGTTGATGCCTGCGAGGATCGTGCGAGCGATGACGGAAAACGCCGTCTCCGTCATGTCGCGTTCGACGTCGGTGACGAATTCCGTGCCGTGCGCTTTCCAGCGCGCGACCCGCTCGTCGGCGGCTTCGACCATGATCGGCACATAGCTCAACAGCTCGCTGTGCCGGAAGAGGGGGCTCGCTAGCTTGCGCTGCCATCGCCAGCTGTCGCCTTCCGCCGTCAGAAGTCCTTCACCGACGATGGGCTTCAGCACACGGCGATCTAGGCGCGTCTTCGGGAAACGTTCTGCATCCTTGAGAAGTATGTTTTCGATCAGCGCCGGGTCGGTGACCCAGGCGACCAGCGGGCGTTTTCCGTAGGTGGCGACGTATTCTTCGTAGACGGTGTGCGGCAGCGACCGCAGTGGATTGCGAACGAACCGGGCGATGAACGGAAGCAGCAGCGGCGACCGCACGGACGGTTTCACCGTCGGCGGATACAAGGCATCGGCTGCGGTGAGATTGCGCACGTCTAAATCCAACTACGCCTGCAGACGTAGTATACGTGGGCGTCGACCGAATTGGACCTAGGCGGAAGCCTTTTTCGCGCGCGCCTTGCCGGCGAGCTTCTTCAGGCGGCTGCGTACACCCGCAGTGTTGCCCTGAATGCGCGACTGAGCCGGCCGGGCGATAACGCGGCGGGCCTTCTTCTTTTGCTTCTGAATGTTCTTCAGCGACGTCTTCGACATGAAATTTGGCCCCGAGGCGTTGTTTGCAATTTGTGCGGCGCGATTGCGCGACTTGAGCGATCCTCTACGCAATCATCCTCAAAGGCGCAAGCTTTAGCTCTCCCGGGGGTGCGCTCTCGCTTCAGCTAAGCAGGTAGTTCAGCCCGAAATAGGTGGGTGCGATGACGCCCGCCGCCCAGATAAATGCTGAAAGAATATTGGCCAGCTGGAACTGCCACTGCGGCACAGCGTACATGCCTGCGATGACCGGAATGACGGCGCGGACCGGTCCGAAGAAGTGCCCGAAAAAGACGCCGATGGCCCCCCACTTGTCAAAAAAAACCTGGCCGCGCTCGATAATCGCCGGATTGCGGTTGAAGGGCCAGAGCTCTTTTATGCCGTCCTTGTAGTAAAGGCCGATCCAATACGAGATGGCGTAGCCGAGCGAACCGCCAATACCGGCCCAGACAATGGCGGGCCAAAGCACGCTCAATTCGACGCCGCTTCGGGCGAGCAACGCCGACACGCCGATCAAGATGGCGGTGCCCGGCCAGAGGATCGAAAGAAAGCAGAAGCTCTCCAGGAACGCGACGAGAAATGCGACTGGACCGGCCCAGGCTTCGTGTGCCCGCACGAACGTGACGATCACATCGACAAAATCTTGCACGCTCATGAGAGACTTTCGAGTTGGGCGGGACGTCCGTTCGAGGGTCGAAGATTTATATGGTTACCGTGCACCGCCTTCGGCAGGTAGAGAATACCTAATCGTCCTTCAAGGCCTCCCGCACCTGCGCGCAATTTCGCCGGCCAGTTCGCGTGACACTTCGCGGGACAGCATGGCGGCGCGTGCAATCTGACCTGGCGTCAGTCCGGCATAGGCGCCGCCGCTCAAGGCGGATGGACCGCGGTCGGCTTCAGCCTTGGCATGGGCAAGTTCATCGCAAGACAATTCCTTGCGCTTCTTGCTGAAGGCCATGAGGCGGACTCCCGAGGCATATTCATGTGGGCCCGCGGGTTGTCGTACCCAGGCTCGCGATCGGTCCGCCATGTAGGAATCGAAGACATCCTTGCGCTGACTGATGCAGACGTTGGTGTCGTCGACGCACTTAAGGCCGCGTGCCTGACCCAGGGCCGCGTCGTTGCCGCCGCAGCCTGTCGCCGCTAGCACGCTCGAAACGGCCGCGAGGATCGCGATGGTTTTACTGATGCGCACGGCTCTTGGAGGGATGTGCAAGACGAATCCAATCTATTTCCGATCTGGCGATAGGAAGCGAGCATGGCGGGCTCGTGGCAGCTATAGAACGAGGCAATGAATTGCAATTCTGCGTCTAGCCGGATTCGATGCTCGTACTACATTCATTCCGTCTTTCCGTCTCTGATCCTGAAAGGACTTGGCCGATGACCCACGCAGTTCGTGTGCATAAGTATGGCGGCCCGGAAGTGTTGACCTTTGAAGACGTTGCTGCCGGGACACCCGGCCCCGGCGAGGTTCTGCTGCGCCAGCACGCAATCGGCGTCAATTTCATCGATATCTACCAGCGGAGCGGGCTCTATAAACTGGCGAGCTTTCCGGCGACGCTTGGTTCGGAAGGTGCGGGCGAGGTTGTCGCAGTCGGTCCCAATGTCGAGGCGCTGAAAATCGGCGATCGGGTCGCCTACGCGAGCGCTCCGGGAGGTTACGCAGAAGAGCGGCTGGTCCCCGCCGACAAGCTCGTGAAGCTGCCGCAAGGCATCGCCTATGAGACGGCTGCCGCGATGATGCTGCAGGGCATGACGGTCCGCTATCTGCTGCGCGAGACATACAAGGTCAATTCCGAAACCGTCATGCTGCTCCACGCGGCGGCGGGCGGCGTCGGCCTCATCGCCTGTCAGTGGGGGCACGCACTTGGAGCAACAATCATCGGCACGGTGGGCTCCGATGAAAAGGCCGAGCTCGCCAAGGCCAACGGCTGCACGCATGCCATCAACACGAAGCGCGAGGATTTCGTCGCGCGGGTAAAAGAGCTGACCGACGGACGCGGCTGCGATGTTGTCTACGACTCGGTCGGCAAAGATACGTTTCCGAAATCGCTCGATTGCCTGAAGTCGAAAGGCCTGTGGGTCTCCTTCGGCAATTCGTCGGGGCCGGTGCCGCCCTTCGAATTAACGGCTTTGAAAGGCTCGCTTTTCGCCACGCGCCCGTCTCTTTTCGCATATACCGCGACAAGGGAGGATCTTGAACAGAACGCCGCTGAACTTTTCGAGATGGTGTCGAGCGGCAAAATCAAAATCTCGATCAATCACCGTTATCCGCTCCGTGATGCCGCGAGCGCCCATCGCGATCTCGAGGCACGGCGAACCACCGGCTCGATCATACTCGTTCCATAAGAAAGATTGACATGCTGGACGAAGGACAAGAAGAGCCGATCACCCTTTACTTCTGGACGACGCCGAACGGTTTCAAAATTTCGATCATGCTCGAAGAGATTGGGGCGCCCTATCGCGTCGAGTTCATCGATATCAACAAGGGGGAGCAATTCGCCCCGGCGTTTCTCGCGGTCTCTCCGAATAATCGCATTCCGGCGATCGTCGATCCGGAGGGTCCGGACGGACAGCCTCTGGCGGTCTTCGAATCCGGCGCAATTCTGCAATATCTCGGCCGGAAATTCGGCGCCCTCTATCCTTCCAGCGAACGTGCCAAGGCCGATGTCGACCAATGGCTCTTCTGGCAGGTGGGCGGGCTTGGGCCGATGGCGGGACAGAGCAATCATTTCCGCCGCACGGCGCCGGAAAAGATACCGTATGCCATCGAGCGCTACAGGAAAGAGGTCGAGCGGCTTTTCGGCGTGATGGACAAGCGGTTGAGCGATCGGCCGTATCTCGCCGGCGCCTATTCGATCGCCGACATCGCAAGTTTTCCGTGGGTACGTACCTGGGAAGCTCTGGCCCAGGACATCAAGAAATTTCCAAACGTCGAGCGTTGGCTTGATCTCATCGCGGCGCGTCCGGCAGTTATCAAGGGCTTGGCCCTGAAGAAAGCCGATGCGTCGCGCGCCAAGGCGTGAGCGTCCTCCGAAGCTTGCCTAAAGCTTTATTCCCGGCCGCTGCCGCTCAGGCTGCTCGGGTCGACCGTCCGGCCTGTCACTCTCTGAAACGCCATTGCGCCCAAAACCTTGTTCGACTGGACGTGGCGCAAGGCTTCCGACTGCTGGCCCGAAACCGGCTCTGGTGACGCTTCGGCATCGGAGGCAATATCCGACAACCCGAGATAGGTCGGACGCGTAACGCCTTGCTGCGCGCAGCCCCCAAGTGCGAGAAGACTCGCTAAAACTAGCGACCGGCAAATCATAGTGTGCCCCGTTGTCCCCCACGGTTCAGGCGTCGTGACTGACCCCGCTTGGGGGCCATCGATTATGGTTATCAGCGCAAGACTGAACCTTGCCTGAACACGATTCCGAACCGCTCATTCTTGAGATGCCCCGACCGGCCAATTCGAACATGGTTAGCCAGAAATGGCAACCGCCCTTAAGGGCGCGTAAGCGAACGGGTTATTCCGGAAAAATCGTGCCGATTTCGGTCACGGGATACGAGAGCTGAAACATTGATTGTGCAAAGGTTACAATGTTTTTGCTCGGCTTTTTACGAGTTTTCATCAATCCGATGTCATGTTTCGGAAGCGCAGTGACATCGATCTGGTCCGCGCATGGCTCAGCCACTCGCGACCATCATGGGCGTAGTAGCGGCTCGTTTGGAGTATGTTAAAATGGCACGTATGGACGTGTCTTCGCGTGAGACGGTCGAGTTTGCGGCACAGGGAGGTCAACCTGACGCCCTGTTCGAACTCGGTCTCAGCTGTAGTACTGGCCGCGATGGAACTGTCGACCTGATCCAGGCTCACAAGTGGTTCAACATCGCCGCCATGCGAGGCAATGACGACGCGAAGCGTTACCGCCTCGAAGTTGCGCGCGACATGAGCAAGTCCGAAATCGTGCAGGCGCAGAAGCTCGCCCGCGAATGGCTCACGTCGGTTCACTGAGAATCGTGCGACGAGTTTAACGTTCTTTGGCTGCCGTCTATTCCGACGAACCGCTTGAGCAGTTCGAGAAGAACGACGACAGGCATTTCCACGAGGTTTTCGCCGCACTGCCGACAGCCAAGCCTGCTTTTTCGAGAGCGGTGGTTGTCGACTTTGCCGCTTTGCCGGCCGACTTCTGTGTTTCGGAAAAGCCGTCGCCCGCCGACTTCGCGCCGTTCTCCATCATTTCCTGAACCGTCTTCGGTGGCGCATCCTTGGCTGGTTGCGAACCGGCATCGACGGCCCCGTGCGGCGCTGCTTCGGAATGTGCCGGCAAGGCGCCGGGTTCACCTGGAGACGGCGAACTTAGGGCCGGCGTCGCCGTCTGCGGTTCCTGTGGATTGTCGAGAGCTTGTTCGAGCACTCCGGGAAGGGGCAATTCTTTCCGTACGCCTTGGCATGGCGCCTTCGTGTTGCGATCTATGGCGCAGCTCGCATGCGGTCCGGCCTTCGCAAGTGCCGTGATGCAGTAAAGCTTGACGACCGTATCGATCGTGCCGGCGGTGGAGGTGTTCACCACGCAGGCGTATTTCGCGTCCGGCCCTGTGCATGTGACGCAAATTTCCGCGCTCGCCGCGGCGCTAGCGGAAAGCAACGTGACGACACCCGCGCAAAGCGCCGATTTTAGACGGACAGCCAAAGCGGTCCCCCGTTCCCGTGAAGAGTAATGCTCTCAGAAGACTAGGACGACTTTGCGGCCACGACCAGAGGCAGCACAAGCTGTTCGGGAGCCCGGTTGCCTTGCTTGCATTGCCGCGGTCCGCCCTCTATAGGGTGCCGACCCGCTGAATTGGGGAGACGTGGCCGAGTGGCTGAAGGCAACGGTTTGCTAAATCGTCATACGCCTTAAAGCGTATCGAGGGTTCGAATCCCTCCGTCTCCGCCAAGGGCTCTGCAATATCCGCTTAGATTCCGATTTCTGCGAG
>NZ_DATNBA010000037.1:0-3804 GCF_035572195.1 Hyphomicrobium sp. | reverse complement strand
GTCACCGCCAACGTCAAGACGATCTCGGAGATTCCGCACGCGCTAAAAGGCAAAGACATACCGGACGTCATCGATATCCGCGGTGAGATTTATCTTGGGCACGAGGACTTCGCCAAACTTAACGCGGCGCAGGCGGCGAGCGGCGATAAGGTCTTTGCCAATCCGCGCAATGCGGCGGCGGGCTCGCTGCGCCAACTCGATTCCTCGATCACGGCCAAGCGGCCGTTGCGGTTTTTCGCCTACGCCTGGGGCGCTGCATCGAAATTACCGGCCGACACGCAAGCCGGCGTCATCGCCGCATTCAAACGCTGGGGGCTTCCCGTCAATCGGTTGATGCGCGTCACGGCAACGGCCGATGATCTCATCGCCTTCTATCGGGAGATCGAAAGCGGGCGCTCGTCGCTCGGTTACGATATCGATGGTGTCGTCTACAAAGTGAACCGGCTCGACTATCAACAGCGCCTCGGGTTCGTGTCGCGTTCGCCGCGCTGGGCCATCGCGCATAAGTTCGCCGCCGAGCGTGCCACGACGGTTCTCAACAAAATCGACATCCAGGTCGGGCGCACTGGCGCGCTGACGCCCGTTGCCAAGCTCGAGCCGGTGACGGTCGGCGGCGTCGTCGTCTCGAACGCGACGCTGCATAACGAGGATGAGATCGCGCGCAAGGATATCCGCGAGGGCGATACCGTCGTCGTGCAACGGGCCGGCGACGTCATCCCGCAGATCGTCGAAGTCATTCTCGACAAGCGGCCGAAGTCGGCGAAGCCTTTCGAGTTTCCAACCATATGCCCTATCTGCGGCAGTCACGCAGTGCGCGAATCCGATGAGGACGGCGGCACGGCCGACGTGGTTCGCCGTTGCACGGGCGGCCTCATTTGTCCGGCGCAGGTGAAAGAGCGCCTGAAGCATTTCGTGTCGCGAAATGCACTCGATATCGAAGGTTTAGGGGCGGAGAAGATCGAGTTTCTGTTCGATGATGGCCGGATCAAATCGGCCGCCGACATCTTCACGTTGCAAGAGCGTGACCAAAAGCATCCGGAGCCGCTGGCAACGCTCAAAGGTTTCGGCAAGACATCGGTCGGCAAACTTTTCGCGGCGATCGATGCGCGCCGTAGCGTGCCGCTGGAGCGTTTTCTTTATGGGCTCGGCATCCGGCATATCGGCGAGACGACGGCCAAAGACCTAGGCAAGGCGTATGGGACGTTCGAGGCGCTGCGGACGGCCGTGGATGCCGCGATCGAAGGCGGCAAAGGCAGCGAGGCCTATCGCGAGATCGACGACATCGAAGGTATTGGCGAGACGGTGGTCGATGCGCTGATCGACTTTTTTGCCGAGCAACACAATCGCGAGCAGATCGATGCGCTGCTCAAGGAATTGACGTTGAAGCCGTTCGAGCGCCCGCAGGCAAAGGACTCACCCGTTACCGGAAAGACCGTCGTCTTCACCGGTTCGTTGGCGAAGTTGACGCGAAATGAGGCGAAAGCGCTCGCCGAACGGCTTGGCGCCAAGGTCGCGAGTTCCGTTTCGAAGAAGACGGAGTACGTTGTGGCGGGTGCTGATGCGGGATCGAAGCTCGCCAACGCGCAGGCGCTCGGCGTGACGGTGTTGACCGAGGACGAATGGCTCGCGCTTATCGGTCACGCCACCTAGAGTTTTTCTGCCATCCAGAACGCAGTCTCAACGAACGCCGGCGCTTGCTGATGTCTAGATCCCGGGGACTAGCCCCGGGATGATAACGTGTTAACGGTCACCGGGTTGCGGTGATCGCGATGTAAATTTCGCCGTCGTGCTCCGTAATTTCGACGTCCTTCGAACCTTCGGCGGCGACCATCAATGCGGAAATGACGGCTTCGGGCCGTGTCACTGTGGGTTGTGCCGATTTGTAGGCCTGTGGAAAATGTGGCGCGGCGCTGACTTCGTGAATCGGGATCATCGGGGGTTGCTCCTATCGCGACTGCATTGAAGCAGACGCTAAGGGAACAATGGGGCCTGCTGCTGTTACGACTGTGACAGCAGCGAGACTTGCGCAGACTGCATGGGTCGCGTCGCATGCTGCAGCCAGTCGGACGCCTCTTGATCGAGACTGGGCGACAGCGTTTCGAAGACCCGCGCATGATAGGCGTTGATCCATGCGAGCTCTTCGCTGGAGAGCATCTCGGCGATGATGAGCCGCAAATCGATCGGGGCCAGCGTCAGGGTTTCGAAACTCATCATCGGACGTTCGCTGTCCGACGTCTTTTCGGGCTCGGTGACGAGCACGACGTTCTCGATGCGGATGCCGTAGGCACCCACCTTATAAAAGCCGGGCTCGTTCGAAATCAGCATGCCGGGCTGCAGCGGGACCATGCCGGCGCGCGATATCGACTGCGGACCCTCATGGACCGAGAGATAGCTGCCAATGCCGTGTCCGGTGCCGTGGTCGAAATCGGCGCCGATGGCCCACAGGGCGCGGCGCGCGAAAGGGTCGAGGTCGATGCCGCGCGTGCCTTTGGGAAAGCGAGCAGTGGCAACCGCGATATGGCCTTTCAGAACGGCAGTGAAATGCCGTTTCATGTCTTCACTCGGCTCACCGATGGCGACCGTTCGCGTGATGTCGGTCGTGCCGTCCTGGTACTGCGCGCCGCTGTCGACAAGGAATAATTCGCCGAGGTTCATCCGGCGATTGGTTGCCTCGGTGACTCGATAGTGGACAATAGCGCCATTGGGACCGGAGCCCGAAATCGTCGGGAAGCTGATGTCGCGCAACATATTCGTATCGCGGCGAAACTCTTCGAGCTTGCGGACGGCCGTGATCTCGTCGAGCGTTCCATCCGCAGCTCTGCCGTCGAGCCAAGCCAGAAACCGGACGACGGCCTTGCCGTCGCGAACGTGCGCTGCCCGTGCGCCGGTCATTTCGGCGCCGGTTTTGATCGCCTTCGGCAGAATGCACGGATCCTGTCCGCGAGATATGGCGCGGCTTCCGAGCTTGGTTTCGAACCAGTAGGCGGCAGACTCGGGGTCGAAGCGCACCCGCTTGCGGTGCTTTTTGAGCGCTGTCAGCCGATCGGCGAGTGCGCCGGGCCGTAAGAGTTTGGCGACCGGGGCTAGGTGCGCGCGCGCCTCGGCGTCCAACCGTGTGGCATCGACGAAAAGTTCGACTTTGCCGGTCACCGGCACGATTGCGAAGGCCAGCACAACCGGGCTGTGCGCCACGTCGCTGCCGCGAATGTTCAACAACCAGCAGATCGAATCCGGCATCGTCAGGATGACGGCGTTTTGGCCGTCCTTCTTCAAAAGCGCCTGAACGTGCGCGATCTTTTCAGCGGCGGATTTGCCGGCGAGCGCCAGGGGTTGGGCGATGACTGGACCGGACGGCGGCTTCGGGCGCGCCTTGCCCCACAGCGTGTCGATCGGGTTCTTCGCAAGGGCTTTGAGTTTGATGCCCTTGAGCGCGAGAGCGGCTTTCAGACGCGTGATCTCTCCGGCGGTGTGCAGCCAGGGATCGAAGCCCACCGTCTGGCCTTTGGCGAGCGTGGTCGATAGCCACTCGGCGATTTTCAGCCGCGGCAAGAGAGAGACTTCGAAAATGCCTCTGTCGGTTTCGGCGTCGGCCTGCACCGTGTAGCGGCCATCCGTGAACAACACCGCGGACTTTTTCGCGACGGCGGCGATGCCAGCGGAACCGGAAAATCCCGTCAGCCATTGCAAGCGCTCGGCGGATGCTGGGACGTATTCGCCTTGATGCCTGTCGGCGCGCGGAACGAGCACGGCGTCGAGCTTGGCTTTGGCCATCAGCGCGCGCAGCGCCTTGACGCGCTCAGCAAC
>NZ_DATNBA010000036.1:0-15738 GCF_035572195.1 Hyphomicrobium sp. | reverse complement strand
GACCCGCTTCGACAGCTCTTCCGCCGTCTCTTTGCGCTCGCTGTAGCGGTCGACGAGATACGTGGCACGGTCTCTCGTGAGCAACGTGAACTTGACCAACTCTTCCATCACATCAACGACGCGGTCGTAATACGGTGACGGCTTCATGCGGCCCGCCGCGTCGAACTCTTGGAATGCCTTGGCGACAGACGACTGATTGGGGATCGTCAGCATCCTCATCCAGCGCCCGAGAATGCGCATTTGGTTGACGGCATTGTACGACTGAGAGCCGCCGCACACTTGCATAACGGCCAGAGTCTTGCCTTGGGTCGGACGCACACCGCCAACGGATAATGGTATCCAGTCGATTTGGGATTTCAGGACGCCGCTCATTGCGCCATGACGCTCCGGTGACGACCAAACCTGCCCCTCGGACCACGCGGCCAAGCCGCGAAGCTCTTGTACCTTTGCGTCGGTCACGGGCATGCCATCGGGCAGCGGAAGGCCGCGCGGGTCGAATATGCGCGTTTCGGCGCCGAATGCTTCGAGCAAGCTTGCGGCTTCTTCTGCAAGGAACCGGCTGAAGGACCTTTCGCGCAGGGAGCCGTATAGCAGGAGGATGCGTGGCTTGTGCGTCGAGGGCTGAGCGACTCCGAGTTGTTCGGCAGCGGGCGCCTTGAAGTGTTTCGGCAAAACGTTCGGGAGCCCGATGAGCGCATCTTTCATGCCTTGCCGGACCTCGAGATGCCGACGACAACCTCTCCGTCTTCTTTGGTGAAGGTCCCGATAGCGGGGTTCGGCAGGATGTCGAGCACCGCCTCGGAAGGCCGGCACAACCTCACACCCAATGGCGTCACGACGATCGGTCGATTGATCAGCAGCGGATGTAAAGCCATCAAGTCAACGAGTTGATCTTCGGTCGCTGTCGCCGCGTCGAGCTTCAAGTCGTGGTACGGTGGCACATTCTTGCGCAGCAGCTCGCGCGCCGACATACCCATCGCGTGAAGCAGTTCAAAGAGGCGATCGCGGGTAGGCGGCGTCTCCAGGTATTCGATGATCTCCGGCTCCTCGCCGCTGGCGCGGATCATCGCCAACGTGTTGCGCGACGTCCCGCAGCTCGGATTGTGATAGATTGTGATGGTCATTGCGTTTACTCCGCCGTTGACGGCACTGAAATCAGGGAACCGTCCATGGTTTCCGAATGAGATAGCAGCCAGCGCGATAATAGCAGTGCGCAAAACGCGCCGCCAAGTTGCGCGACAACGAATGGCATAACATCTGCAAAGCGTATCCCCGCGAACGTGTCGGAGAAAGCCCTTGCCAGCGTGACGGCGGGATTAGCGAAGGACGTCGAAGCTGTAAACCAATAGGCGGCGATGATGTAGAGCCCGACCGACATGGCCAGGGCAGCGGGCTTCGCTCTGAGAGTTACGAGGATCGTCAGGACCAGTCCAAACGTCGCTATGTATTCGGCAAACCACTGCGCGGGGCCACTGCGGACCTTCGCCGAGAGCTGAAGCAGCGGCAGATCAAACATCAGATGCGCGGCCAACACGCCCGCGATGCCGCCTGCCAGCTGCGCGAGGATGTAACCCAATGCAAGTCGCGGTGTGATCTCGTGTTTAAGCCAGAAAACGCCCGTCACCGCCGGATTGAAATGGGCACCGGAGATTGGGCTGAACATCGTGATCAGTACGACAAGCATGGCTCCAGTCGGCAACGTGTTTCCCAACAAGGCGAGCGCCTCGTTGCCGCCCGACAGCCTTGCGCCCATGATGCCGGAACCGATGACGGTCGCCAACAGGAACGCCGACCCTAAAAACTCGGAGCCGACACGTTGGCCGGGCGAAAAGCATGCGCACATCGCTTACGCTTTCTCTCGGGTTCGTGTGGCGCGGGCGTTCTTGATGACGGTGCCGCATAGCTCGGGTTTGCCCCGGCAGCAGTCTTCGGTGAGATAGGTCAGCAGTTGACGCATGCCCTCGACGCGCACCGCGTAGCGCACGAAGCGGCCATCGCGCGTGGACGTGACGAGCCCCGCGTGATCGAGTTCCTTCAGGTGAAATGACATGCCCGTCGGGCTGATGCCAACGTGCTGCGCGATCTCGCCGGCTGGAACGCCGGACGGACCGGCACGAACGAGCAACCGGAAAATCCGAAGCCGGTGCTGGTGAGCGAGGGCCGCGAGGGCGGAGACGATCTGAGCTTCATCCACATTACTACTATTCAAGAATTATTGTAGTATGCAAGCGGTATTTTTGAACAAACGGTAAAATCGAAAAACGAAGTGGCTGGCGACTCACCTTCGCGGACGTGCCGCCATGCTCAAAGACCTGTTTTCCGCTTGAGCATGTCGACGCGGCCTGCGTGATAGGCCGGTGATGGCCGATCTACTGCTTCGTTTGATCTAGTTGCGGCGCGCCGTTCGGGTTCCTCGTCTCGGGCATCGCGAAGGCGAAGGTGACAAAGGCGAGAAGGCCGATGCACGCCAGCGTCAGCAGGGACGTCGCCGTCCCGAAGCGATCGGCGATGATGCCGGCCGCCGCCGTACTGATGGTCCCGCCGATGCCCATCGCGATTCCGACGAAGCCTAGGGCGAGGTTAAAGTTGCCGGTGTGGCGCGTAATATCGGCGACGCAACCGGACACGAGAACGCCGAGCGCGGCCGCCGACAGGCCGTCCAACACCTGGATCGCGACCAAAATCGTCGGGTCCGAGCTTGACGCCAGCAGCGCCGCTCGAACCGGTAGTGCGCCAAAGCCAACGAGCAGGAGAGGGCGGCGGCCACGTTGGTCGGCGTATCGTCCAACCCACGGCGAAACAAACGCGACCACGAGCTGCGGGACGATAATGAAAAGTGCGACGAGTTCGGTCGCGTTGTCGGCCGATCGCAACGTGATGACGTTCGCCACGAGCGGCAGAATGGCAGCGTTGGATAGATGAAAGAGACACACGGTGGCGGCCAGGATCAACAGCGTCCTGTTGGTCGCCAGTTCCTTCAATGCTTCAGCGAAGTGGTACTCGGGGCGCGGCTCCTCCGGTTCAAGTTCTTCGCGGTGGAACTCTTTCTCGGAAATCAGCCGTAATGCCAGCATTGCCGGAATGGCCATCGCGGCCGTTACGAAGAATACAGCGCGGCTCGAGAAATAGTGGCCGAATGCGCCCATGACGGCTGCCGCGATCAGACTGCCGCTCGACGAAAAGCGGGCGTTGCGACCGAGCCTTTCTCCGATGAGGCGATAACCTACGAGTTCCAGACTGATCGCCGCGAGCGCCGGTCCGACGATGGCGCTGCCGGCGGAATGGAGTACTTGCGAAAGGAGAACAGCAGAAAACTGCGGCGCCACGGCGATCCAAAGCGCGCTCATGCCGATGGCGAACATCGAAAGGCCGGCGAGCAGGCGCTCGCGCTTCAACGCGTCGACCAGCGCTCCGCCCGGCAATTGTCCCAGGAGCGCGACGATGCTGCCCGCGGTTAGTACAAAGCCGATATCGGCGTTGTTCCACTTTTCCGTTGTCAGATAGACGGCAAGGAATGGACCGAAACCTGTCTGGACATCTGCGAGAAAAAACGCAAACCAGTCGACGCCGACTTGGCTCCTTTTCGACGCGACCGGTACGGCAGGCTCTGATGGCACTTTCAAGCCCGCCAAAATTTATGTCATTGAAGAAAGGCGGCGCATCACGATCTTCATTTGCCGGCCGGTGGATGCGCAGCGGCTGCGGGCGGCGACGGTTGAGCCGGCGTCGGACCGACGATTACGATCGGCTCGCCTCCGCGATATTCGGGCGTCACGCGCAATTCATCTCGCGTCATGTTGAGAGCGATTGCACCAGACGAAAAGCGCAAGGCCGACCATGCCACGGCAACTTTGCGCGTGCCTACTCCCAAAAATCCGCCGAAGTCGATTACGGCAGCCCGGACATCGCCGGAATGTCCGACCAGGATATCGGTTACCGGTCCGAGTTTTTCTCCCGAGGCGCTGGTCACAACCTTACCCAGCAAACTTTCCACCTTGTTGTCGTCGACGACGACTGCGGGCGTTCCTTCCGACGAGGGTTCTCCATCTCCTGTCTTTTTCGTAGCAGTGGCAGCCCGATCCGGGGGCGACACGTCGTGAGTATGCTCGGCTTGAGCGATGCACGGGCTCGTCATTCCGATAATCAATAGACTAAAATAAACTACGCGCATTGTTCGCATGGTTGATCCCGTTGCACTTTGCGAAAGATCGGCCCGATGATGCGTGATCGAACGCCAGCTTCGCGACGAAAGTTTTCGCGGACTAGCTCAAGACACACCCCGACAAACTACCAACCAAATCCGAAGCGTTGGGTTCCGTGTAAATTTGCAGGGTCTAAAATCGCTGCCGGCCTGTCATAGTTCGGGGAGGACCAGGTCAACGGGCGGAGCCACGGGCCAACCGGCGTCGGCGTACTTAACGAACCAAGCGCTGAAGCAGTGGGGCACGGCTCTGATCTGGCTCTGGATCGCCTCGGGCGCCGACCAGCTGAACCCGTCGCATTCGCTGGGATCGGGAGCTACAGCGCCATCGTAGACGCCTCGGAAAAGATGCACGAGTTCATGCTCCACCAATCCGTCGCCGAGTTCGGCGCGATAGGTAAACGTGCCGATCGGCTCAAGCGGGCATGATATGCCCATCTCTTCTCCGAGCCGGCGCATTGCTGCCTCGCGCGATTGTTCGCCGGGCCGGGGATGGCCGCAGCACGAGTTGGTCCACAGACCTCCCGAATGATACTTGTTGATCTGCCGCCGTTGCAGCAGCAGGCGGCCTCGGCCGTCCCAGATCATGACCGAGAATGCGCGGTGCAAGTGACCGCGCTGGTGCGCCTTGAGCTTCTCCTCCGTGCCGATTTCGTGATCGTCGGCATCGACGAGGATGACGTCTTCGTGGGTCATCAAGTAATTAGTTCCCTCCACAGGTCCCCAGGTGTCATCAGCATAGCATAGGGTTTTTACGAGTCTCGCCCCGGAATTTCCGCCGTTCCGTCCTTTGCGTCAGCGGCGGTAAAAACTCATTATCCGCATGAAATTGGCGTGAATTTCGTCGGCGGGACGGTCAAAAACATCGAGCGGTATGCGTATGACGTTTTTGGCGGCCATCGACCACGGCAGCCGCATCAGGAACCGGTAGATCGGCCGCTTCCGCCAGTTAGCCAGCAGCGCCCGCTCGAGTGGCTCCTGGAGCGTGATGCGAAGCTCGTTGTTTGCCGCGCCGCGCAAATTGATCGCGACCAAGTCGATCTGCTTAATCGCTCGCCACGAGATGATGCCGAGACCCTCAACAAAAATTCCGTACTGGCCAGCCCCAAGCCGCGGCCGACCCGTTTCGAGTAGCGGATAGTTGTAATAAGCAAAGCCTAAGGCGCAGAGCGCCAAGCCAAACAAGAACACATTGTCGAAGGCGATGGCGGCGGCGGTAAATCCGGCACCGATCAATGCCACGACATAGACCGGGAACTGTATCTCGTCACGCTCATAGGCCAGCGTATAGCCATTGAAATGGTTTTGGCTCACTGGCGACGTGCTCTGCGTGTTCGAGGCTGATCAGCGCTTAGATCAAGTTCTGTGCCACCCGGAAGATCATCGGTAAGGGCCTGACGAGCTTTACGCAATTCGACAGGACGGAAACATACAAGGAGTAGAAACCGCCGGGATTGCTCAAGACATAGACCGCCGCCGCGCCGGTTGCCAATATAAGAGGCAGTGAAATGCGGCTGCCGGTAGCGGCGCTTTCGCGGTTAGACGGCTCTTTGTCGCCTCGTGCCTATCGTGACGCGATTTGCGCAACCCCCGTGACACTTGTGCTACCTGCCGCCGCTACGATTCGCGCTAAACATGCATCCTAGACGGTTATTATAGACGACAGCACGGAACCGGCGCTCAAACGCCAACTGCTCATCATCGGCTAGCAAGAAGCTTCAATGCGTGGCTTGTTAAATCTGCTGGTAGGAATTGCGTTCTTGGTGCGCAGTCTGCTGCCTGTCGGCTTCATGCTTGCTGTGCCGCCCGATCCCGCAGCCGCTGTCGAGATCGTCATTTGCACGGGTCACGGGCCACAGAGTCTGACCTTTGATGATGCGGGCGTTCCGGTGCAACCAAAAGCGCCGATGGACGGGAAAAATATCTGCCCCTACGCAACCGCCGGTGCCGTTACCGTCGATCATGACGCGTCGCATCTGCTCGCCCATACCGTTCGCTACGCGGCCGTTTCATACAGAATCACGGCCGAAATTTTCCGCGCGACGCCGAAGCCTGGCGCCCAATCGGCACGCGGTCCCCCGACAACCCTGATCTGAAAAGCCTTTGCGCTTCGGCGCGAGCATTACCGACTCGGACATTATGCGTCCGCTCGGTGATCGTCACACATCATCAGATCTGTTGGGATATTCCGAAATGCGTTTGCATTCGAGTCGTCATGCGACGGTGTTTCGCCTTAGGCGCGCGTACTCCTGCGGCCGCCGCGCCGCCTCCGCATCTTTCATCGCCGCCTTGTCGCTTGCTGCTCTGGAGAGCGCCCGCGCCCAGGATGCAGCCACGGAGAATGCCATAACGCTGCCCGATGTCACCGTTCAGCAAGCGCCTATCCAGAATGCACAGTCCAAACCGGCGGAGAAGCCGAACGAGAAAGCCAAGGCGAAATCAAAGACCGTAGCCAATATGCCGTCGAAACCACCGGCGGCAGTGCCGGCCGTCCCAGCGTCCGCGAACGCCAGCACATCGACGGGGTTGGTGGCCGGCGGAGATGCTCCGCCGGCGGCCGGGAATCCGGGTGCGCCGTCGTCGGCGGTCGCTGCGGTACCCGGTGCGTCGAATGCCGGTGCGCAAACGGCGACCGCGATCGACATGAAGCGATTTGCCGAGACGCCCGTGTTCTCCGTCGCGGATATTCTTCGCGAGAGTCCCGGTGTTTCGATCAAGCAAGGCAACGGTCCGCGCGACCTCGGCATTTCCATTCGTGGCTCGAATGCCCGCAATGGCTTCGGCATACGCAATATCGTTATTCTGGAAGATGGTTTTCCGGTCACGCAGCCCGACGGGTTATCGCGCAGCGACCTGATCGACCCGCACGCTTATTCTAGCATCGATGTGTGGCGAGGTCCGTCGTCGGCGCTGTTCGGGAACTATGCGACCGGAGGCGCCCTCAACTTCCGCACGCGGCCAGGTGGCGAAATCAACGGCGTCGAATATGGCGTCGACGTCGGCAGCTTCAACTATTTGAACAATTACGTGAGCGCCGGCACGAAAACCGGGAACTTCGAAGGGTCGGTCTTCATCAGTGATGTGCGCGGCGATGGCTACTACGGCTACAGTTCCTTCGACACGCAGACGATCAACATGCTGCTCACCTATCGGCCGACCACGTCCGATACGATCACGGTCAAGGCGATCGATAACGAACTCGATACGGAGCTGCCGTTTCGCATGTCGCTCAATCAGTTCAAGCAGAATCCGTTTCAGAAGGGTTGCAAGACCGCGGCCGGCTCGGCGCCCGGCTGCGTAACGAGCAGATTTTCGGCAACCGGCAATACCAGCGCAACCAGCACCGATGCGGTCGCGCAGACCGCCGAGCAAGCCGGCGCCAATCGCGATGATCGTCGAACGATTGGCGGCATTCGCTGGGAGCACTCCTTCGATGCGGCGACAACCGGGCAAGTGCAGATCGTCGTCGATGACCGCAACATCAATCAGCCGACGGGTACTACGAGCGCCATCGGCGATTACCTCTCCTACAATATCAGCACCGGCATCAGTCATCGTTCGGCGTTCGCCGGACTTCCGACGCTCGCCTATCTCGGAGCTTTCTGGAATTATCTTCCTGTCGATGGGCTAACCTACAACGTCGCTCCTGGCGGGAATGCCAAGCTCGGATTGCTGCAGTCTGAAACGATCGGCTCGACGATGAACTTCGGTGCCCGCGCGCGCCAGGAAGTTCAGCTCACCAATACGGTTGCCGTCGTGGGCGGTGCGACGGTCGAGCGAACGTCGCTCGATGGTTCGCAGCGCAGCTTCAAGTATACAACGGACGGGACGACATCGAGCGACGTGACGGTGTCGGCCGACCGCGATATCACGAATGTCGCGCCGGAGCTGGGTGTGGTCTACACGCCAAGTCGCGATTGGCAGTTTCATGCCCGCGTCGGAACAGGCTACGGCACGCCGCAATTCACGAACCTGTTCGTGACGCCAGAGGGGCAGCCGGGAAACAATACCGACCTCAAGGCGCAGACCAACGTCGGCTATGATGTCGGGGTCGATTGGACGCCGGTTCGCGGCGTCATGCTCAGCCTCACCGGGTTCTACGAGTTCTTCGAGAACGAACTCGTCTCGCAGTCGCCGGGCGTCGGTTTGCCGAACTTCACGTTCAACGCGCCGGCCTCGGAGCATCGCGGCATCGAAGCAGCGATTGACATCGCGCTGGGTGCGGGATTTCGGCTGACGGGGGCGTATATCTATAACAACCAAATCTACACGGACTACACCGAGCAGCTGCCCAACAATGCGGTCCCGCCAGTTCCGCAGTTTCTCTCTTTCGACCGCGCCGGAAATAAGATTCCCGGTGTTTCACCGAATGAGCTGACGGCGCGCCTCAGCTACGACGCGCAGGATGGAACTTACAAAGGCTGGGGAGCTTATGCTGAATATCAGTGGCACGACGGCTTTTACATGGAAAACGCCAATCTGCTCGAAGCGCCGGGCTACGACACCGTCGATCTCAACGTGCACTACGCTACCGAGTTCAGCGGCGGGCCGGTGCGATCGTTGATGGTCTATTTCGAAATACGGAATCTCCTCGACGAGACTTACATAGCCTCGGCAAACAACATCACGAACACGGTCGGCGCGACGCCGGCAACACTCGCGAATGCCTCCGGCTCGATCTATTCCGGCGCTCCCCGAACTTACTATGCCGGCATGAAAGTGAGATTTTGATATCATGCGTACACAACTCATGGGCGCGCTGCTGGCGATACCGGCGCTAACCTGCGGAACCCGTGCAGCGCTGTCCCACGACGCACAGCACATGCATCATCATGCGCCGCCGCCCGCAGCGTGTCAGACGACGGCGCTGGCCTGCGCCAGCGTCGCAACGCCTGCCTTTGCACCTGACGGCAAGCTTTGGCTGACGTGGGTTGCGGGCGGCCGCGTCTCGGTCGCGAGTTCAACTGATCACGGCAAAACGTTTTCCCAACCGACGACACTGGCGGCGACGGCATTGTCTCTCGACGATGGTCCGGACGCTCGCCCGAAGATCGTCGCTGGTTCCGGCGGGCGTCTGGTCCTCACGTATGCGACGCGTGATCAAAAATATAACGGGCACGCTTTCATCGTCCGGTCGACGGACGATGGCAAAACCTTCTCCGCTCCGCAGGCGATGACGAACGGTTCGCCGAGCCAGCGCTTTGAAGCTGTGGCGCTCGATCCCGACGGCCGCGTCTTCGCCGCCTGGATTGATAAACGTAACGTGGCGGCCGCGAAGGCCGAGCACAAACCCTATGCTGGCGCGGCGCTGGCGTTCGCCTGGGACGATCGGCCCGGCGGTACGCTCGAAGCAGCGACGATCGCGCGCGACAACACGTGCGAATGCTGCCGCATTGCCGTCGCCTTTGCCGGTCCCGGCAAACCGGTCGTCCTTTTCCGCAATATCTTCGACGGTGGCATCCGCGATCACGCTGTCATAACTTTTTCCGGGGCGACGCCTGGACCGCTCTATCGCGTCAGTGACGACGACGCCAAAATCGACGTCTGTCCGCATCAGGGTCCGAGCCTCGCCATCGGCAAGGATGGCACCTATCACGCGACGTGGTTCGCGCTGGGCCGGAAGCTCAAAGGTCTCTACTATGCGCACTCCGAGGATGGCGGTAAGACGTTCTCGGTGCCGATGAAGCTTGGCGATGCGAATTCGCAAACATCGCGACCCTACGTTCTAGCCGAAGGTGACACGGTCTATCTCGCCTACAAGTCGTTCGACGGCGTCAAGACGAGCATAGAGCTGATGACGTCACGAGATTCCGGCAAGACCTGGAGCAAGCCGAGCGCCATTGCTACGACGCAAGACGCATCCGATCATCCACTGCTGATCGCCAATCAAACGACGGCCTATTTGTCTTGGCTGACATTGAAGGAAGGCTTCCGGCTCATCGCGTTGGAGCCGCAGTCATGAGATTTTCGACATTCGCCACCGCCGCGATTGGCGCGGTGCTGTTGGCGCTAACGCCGGGTGCATCCATCGCCAAAGACGCGGTGCGTCCGTTCGACAGCGGGAGCTGGCAAGAGGTAACCGGCGCGCACAAGGGGCAGCCCGTCATCGTGCACTTCTGGGCGTTCAGCTGCGGCAACTGCATGGTCGAGTTGAAGGACTGGGGACAGTTCGCAAGCGAGCATCCCGGCACCACTATCGTGCTCGTCAACTGGGATCACCATGCAGCCGAACCCGATCGCATTGCCGCTTCGCTCGCGAAGGCCGGACTTGGCGGGGTTCAAAGCTTGGCGTTGTCCAACGGCTTTGAAGAGAAATTGCGTTTTGCCGTCGATCCCAAGTGGATGGGTGAGTTGCCCTATACGCGACTCATTGCCAACGATGGCTCGGCGACGGCGTTCTCGGGTTCAGCAGATTTCGAGAAACTCAAGGATTGGCTGGCTAAGAACAAGCGGCAATAAGATCAGCGCCCAGTTGATGGGGCTGGCCGCGATCGTCGCCGAACGCGTTCCAGCGGCAAGGCGGAACGTCTTGCGGCTGGTCGCACGCGGTCCCGGTTCGACGTAAAGAAAAGGCTGCTGAAGCCGATCTCCGCACGCCTTTTTTAGCGACGTCTCCCAGTGTTCATGGATCGCATCCAGTGCGCCGTCCGGAGAATATAATTTGCAAAGGCGTTCATTACGCTCGCGAATACGCGATCTGTGCGCCCAGCGACGACCCATTATCCGACAGGCGTTGGCGCTCATCCAGTTAGGCAGCGCCTTTTCCAGGCGCTCTATCATCGGGGCAAATCGGGTTGCTTTGTCGCGCACGCGAACAGGAAGGTGAATGAGCGCCGACCGGTCCGACAACTGGCGGATAAGCTGCTTTCTGGGCGTGCGGACGATGACGACGTAGATCTTTTCGGCTGCCGCCAGCATGTTCTGAAGTGCCGCGTCGTCCTCGACCGAATAAAGCGGGGGCACGGCACTCGCCCGGTTTTCCCAGAATGTTTCAGTGATTTCATAATGCAAAATCTGGCCGCGAGCCTTTCGCGCAGGATCGGCTGATACGTTACGGAGCCGGCGGCTCTTTGGGCTCGATGCTCGGCACCAAGTTGCGATATCTTCAGGCAGCGCTGAAAGGATTTCAGGTGCTGCACTACCGCGGGAAAGCTCATTGATGAGGGTGGACTTGCCGCAGCCGGAAACGCCCGCGACTATAAGAAGATGCTTAAGGCTGTAGTCGAACGGAATTTTGTCCGGCATACCGCGTTACTCGCTCGCAATGGTCAGAATGGCCCGAGGTGGTAGCGAGGCCGAAGTCAGCCCTATTCATAAACAAAAACCGGCATTTTAAAGTTCCTGAAGCCTTTTATCGGCGCATCGGGAACTTATCCCGCTATGGCTCCGGTTCGAGACGACACTTCCGGCTGCATTTTTTTTAAAGACCGTTGTCGGTCTAGCACTTACTCATACGTCCTTAAGAATGATGCGCGAGGGGACGGGCATGCAGTACGCGATACTTTGTTACCATTCTGAGGACGTCGTCTGCTCCTGGTCTAAGGAGGAGGACGACGCCGTCATGGCCAAGCTGCAGGTCGTGCAGGAGCCTCTCGTCAAAGCCGGAAAACTCGGGCCAATCGCCCGCCTGATGCCGACGACGGCTGCGACGACGCTCAGAAAAGCTACTGATCCACCGCTCGTCATCGACGGGCCGTTTGCCGAAACCAAGGAACAGCTGCTCGGCTTCTATATTGCCGAAGCACAATCGCTCGACGAAGTTCTGCAGATTGCGCGGGATCTCGGCCGGGCCAATCCGGGAGGAAGCTACGAGATACGGCCGATCGCCTATTTCCAGTCCAAGTCGGGCGGTGGGTGATGGACGTCGGCGATATCGAAAGACTGCTGATGGCAGCGCGGCCGCAGGCGGTGGCGGCGCTGTTACGGAACTTTCGTGATCTCGACACGGCCGAGGAGGCGTTTCAAGAAGCGTGCCTCAGGGCGTTGAAGACATGGCCCGGCAATGGGCCCCCGCGAGATCCGGCAGCATGGCTTATTTTCGTCGGCCGCAACGTCGCGCTCGACGCGTTGCGCCGGAAGCGCCGGGAAGATGTTCTTCCGTCCGAAGATCTCTTGTCGAACCTCGACGATGCCGAAGGCGAAATAGTTCAGCACCTCGATGCGGCGCATTACCGGGATGATATTTTGCGCTTGCTGTTCGTTTGCTGCGATCCGGTGCTGCCATCAAACCAGCAGATCGCGCTGGCGCTTCGTATCGTCTCCGGACTGAGCGTGAAAGAAATCGCACGCGCCTTTCTCGTTGGCGAAGCGGCGATGGAGCAGCGCATTACGCGCGCCAAACGCAAGATCGCCGAGTCGCAAGTTCCCTTCGAGGCTCCCGGCGCCGTCGAGCGCGCCGAACGCTTGGCGGCCGTCGCGACGGTGATCTACCTCATTTTCAACGAGGGCTATTCGGCGAGCGGCGGTACGGCTCACGTCCGAGCTTCCCTGTGCGAGGAAGCCATACGGCTGGCGCGGCTTCTGCTGCGGCTCTTTCCAAGCGAACCTGAGATCATGGGGCTGACGGCACTGCTTCTGCTGCAGCACGCCCGCCAGGCGGCGCGGCTCGATGCCAGCGGCGCCATCGTCGTGCTCGAGGATCAGGACCGAAGTCTATGGAATGCGGCGATGATCGCCGAGGGCCTGACGCTCATCGATAAGGCGATGCGGCATCGGCGGCCTGGTGTCTACCAGGTGCAGGCAGCGATTGCGGCGCTGCACGCTCAGGCAAAGCGCCCTGAAGATACGGACTGGGCGCAAATCGACCGCCTCTATGAAGCGCTCGAGCGGCTGCAGCCGTCACCAGTTGTGACGCTCAATAGGGCTGTCGCGGTCGGCAAGACCCAAGGGCCGGCCGCGGCGCTCGCGATGATCGAGCCGCTCGCCGCGCAACTGTCGGGCTACTTCTACTTCCATGGAGTTAAAGGCGCTTTCCTGATGCAGCTCGGCCGTGATGCGGAGGCGCGCGTCGCCTTCGACCAGGCCATTACGCGAGCCAATACGGCCGCGGAAGCGTCTCATATTCGCGCCCAGATTGATCGTTTGATCAAAGATAGCGAACGTGGCGGTATCGCCACGGCACGGTCTTAAAAAAATCTTTGCGCCGCTGTCGGATTACCGTCGCTGCCTACGTCCTTGGGTCATCGACGCGAATAAAAGGCAACTGACAAGCAAGGAGACGTCTCATGGCTACAGCGCAGAAGCATGCGTCCGCACCCGCCGCAGAAGAGAAGCCCGCCGTTCTCGGTGGCGTCGTTCCTTATCTTAGCGTCAGCGATGCCAGCGCCGCCGCCGATTTCTACGTGCGGGCGTTCGGGGCGCGGGAAGTTTTTCGCTATCCGCCGGACGAGCAAGGCCGAACGATGCACATCCATTTGTATGTGAACGGCGGCTCGCTGATGCTGAGCGATCCGTTCCCAGAGCACGGTTGCGGGCTCAAAGAGCCGCAAGGCTATAGCCTTATCATGCGGGTCGATGATGTCGACGCAGCATTCGAGCGTGCGGTCGATGCGGGCGCGACCGTGATGATGCCGGTGCAGAAAATGTTCTGGGGTGATCGCTACGGACAGCTCCGCGATCCGTTTGGCGTCATCTGGGCGATGAGCACCCCCGACGAGACAGCCTGACGTGAAGCGAAGTTTGCGCGGCGGGCGCGGCTTCGCCATTCCGTTCAGTCGCGCCGCGATGTCGGCCTTCCCGCTTCTTAATCGTCATTAGAGCAGAGCCGGGCAAAATCGCGCCCGCGCACATTGTCAGGAGATACAAATGAAAGTCATGGTTTTTGTTAAAGCATCCAAGGCTTCCGAAGCCGGAGTCATGCCGAGCACGGAGCTGCTGACCGCAATGGGAAAATTCAATGAAGAGCTTGTAAAGGCCGGCATCATGTTGGCGGGCGAGGGGCTGCAGCCGACTTCGAAGGCGGCGCGCGTAAGGTTCTCGGGAAAGAAGCGCGACGTGATAGACGGACCTTTCACGGAGACGAAAGAGTTGATTGCGGGTTTCTGGCTTTGGAAAGTCAATTCGCTGCAGGAAGCGATCGACTGGGTGAAGCGTTGCCCCAACCCTCACGATGAGGAAACGGAAGTTGAGATCCGTCCGGTTTTCGAGGCCGAAGACTTTGGCGAAGCGCTGACGCCGGAATTGCGCGAGCAGGAAGATAAATTACGCGCGACCGTCGCCAGCAGACATTAATAGCCTGGCAGACACATTTTTGGCGCAACGCCGCGAGCCCGAATTCCCTCCGGTGTATCGGCTTTGCGGCAACACCCGGCGCACAGCAAGCCCTTCCAGCGCCGGCTCCCCTATACTTCGCGCGGCCCAATGGCCATTCTTTGGGCCGTCGCATCCGCGCCCGTTTCGGCGTAATATTGCGTACACGCGCCAAGCGACCATCCCTGTGCATTGGGAGCAGGGATTTTGTAGTTTCGGCATCGCGTTTACGGGACGGCGCATTGTTCAGCGCCGTTCGCGGGCCGGGGGAGGGGGAATATGGCTACCATTATCACCGTCCACGGCACGTTCGCACACTCGAACGCGCCCGATGCGCCTGCAGGATCAGCAGCCGATCCGCAATGGTGGGAAATACCGAGCACCTTCGAGCATGACCTGCGCGAACTCGTCGATGCGCGGGAAGGCCAGCTCGAGGTCAAGCCATTCATGTGGGGCGGCGACAACAGCGAGGTCGAACGACGTCTGGCCGGCTTGCGGCTCAGCAAGGAATTGCGAGAGCTGGAAGCGAGGAACGAGCCCTATTGCGTCATCGGTCACAGTCACGGCGGCTCTGTCGTTTCGACGGCGTTGCTGTCGAGCGCCGCGCGCAAGCAGCCGCTGCAAAACCTCAAGCGGTGGATCACCGTCGGCACGCCGTTCGTCAATTTCAGGAAAGAGCTTTGGCTGCTCACGCGGCTCAGCCTCATACGCAAGGTGATCTTCGTTGCATCGATGATGCTGCTGCTGATGTTCCTGGTCTATCTTTTTTCGACGAGTCTCAGCGGCGAGCGAATGCTGTTTGGAGGAACCTTCCCGCGCATTCTCGTCGTGACCGCCGTCATGACGAGTCTTCCCGCCATCTTTTTTTATCTCGTTCTCCACTATCTCGATAACCGAAGCCTGCTTCTCTATCACCGCAGGATCACGCGCCGCGCTCGCGAGAAGTTCGGCGCGCGTTGGCTTTCCCTCGCCCATCCCGACGACGAGGCGATCCAGGGCTTAGGATACCTGCCGGAAGCCAAGCTTGCCTTCTTCGACAAATCTTTTGCGGTTTCGGCCATCACGCTGATTTCCGTCATCACGGTGCCGCTGCTGTACTTTTTCGTTCTGTTGTCACCTCCAACGATGGTCAGCCTGGCAGAATGGCTGAAGACGGAAATTTATGATTCAAATTCGAAGCCGGAAGCTGAAGCGGCTTTGAATGCTTTACGTGATCAACTCGTCGCCGCGCGCAAAAGCGATGAAGAACCAGCGGCCACTCAAGGCGCCGGTGGCGCGGCGCAACCGGC
>NZ_DATNBA010000035.1:0-7029 GCF_035572195.1 Hyphomicrobium sp. | reverse complement strand
CGCCACGGCAATCGACCGGCAGATATCAATGTAACGGCATTACATGTCCGAGGTTCCTCCTCGTCAAGGCTTTTTCAAAGTGAACTCGAGTTTCAACACGGGGTCGATTTGACCTGTTCGACCGTATACCCCGCATCGCCTCCCGTTGCGGCGTGGGAACCGCATAAAAGCGGGTGCGTTGTTGAGGCGGACACCCAGCCAGAAACTACGTTAAAGGCGGTGGCGAAATGCCAGCCTCCAAAAGTCGTCATCCGGCAAAGAAGCGCCCGGCGCATCGGGCCGAAAAGAAATACTGGTCAGCGGACGTCACGCGCAACAGCGACGCGTTGGACCTTGAATCCGACGTTTTCAAAAAACGTAATCCGTCCGATATTGCCATGTCGCTGAAGCGGTCGGCAGAACACAGCCGGCGGCGCAAAGCTTCACCGTTTCAATCGGCGATGTCGATGCTGACGTTCTATATCAATCGCGCGGGAAAGAACCTTTCGGCTAGCCGTCGCCGAACACTCGACCGCGCCAAAGACGAGTTGCGAAAAGCCTTCGGGAAAGACGGATAATCTGTTCGGTCGGACGCGGTGACGTTCTCAAGTCCAAAAGGAGATTGCGCGTGCACATCACAATCGAGAATGCAGTGAAGGCCGTCGAAGCCGCCCGCAAGGCCGCTGTTAAAGCGGGGCTCAAAATGTGCATCGCGATCGTCGATAGCGGCGGCAATCTAAAGGCGTTTCATCGCATGGATGATGCCTGGGTCGGATCAATCGATATTGCAATCAAGAAGGCCAAGACGGCAGTCTTCTTTATGATGCCGACCGGCGAAGTCGGAAAGCTGTCGCAGCCGGGAAAGCCGCTTTACGGGATCGAGGTATCCAACGAAGGCCTCATCACGTTTCCGGGTGGCCTGCCGATTGTGGATGAAGAGGGTGTGCTGGTCGGAGCGATCGGGGTCAGCGGCAGCACGGTGGAAGACGATGATGCCGTAGCGAGAGCCGGAGCCAAGATACTCGGTGTAACGGATATCCCTGAACATCCCTGGCGCACATAACTCATATAACTCAGCGGGACGAAAATTGAGCCAGCTGCTAAATCATCATACGCGTGGCACTCGAGCCAGGCGTTCCACTGCAGCTGAAGTCAAAGCAACTGGTCTCAATTCCCTCACGAAGAAATATTGCGATCAGGCGGCCCTTCGCACCAATCGCACGAGGAACAACAAGATACATGCTCCGATGGCCGCTGCGATGATCTCGCCAATCCAGCCCCCACCTAGGCGCAATCCGAGAAATGGAAATAATTCTCCAGCGATGAACGCACCGACGATGCCAACAATGATGTCTCCGATTAGGCCGAAGCCGCCGCCTTTCATGATCTGACCGGCAAGCCAGCCGGCAATCGCGCCGATAATCAACCAAATGATCAATGCATTGGGATCGAGGTTCATGTCACCCTCCGTTGTCGTTGCGCCCCCGAATCAGAACGCCCGACATCATCGGCGGCAAAACGCCTCTTGACAAGGCTGCCGCCTGATCCGGTTTCGCAGTTGCGAATCGTTCTCCGGGCCATTGCTTAGCTTCCGTCATAAGGTGCCGTCGCAGGGTCCGGGCCGACAGGCCTTTGCATTTTCTGAGCACGTCTTCCGTCTCCAATCGCCTGAGCGAACGGCGCGGGGCAGCTATGACCGTTCCAGAGTGTTGCTCTGCGGTTACGCCGCGATCTCCGTAATTCCGCTATCCCATTAAGCTCATGGTCGAGTACCGGAGTTGAAGATGCCCGAGCGTACGCAGCCGAGCCTAATCGGGCGAACCATCGACTACATTTTCGGGCGCAATACGCTGATCGGCGTTGCCTCGTTCATGCTGCTGATTATCTCCGGTTATGCGACGTGGCACGGCATGCGCGATTTCATCGTCGGCGTGTCGTCGACCGCGACGGCGCCGACCAGCGGCGGCATATCCATTTCGAACGATGTGCTCGTGATCGCCGTCGTCGTCGCGCTGACCTTCCTGATGTGGCTGACGCTGCGCGAGACGTTTGGCGCCAAGCGTCGATTGCGGGAGCGGCTGATCACATTCCCGCTCTACGTATTCCTCGCGATCTGGTCGATCGGCTTTGGATACGGATTTTGGTGGAGCCTGATCTCAGGTGAAGAAGCGACGCGTACCGGCCTCGCCGGGCTGCAGGAGGATGCCCGCGACGCCAGCGCTGTCGTCGCGGCGCGGCTAGAGGCCGTGCGCGGCCAGCTCGATAATGTCGTCAGCTGGTCCGACAGCCAGATGACGCGAGAAGAGACCAGCGGCGGCAGTTGCGGTGTGCCTTCAGGCGCCGGCAAGGGCCCGCTCTACAATGCGCGGCACAGTGTTCGCGATTCCGTCAGCACGCTCAGGGACGGCATGACGAAGTCGTGGCTTGAGCCCGTCCAAGCCGACATCGCATCGCTACGGCAAGCGGCTGACGTGCTGGGAGGTGCAACGGTCGAGGAGCGACAGCGAAATTTCGAGAACAAGGCGTCGGAAATTCGAGGGCTCGCGAGAAATATCGCGGCGCGCAGCAATCAGCTCGGGCGCTCGACGGCATCCGAGATGCGGGCGCTGGCGGACTCGGTGTCGGTGAAGCCGGGCAAATCCGGCTCGTCCTGCTTCGACCCGACACTTGCCGAGCGCCTGCGCGACGCGGCAGCGCAAGCCGAGCAGCCCGCTGAATTGAAACTGCGCGAGGCCGTCTTCAGCGAAGGCCCGGCCGGCGTCGCCAATGCGGTCAAGAACCTCTGGAGCAACATCGGCGCCTATACGTCGGGCGCGTTCCGGTATGTGTTCGCGGGCGGCAATCTCGTGACAACAGGGCACACGGGAGGCGGTGAACCCATCACCGGACGCGACGTCATTGCGCTGCTGGCGACGATCGGCGTCGATATGGGCCTGCTGGCGCTGGCGATCCTCAATCCGCCGCGCGAACCGCCATCGATCCGTCCATCGGGCTCACTCGCCCGGCAAATTCGCGACGCTATCGACACCGCGATCAATCGAGCTCCGGGTGCCGATCTCGAATGGGTGCGCCGGCATTTCGTGCATCACAACAAAGCGTCGTATCTCGTCATTCCGAATCTCTACAGCGCCGATCCGAACGACAAAGAGGAGTCGGCGAAGGGCATGGCGGTGAACCAGCTCGCGGGCGTGCTGAGCGATCTCGATCTGGTGCGCTGGCCGAAAGGCGGCAAATGGTGGCTGTTCAGAGAAAATGAGCTGAAGAAACTCAAGAACGAGGAATCTCTAGCCAGCGATACGGACCTGACGGACATCCGCAAGAAATGGGCGGAAGATCAGGGCATGACCGGCGAAGAAGCAAAAAAATACGCAGACAAACGCGCCGTCAGGAACCACGGATTGTTTTCGAAAGCCGAACGCGCTTTGCAAATTGCGGGCTGGAGCGAGTCGGCTCGCAACGACATCGAGATTTTCAAGCTGGTCGATACCGAGGGCCTGACGCCGCTACTGATGGTGCTCAACGATCCGCGCGGTGTCGAGAGCACAGCCGGTGATGATTCAGAGGCGGCACGCAGCGGAGCAGAGACGTCTTAAACTTGCGCGCGAAGTATCTCTTGCCTAGCGAACATCAGAGGCAGGCTCGAATTTTGCGCGGCATTCAGAAAGAACCTGATCGACCTCGCCCGCCGGCACGGGTTTGCTGAAATAAAAGCCCTGAAGTTCGTTGCAGCCTGCGGCCATCACCGTTTCGGCATGATCAAGTGTCTCGATGCCTTCGGCAACGGTGCTCATCTGCATTTGTTGTGCGAGACCCGACACGGCTTGGATGATGGCCAGACAGTCATTGCGTTTTGCAAAATCCAGGTCGCGAACGAAGCTGCGATCGATTTTGATCTTGTCGAATGGAAAGCTGCGTAAATAGCTGAGCGATGCGTAGGCCGTTCCGAAGTCGTCCAATGAAATGTGGACACCCAAGGCGCGGAGATTATGCAAGACTTCATGCGTTTTGGCCTCGTCGCGCAGCAGGACGCCTTCCGTGATCTCCAACTCCAGACGCCGAGGGGCAAGACCGGATTTCTCAAGTGCGCTGACAACCGCCTGATACAAATTCCCGCGTTCAAATTGAACCGCTGACAGATTGACCGTCACTCTGATGGGATCGGGCCACCGAGTGGCCTCGTTGCAAGCCTGACGCAGCGCCCACTCGCCCATTTCGACGATTGCGCCCGTTTCTTCTGCAAGGGGGATAAAATCCTCCGGAGCGATCGTTCCGAACGTCGGATGATGCCATCGCATCAGAGCCTCGAAGCCGGCCACCGACTGCTTCTTGAAGTCGACGATCGGCTGATAATAAAGCTCGAGCTGCTTCTCATCGACCGCCGCTCGTATGTCCACCTCCAGCTGGCGTCGCGTGATGTCCACCTGCTGACGACCCGGCTCAAAGAAGGCAATGACGCCGCGACCGGCCGACTTTGCGCTGTAAAGCGCCAAATCGGCGCTCTTCAAAAGGTCTTCGGCGTTGGATCCGTGCAAGGGCGCCAAGGCGATGCCAATGCTGGCGCCGCAAGAAACTTTTTGGCCGAGTGCGCAATGGGCTTCGGTCATGGCCCGCAAGATGCGCTGCGCCAGTTTTTCCGCGTTGGCCGGCTCTCCGCCCGCCTGCAGCACAGCAAACTCGTCACCACCTAGGCGAGCGACGACATCGCCCTCCCGAACGACTGCGACGAGGCGTTTAGCGACACTCTTCAGCAATGCGTCTCCGACCGGATGGCCGAGCGTGTCGTTGACTTCCTTGAACCGGTCCAAATCGACCCAATGCAGAGCGAATCCGTGTCCCGGCTTCGCACTCTGCAGGGCGTGCTCCAGCGCTTCGCGAAAATGCAAGCGGTTGGCGATCTCGGTAAGTGGATCGTGCCGAGCCAGCCAATTGATCTTCTGCTCGGCCTGGCGGCGCTCGGTGATGTCTTCTTGAATATCGACCCAACCGCCGTCCGTCAGCGGCTGATTGGTCACCAGTATCACTCGTCCGCACTTCAGATGCTGCGTGTGCGTGAATGTCTGGCCTTGCGCGAGTTGCTCAATGTGACGCGCAATCCAGGCGCGTTGCTTCTTGCGGTCTTCCGGCCCGTCGCGCCCCGTCTCCTTCTTGACGTGATGGCGGACCAGTTCGGCGAGGGTCGTCCCGGGACGCGCCAACCGTTTTGGCAGGGCGTACATTTCGCGATAGGTCTTGTTGCAGACGACAAGGCGTTGTTCGGCGTCGAACATCGACAAGCCCCGCGCCATATTGTCGAGCGCGATGTTGAACCTGCGATTGAGCTCCTCAAGTTCCTTCTTATGCCTGGACTCGTCGGATTCGATCTTGAGCGAATCCAGAGCATGCCCAAACTTGGCGACTTTCCGGCTGCTAAGAGCGGATGGAGCAGCGGCCGATCTGACGACCTCGGGAAACGGCGCTACATTGGATGTGGTTTGAGATCTGCGGGTGGCGTGACGCACGAGTGAACCCCGGTTGGGACGAATTCAATCGTGCAGCGTACAGATCATCTGTGGCTGGTCGCTTAATGACCGGAGGCAATCTGTTAAGCAACAATTGGAATTTATAACTAAGGTTAATGGAGCCCTAACGCGCAGCGGCGCGTGGATATAGGTTCAGACGACTTGCTCTTCGTAAGCCTGAGACCTCAACGCATCTCGCAATATCTCCAGCGCTTTCAGGAGCAGGGGCCGGCTGCGAGCGGCTCCGAGCGCAATTCGTATGCAATTCGGCGGCGCCTCGGTCGTCGCGAAAGCTTCGCCCGTTACGACCGCGAGGCCGCGTTTCTGCAAGTGAGCGGCAAAGCGCAAGCTGGACCAGCCTTCAGGAAGCGGCAGCCAGATGTGATGTCCATTGGGATGCGCGGAATAGGCTTGGCCGGCTAGGACGTCGCGCGCAAGCGTCTGACGGGCCGCAGCTTCCGCACTGACGGCCGCGATAATCGCGTTGGCGCTGCCGTCTCGCATCCAACGCGTCATGATCGCGACGATTAGAGGCACCGACATTTGCACCGTCGCGCGAAGTATGCTCGTCAGCCGGGCAGACGCCGCGGCCTCCGGCACAACCAGCAATGAAACGCGAAGACCGGGCGCAATGCATTTCGCAAGGCTGGCTGCCAAGTATGCCCGCTCGGGGATCAGCGTCGACACCGGCTTGATGCCCGATGTCAGAAAAGCGTAAGGGTCGTCTTCGATTAGCGTCAACGCATGCTTTCGGATGAT
This sequence comes from Hyphomicrobium sp., assembly GCF_035572195.1. GTDB lineage: Bacteria > Pseudomonadota > Alphaproteobacteria > Rhizobiales > Hyphomicrobiaceae > Hyphomicrobium_B. The sequence continues at coordinate 793 of NZ_DATNBA010000035.1, read as the reverse complement.
TTGTGCGATGCGCGCCCTGCGCTGAGGCGTCATCGTTGCAGTCGTCGGATTGTGCATCGTCGGCATCAAGTAGATGACCTTGGCTTTATGCCGGTGGCAGGCGCGCTCCAGTGCCTTTGGATCAATTCCCTCCGCATCCATCTCAATCCCAATGAGATTGACTCCAACCACCGCAGCGGCGGCCTTCAGGCCGGGATAGGTCAGGGCTTCGGTAAAAATGCTATCGCCCGGCTTGGTCAGCGCGAGCAGAAGACAGAGGAGAGCGGACTGCGTTCCCGGTGAAATAATGAGGCGATCTCCGGTGACGCCCGGAACCAGAAACTGAAGCCAATCGGCGGCCTGGTGCCTTTCGCCTGCGGTGCCACCGGACTCGTGGTAATTCAGAAAGGCCTCGAGATTGGATGCAGCGCGCACGTCGGCAAAGGCTTTCGCCAAGTGTCCGCTCAGCTCAGCATCCTGAGGCTGCGGGGGAAGATTCATGGAAAGGTCGATGCCAGGCAGCGCAAGTGTTCGCGGTGCCGGCGTCATTCCAGCTTTCACGAATGTGCCGCGCCCAACCCTCGCTTCGGTGAGACCCTGCCGTCGCGCTTCCGTGTAGGCACGGGTCACCGTGGTCAAATCTATTCCGAGTGCCTCGGCCAAGGCCCTATGGGTCGGCAACGCCTGGCCGTGACGAAGGCGTCCGGCAGCAACGTCATCAGCCAGGGCGCTGACGATGCGCTGATACAAAGGACCCTGACGGTCGGCAATTGTAGGCGTCCAATCCATACAAGCGTGTCATCTCGCGCGTTGT
>NZ_DATNBA010000034.1:0-13608 GCF_035572195.1 Hyphomicrobium sp. | reverse complement strand
GGGTCCAGGCACGACCGTCAGTGGTCCTGAATGGCGATGCAACTCGGTCGATATTCCATGGTGCGGGCGCGAATGCGCAAATGTCGTGACGATGGCGGCCTGCGAGTAAGACCAGCTCGAAACCGCGATGCCGGCGGCAGTTCTGCTCGCCGATGCGCGTCCGTCGGCTGCCACGACGAGTTGGGCCGTGACGGAGCCGCCCTCGCGGGTCGAAACGCGGGCATGTTTATCGCCGAGATCAAGGTTCGTTACGCCGTCGCTGACCAGGCGCGTCAGACGCGTGCCGGCTGCGGCGTCCAGCGCCGAAGTCAAAACAGCGTTGGGAACGTTGTAGCCGAAGGCTTCGAGGCCGATTTCGGACGCCTCGAAAAGTACTTCCGGGGCTCTGAGCAGAGATCCCGTGGCATCGACGAGGCGAATCGCGGACAGTGGCTCGGAAGCGGCTTCAATATTCTCCCAAATTCCGAGTCGCTTAAGCAGATTTACAGAGCCGTTGAGCAGTGCCGCGGTTCGGCCGTCCTTATTGTCGGCCAGCGGACCAATGACCGCCGTTTGAAGATCCGAGGCGGCACAGCAAAGTCCTGCGAGAAGTCCTGCAGGACCTGCGCCGACAACCACGACCTCGAATTCACTTTGCTCGTTCAAAAACCAGCCCTCGCAGTGTGTGTTCATAGAAGCACGGAAATGATCGAAAGGACCATCTGTTGCGCCACCGCCACGCCCTTTCGGCCGGACTGTCACGCACCTGTAAAAAATCACGGATAGCAAGCCAGTAAGTTGCCGTGTTCGGAGGTCGTGAAAAGCCTCTCTCGGTATCCCGGCGCCCCAGGGGATGTGTGCGCCGTAAGAGTGGTTGGGGTTAAGTAAAAAAGAGGGGCACCGATGAATTCGGTATTCAAATTGTCTAGTAGCCGGTTGGCGTTAGTAGCGGCATTCGGGCTCGTTACCGCTGGATTTACACCAGCTGCGGCGGCCGATCTGGGCGGCGATTGCTGCGCAGATCTCGAAGAGCGCATTGCAGAACTCGAGGCGACGACGGCCCGCAAGGGCAACCGCAAGGTTTCGCTGAATATCTCGGGCTGGGTGAACGAAAGCGTGTTCTTCTGGGATGACGGCACCGAGCGCAATGCCTACGTCGGCACGAACTCGCTCGAGCAGAGCCGCTTCCGGTTCACGGGTGATGCCAAGATCGCGAATGGCTGGTCGGCCGGCTACACGCTTGAAATAGGCGTTCAGGGCGCCGCATCGAACAAATTTGACCAGATCAACGTAGATGGTACGTCGCCCAACTCGCTGATCGTTCGCAAGAGCAACTGGTATTTGAAGAGCAGCACGTACGGTAAGGTGACGGTAGGTCTCGAGGGCACGGCCACGTACCACTTGCTCGACGATGCCGATGCGACCAACACGCGCAATTACTCGGATGCACAGGCCGCGGCGGTTGCTCAGGGTTCGTTCTTCCTGCGCAGCAACGGCAATGGCGTTGGTGGCGCAGGGTTCGGCACGGGACTTCGTTGGAGCGACATTCTCCGTGGTGTCGACAACGGGACGCCCGGACAAAACGGCCGTCGGAACATCGTTCGCTACGATTCTCCCGAAATTGCCGGCTTCGTCGTCACGGCGTCGTGGGGCGAGGACGACACGGGCGGCGTCGCCCTGACCTACAAAAACGTCTTCGGTGACTTCAAGGTCCTAGGCAAAGTTGGATACGAGCAAAGCTCGGATGAAGGTTCAACGAAGTGCTCGTCGATTCCTGACCAGGATTGCCAGTGGTGGGGTGCGGCCGGTACCATCATGCATGTACCGACGGGACTCTATGTTTATGGCGGCTTCGGCCAGAACCATGACAGCACCGAAGAGGATTTCAACCCGCTGGCCGATGCAAACGACAAGATGTGGTTCATCCAGGGCGGTATCGAGCAACGATTTATACCGCTTGGAACGACGACCATCTTCGCCGACTATCGTCATGATGATGCAGGATCAAATCTTGGCGCGAATCCCACCGGCCTCGGCGGTGACTTCGTCAAAGACAGCGACCTGAATTTCATCGGCGCCGGCGTCGTTCAGAACATCGAGGCCGCGGCGATGGACCTCTATGTCATCTACCGCCATGCCGAAGGCGACGTGAATGCCGCCAGTGGCACCAAGATCGGGCTCGACGACTTCAGCATGGTCATGACCGGCGCGCGCATTCAGTTCTGATTGCTCGCCAATCCTGCGAAAATACTCGTCGTCGAAAAAGTCTGGGGTCGCCTTCTGGCGGCCCTTTTTCTTTTTGCGGGGCAAAGGAGACGACCGATTTACAATCAGAAACAATTGCTTGAATTTCTGTGTCGCGTCAGCCACATGGCCCTGGTACAACAGATGGCCTGGAAAAGCGGGCGATCAGATTAAGCTTAGGAAAATAGCATTGAACTTCCGGCATCTACCGCGCATCACTAGGTCATGTGCGTGCTTTCGAGGCATCGCGGGGTAGACGTGAGACGACTTAGTTTGGCGATGGGCGTATTGGCGGCGATGGTCGTCGCTGCGAGCACTGCGACCGCGCTCGAAGAGCAGCGCGGGGCGATGCCGGCTGCGGCAACGCCTGACGCGCCTAAGGCACAGGCCCAGGAGCAGGGTGCCGCTAAAAATGACGGTGGCACGGAAATCCGCATTCCGGGACTCGGCAAGCTCGGCACATTGCCGAAAATGGACTTCGGTCTCGAGCTGCTTTACGGCGCGGACGATCCCAAGCCGTCCGAAGCCACCGAGCCGCAGGACGACCGTCAGCAGGATCTAATGATCCACGGGTCTGTGAAGCATCGTTTCTAACCGAGGCCGCCGCGCCGTCGCAGCGCGGCGTCATTTGGCGAATTTCCCGAAAAACGCTGACGCGTATTTTTGCTCCTGCCATTACTGATGCCAAACCTTCGGTTTGGCTCGATCATCCATTGATCTATGCTGCAATTTTCGTTGAATAATGAGCCCCTTGGCACTGAGCCAGGGGCGAATCCGGCCACCAAGAAATAGGGCAGCAGTTTACTCGGTCTTAAACCGATCCGGCTACAACGACGGTTCCTCCCGCGCACATTACTCTTCGGAGGGCGTCGCTAGTGCTGCGTTCCACCATATCGGATAGGCGAAATGGGTCGCGCTTCAAGCAGGCGCTGGTGTTGCTTGCTTGCCTGACGTCGACGGCCTATTTCGTCTACCACGCGCGGTATGGCCGGCATGGCCTCGAGGTGCGCAACAAGCTGATCGAGCGCGCAGCACTTCTCGATTTCGAAATCAGGGGTCTCGAGACTGTGCGGGCAAAGCTAAGGCGCGATGTCGCGTTGCTGTCGCCCGAGGTTCCCAATTCAGATCTCGTCGAAGAAATTGCCCGCGACGTACTGGGCTACGCCCGAAGCGACGACAAGATCATTGCCGTGCAGTGAAGGCTGACGTCCGGCCACACGATCGCCACAGCAACACCATCTCCGTGCGTCTTTTACGCAATCTTCTTGCGATGCTCCCTGTCACTGATTACATGCCGCCGAATAAACTTGGTTTGCGTATCCGAGGAGCCTGCCGACATGTCTGATGCACACAGGGAAGAATTGCTCCTCGAACTCGATATCCCGGACGGGGTGCCGGAGGCGGAACAGGCGGTCGAACTCATTCGGGCGTGGGTCGCGGACGGCGCGCTCGTCGTAACGCTGAATGGTGAAGCGTTCGGCGATGAGTTGCAGGATTGGGGCCGGTTGCTGGCGGAGATCGGCCGCCATATTGCGCGCGCCTCGTCCTTCACCGGAGACAAGACGGAGATTGAGTCCCTCGCGGATATTCGCAAGAGCTTCGACGCTACGATTTCCGCCACTGACGCGATGGTTTCCGGAAAAGTCCCCGGCCGCGTTACTCACTAGACCCGGCCAGGCCAGTCGGGCGGCCAGCGCTTAGGAATTCCAAGCTTCGTCGATAGGCCGGAGCCCACCGGACATTGACTGTTGTAGTCCGGCATCAACCGGGCCCTGTCCACAATTTACACAACGTCCATCCTTCTTCGCGGGGGATGAGCGCGTGTCCGCGGCTTGCTACATCGAACGCTGCGTCGCTAATCAGGTCGGTATGTGTGCGCGTAGAGTTGTGTGCTGGCAGCTCTCGGGGGTATTTCCATGACTTTAGGCGCTGGAATCAAATTGGGCTCGATCGTCCTTGCGGCGGGGCTCGCATGCGGATGTGCGAATTCCGGATTCGATCTTTCAACCGGGTCGGTCGCGGCGGACAAGAGCACGACCGCTCTGAAGACTGATCCGGTGTGTGTTTCGCTCGCAAATCAAATCACTACGATCAAGGGCGACGGGACGATCGAGCGGCTTGAAAAGGCTGCAGCCGGAAAGACCGCGAAGGTCCAAGTCAAGCGCGAGGCTTTGCAAAAGCAGGCCGAGCTCAACAAAGCCAACGCCGATTTCCAGACCCGCTGCGGACCGACAATTCCGAAACAAGTAGCCACGCAAGCAACACCGGCTGCATCGGCAGCTTCGGTGCAGGCCGCGAATGCAGCGGCCAAAGCCGACTGAACCGGTTACTGTTTGTCGGGCTTCGGCGCGCTGACCTTTCGGCGTGCGCACGGTTGTTTGACCGGATCGTGATGTCAGCAAAGCGTGCTGATCTGGCTTCCATGCTGCATCATTGCCACAGGAACGCCATTAGGGGTTGCGAAGGCAATATCGCTATGATCTGAGAAACGGAGCGATTTTCTTCGTCGTTCGGCGATATTTCAAGCTAGTGGGACTTTGGAATGCGGGGCTGTTTTGCCGTCCTCTCGGCGGTCGTTCTCTCGGTTTCGATGCAAGGTTGCGGTGGCGCGACAGGCGGCAACGGCGACCCCGGCGCCAGGGCACTTCCGGCAGGCGAATCGTGCCAGTCGATTCGCGGTGAGCTCAATCGTCTCGATTCGAGGGGCGTACCGGCTCAGGTCGAGCGCGCCAGCAGCGGCGGCAAGCTGTCGTCATCTCAGCGCGCCGACGTTGACAAGTACAATGACCTGCTCAATCAGTATCTCGGCGCCCGTTGTCACGTATGAGGCGTTACGCCGGCCGTTGCCGGTAACGATCGTGTCTACCTACGCTGTGCGTGTGATTAGAACACTTTCGGAGCGCATCCATGAGCGATCAAACCCGCGATCTCATCGTCTTTGCGATTATCGGCATCATAGCCGGCTTTCTCGCGTCACTCGTCGTCGGCGGCGACGGGCTGATCCGTTATCTCGTGACAGGCATCATCGGCGCCTTTGTCGGCGGCTACTTGTTCAAAGCACTCGGGATCAATCTCGGCATCGGCAGTCCGCTGATCTCGCAGATCGTGACAGCCGCGATCGGCGCCATCGTGGTCGTCGTGTTAGCGAGACTCATTGCCTGATTTCGCTGCACCCGAGAGTCTTTCCTATTTTTTTGCAAAAAAAGGCAGCGGTGGCGGTCGGCCGTCGCCGCAATGGGCCTGGAATTCGACCCGGCGATGACATTGCCTGTCGTCGTATGCGGGCAACGGAGAGTTTTGTGGCGCTAGTGCGCGTTTAGGGTCGGGGTCATGCCATCATTTTCAACCGAGCGGCACGTCCCGTTTACGGCCGCACAGATGTTCGCGCTCGTCGCGGATATCGAGCGCTACCCCGAATTTCTTCCGCTCTGTACCGGCCTCGTGGTGATGTCGCGGCGCCCGCGTGACGATGGCGAAGAACTCACCGCTCGCATGAGCGTCGGCTACAAGGCGATCGCTGAAAGTTTCACCACGCGCATCGTGACGAATCGGGCCGAGAAGCGCATCGAAGTCAGCTATCTCGACGGTCCATTCAAGCACCTCCACAACCGGTGGAGCTTCCACGATGACGGGGCCGGTTCGGCCGTCGATTTTTTCATCGACTACGAGTTTCGATCGAAGCTGCTCGCAGCCGTTGTCGGCACCGTGTTCGACCAGGCCTTCCGGCGGTTCGCGAGCGCATTTGAAGAACGCGCGGCGCAGGTCTACGGCGTGCCGCAAGCGTCGGCCTGATCGAGATCAGGAATCTGAAGACCGACAGCGGCAAGATCAGCGGATCATTTTTTCGGAGTTGTGTGCGAGCGCCAGACCCTTGACCGTGTTGAGCCCCTTGACGCCGCCGAACTTGGCACCCGCGAAGTCGGCACCGGTCACGTCGGCGTCGGTCAGATCGGCGTCCGTGAGATCGGCTCCCGTCAAATCGGCGTCGGTCAAATCGGCCCCGGAAAGATCCGCGCCGCGTAAAATGACGTTCCGCATCACGGCGCCTTTGAGTTCGGCGAAGCTCATTTGGGCGCGAGTCATGTCGGCGCGCGTCAGCGTCGCATGAGAGAGATTGGCGCTCGTAAAATCGGTGCGCCAGATGTGCTCGATGAATCCGGATTTGCTGGTAGGGGCGCAAATTGAATCCGTCAGATCGGCGCCGGAAAAGTCGGAACCCGCGAAGGTGCCAAAAAATCTAGCGCCTTTGAGCGACGCTGCCTTGAAGCTCGGCGCCTCACGCAGGATCGGATTCAACGTCGAGAACGGCGAAGGGCGCATCATGCTTGCGCTGTCGAGATTGGCGCCGTCGAGACGCGCGCCGACGAGCGTGACACGGTCTAGTATGGCTCCTGAAAGGTTCGTGCTGGAGAGGTCGGCCCCCGAAAGATCGGCTCCGAAGAAATCGGTTTTACTAAGGCTGGCTTTCTTGAAATCCAAATTGGATAAGTCGAGCCGCCTCAAGTTCTTGCCGTCGAGAGCCGGGTGCGATCCCGGCGCGGTCTGGAAGAGTAGCCTGGAGATGTCGCGGGCTGAAAATTCCGCCGCTTGGGCCGATACTGCAAAAGCAATGCTCGTGAGCACTGCGCAAATCCGTAGGCTTGCCGTCAACCGCGTCACGGGTCGCACATCAGCCGTCATCCGGCAGCCTCCTCAAGCAGTTTCAGACCAGCACGAACGCTTGCGAGGCGAACCTCGTTTCGACCTATATCGCCGAATGCGCAGCGTTGCACGTGCGTTGGCGCATCACGGGCCGCGCAACCGATGAAAACCAGCCCTACCGGCTTGCCAGGGCTTCCGCCGCCGGGTCCGGCTATTCCGGTGATGGACAGGGCGATATCGGCCGCGGCCGTCGCGAGCGCACCCTCGGCCATTGCTTGCGCGGTCTCGGCGCTGACGGCGCCATATCGCTCGATCAGCGGAGCATCGACGCCGATCATGCCGGTTTTGGCCGCATCAGCGTAGGTGACGAAACCATAGTCGAATACGTCGGAAGACCCCGCAATCGATGTGATCGCGGCGGCGACAAGGCCGCCGGTGCAGCTTTCCGCAGTCGTGACCTTGCGAGATTTCGCACGCAGGGCGTCGATCAGCCGGCTGGCGCTCTCAAGAATGTCAGGAGGGAACACTCGAGACCTCGCAATCGTCCCCGAAACGAATTTCGGAGAGTGCTTCGTTTGAAGCACTCTCCGGCAAGGCTATCTAGAGAGAGGAGAATGTGCAAACGGCCTCGTTGCTTAGGCCGCGGCTAGGACTTCGGCATGTGACAGCAGGCTATCGAGTACAGATCGACTGTCGGAACCCATGGCTCCGACCGTCCGCTGTTGCGCATCCTGCCATATCGGGTAGGCATCCTTCAGCACGGCCTGACCTTTGGGCGTCAGGTGAAGGCCGCGGCCCCGCCTACCGGCGGGCGGATCCATGATGATATGGCCAAGCGCGAGCAGGCGCTTGAGGTTGCGCGAAAGCGTCGACTTCTCGATGTCGAGGCCGTGTCCGATCTCGACTGCCGTGATCGCGTCACGCGAGGCAAGCTGAGCGAGCAAGGTATACTGGCTCGCCGTGATGCCGAGTGGGCGCAAGGCATCATCGTAGACGCGCGTGACGATACGCGAGAGCTGACGCACACGGGTCGCGAGGCACATCTCGGACGTCATTTCGGCGATGGTGCTGATTGCTGCATCGACGGGTTTGCGATCGAGATTGTGAGGCATGATATTCATATCGGCTCCCGTATGAGCGCTCTTGGGTGGTTCGTGGCAATACAACCACGCACTCATTTGATGCCGCGATTCTGTCAGCAGGGTCAACGAGAAAGCGGTTGCAAAGATGCATCTGTGATAGCGAGCCGAATGAACGGCGGCTGATGCAACTTATGGCTTTGCCGCGGTGTGTTCGGCGCGTGCTGCCTCAAAGACTTCATGCGCTGCGCCGGCATTGAGTGCTGCAATTCCAAGACCGACGATGATATCCGGCCAGCGCGACGCCGTGGCGGCCGTCAGCAATCCGGCCACGACGATCGCGACGTTGGCGATCACATCGTTGCGGGCGGAAAGAAATGCCGCGCGCGTGAGGCTGCCGCCTGTCGTGCGAAATGGCGCCAACATTCGCGCGCAGGCGAAATTGACGACGAATGCTCCAAGCCCAGTGACCGACAGGGGGACCGCGTCAGGCACGAGCCCGGTGGTGACGTTGTGCCATGCCGTCCACAGCGTCGCGAGCGCCGGAACGAGGATGATGGCAGCGAGCAGCATCCCGAGCTTGGCGCGGCGGGCTGCCGAGAAGCCCAATCCGGCAAGGATCAAAAGGTTGACGGCACCGTCTTCGAGAAAGTCGACGCTGTCGGCAAAGAGCGCCACCGATCCAATAGCGAGGGCGACGGCGAATTCAATGCCGAAGTACGAAAGGTTGAGCGCGGCGACCGTGCGAACCGTCGATCTCAGGGCTTCATTTTTCCTGGGGTCGGGCAATTTCAACTCGGCAGAATTCTCGCTCAATTGCCGCCTCGTGGCAGGAACACGGTCGCCGATGCCATCGCCGCAATGCCTTCGCGCCGGCCCACGAATCCCATGGTCTCCATCGTCGTCGCCTTGATGCCGACCCGGTCGGGCGCGAGCCCCAGCACGTCGCCGATCAGGGCTTGCATGGCAGCGCGATGCGGCCCGATGCGTGGCGCCTCGGCAAGCACCGTTATATCGACATTGCCGATGCGGCCGCCGAGCGCCGTGACGCGCCGGGCTGCATCCTCGAGGAAAAGCCGCGAGGCCGCGCCCTTCCACTTGGGGTCGGAAGGCGGGAAGTGCTGGCCGATGTCGCCGTCGCCGATTGTGCCCAACAGGGCATCTGTCAGTGCATGCAGCACGACATCCGCATCGGAGTGGCCTTCAAGGCCGTGCGTGTGACCGATGCTGATGCCGCCGAGCCAGATATGATCGCCGGCCGTGAAGCGGTGGACGTCGAACCCCGTTCCGACGCGCGGTTCGAAATCACGCTCCGAGCGTCCGGAAAGTTTCCGGTGGGCCTCGGCGATGTCGGCAGCCGTCGTCAGCTTGACGTTATCGGCTGTGCCCTCGATGAGCTTCACCGGGATTCCCGCCCACTCCGCGATTGCCGCGTCGTCGGTAAAATCATCTCGATCTGCCTCGGCGGCACGACGGTGGGCGTCAAGGATGACATCGAAGTGAAATCCTTGCGGTGTCTGGGCGTACCAGAGGGAGGTTCGGTCAAGAGTGCCGCCGATGGTTCCATCCGGATTGGCGCGTTTCAGGGTGTCCGCGACCGGCAGGGCCGCGATGACGGCGGGGGATGTGATCAGTGCTTCGATGGCGCGTTCGATCGTTTCGGGTCCGACGAACGGGCGGGCGGCGTCATGGATCAGAACGGCATCCGGCTTCAAGGCACTCAAGGCCTGGAGGCCGGCGTAAACAGAAGCCTGTCGCGTCGCGCCGCCGATGACGGCCGGCCAGACCGTCGCCGCCCCGACCGGCACGCTTTCGCGGTAGAACTCGGCGTCGTCACGATGAATGACCACCTGAATATCACTGATGGCGGAGTTGCCTGCGAACGCCCGAAGGGTATGCCAAAGCACCGGCGCGCCACCGATCAGCGCATATTGCTTCGGGCCGACACCCGAAACGGCTGCCCGCGTTCCCCGGCCGGCAGCGACAATCAAAGCGGCAATGCGCAAAGCGTGGATCTCCAGCGAAATTGACCAGGGCCGAGCGATACGCGGGCCGTGGCAAATGGGCAATTCGCAAACGTCCGGCGGCCCCTTGCGAAATTGAAGCTTGGCGGCTAGTCTGCTTAAAGACGCGGCAGCTAAGAATTGTGATTAAACACTAGGCAGAACGGGTGAGGCGCGTAGGGCGGGATGCTAAAAAGCGTTGTTAATGGTCCGCCGCCGGTGGTGCTGGCTCCCATGTCGGGCGTCAGCGATCTGCCTTTCCGCAGGCTCGCACACCGGCTTGGTGCGACCCTCGTCGTTTCCGAGATGGTCGCTGGCGAAGAACTCGTCAAATCGCGCGCCGATGTGCTGCGCCGGGCCGAAGGTCGCGACCTGACCCCGTTCGTCATCCAACTCGCCGGCCGCGAAGAGAAATGGATGGCGGAAGGGGCCCGCATCGCCGAAGCCAAGGGCGCCGACATCATCGACATCAACATGGGTTGCCCGGCAAGGGAAGTGACGGGCAAGCTTTCGGGCTCGGCGTTGATGCGCAATCTCGACCACGCGCAGGCCTTGATCCGTTCCGTCGTAAGTGCCGTCAGCATACCCGTGACGCTGAAGATGCGGCTCGGCTGGGACGACCAAACACGAAACGCGGCCGAGTTGGCGCGCCGCGCCGAAGCCGAGGGCGTGCAGCTCATTACCGTCCACGGCCGTACGCGCTGCCAGTTCTTCAAAGGTACAGCCGACTGGAGCGGCGTTCGCCCGGTCGTCGAAGCGACGTCGCTGCCCGTTCTCGTCAATGGCGACATACTCTCGATTGCGGATGCGCAAAACGCCATCGCGGCGTCCGGGGCTCGCGGCGTCATGGTCGGCCGCGGCGCTTACGGCGCGCCTTGGATGCCGGGCCGGATCGCGACGTTTCTTTCAACCGGCCGCGATCCCGGAGATCCGAGCCTAGACGTCCAGCGTGATACGGCCATCGAGCACGTCGACGCGATGCTCATCCACTACGGCCGCGAACTCGGTCTCAAGAACGCGCGCAAACATGTCGGCTGGTATCTCGCCTCGAGCGGAGCCGCGGAAGCGACAGTCAAAACCTGGCGGGCGATACTCTGTACGAGCCTCGAACCGCAACGCGTTCTTACCGGCCTCGAAGAATTCTATTCATCTGCGGAGCCCTTGGCGGCATGAGCAGCAAGGCAACATCGCCGCGAATGGCCGAGATCGCGCATCAGCCTGCGCGGTCTGCCGCCGGCATCGTCGACTATGAAAGTCTCCTGAGCGCGCTGCCGCATCCAATCCTCGTCATTGCCGACGATCAGACGATCGTATTCGCAAATGCCGCCGCCGAGTCATTCTACTCGATGAGTGCACCGGCGCTTAGACGCAGTCACATTGCAGACATCGTCGCGTTCGGCTGCCCGTTGCTGGCGTTTGTCGAACAAGTGCAGGCCACGGGCTCGACGATCAACGAGTACGGCATCGAGATCGCAACACCGCGCTTCTCCGGCTCGAAGCTCGTCGATGTCTACGGCGGACCGATGCCGGAAGAGCCGCGCAACATGTTCCTGATGCTGCAGCAACGCAGCATGGCGCAGATGATCGAGCGGCAGCTGACGCATCGGGCGGCGGCGCGTTCGGTCTCGGGCATGGCGGGCGTGCTGGCGCACGAGATCAAGAATCCGCTTTCCGGCATTCGCGGTGCAGCCCAGCTTCTCGAGCCGGGGCTCTCGGATGAGGACCGGGCACTGACGCAGCTCATCTGTTCGGAAACCGACCGCATCCGCGATCTCGTCGATCGGATGGAAGTGTTTGGCGACGAGCGGCCGCTCGCCAAGGAAGCGGTCAACATTCACGACGTTCTGAACCACGTGCGCCGGATTGCCGAGCACGGGTTCGGCCGCGATCTTCGCTACGTCGAAGATTATGACCCGTCGCTGCCGCATGTTCTCGGCAATCGCGATAAGCTCGTTCAGGTCTTCCTCAATCTTCTGAAGAACGCCGCCGAAGCCATCGGCGATAAGAACGACAACGGCCGCATCGTGCTGCAGACGGCGTTCCGTCCGGGCGTGCGGTTGTCACTGCCGGGTTCCGATACGCGCGTCAGCCTGCCATTGATGATTCAGATCGAGGACAACGGCTCCGGCATCGCCGAGCACTTGAAGCCACATCTCTTCGATCCGTTCGTGACGACGAAGGCGTCGGGCAGTGGGCTCGGGCTGGCGCTCGTCGCGAAGATCATCGCCGATCACGGCGGCATCATCGAATGTGAAAGTGAACCCAAGCGCACCGTGTTTCGAGTGTTGCTTCCGATGCAGCGCGCACGACCCGCCGCAATAGCGAGCACCTAGAGGGACGATATGGCCAGAGGTACCGTTCTCATTGCCGACGACGACACTGCCATCCGGACAGTGCTCAACCAGGCCCTGGCGCGGGCCGGTTTCGCACCGCGCGCGACCGGCAATGCGGCGACGCTCTGGCGCTGGGTCAGTCAAGGCGAAGGCGACGTCGTCATTACCGATGTCGTCATGCCGGACGAAAACGCATTCGATCTCATTCCCCGCATTAAGAAGCTCAGGCCAGATCTGCCGATCATCGTGATGAGCGCGCAGAACACGCTGATGACGGCGCTGACGGCGGCCGAGAAGGGCGCGTTCGAATATCTGCCGAAGCCCTTTGATCTAAGCGAGGTCGTCGCGGTGGTTTCGCGGGCTCTCTCGGAGCCCGTACGCAAACGCCAGCCCACGGCGAGCGACCGGGAAACCGACGAACTGCCGCTGATCGGCCGGTCGTTGCCGATGCAGGATATCTATCGTGTGCTGGCGCGTCTGACGCAAAGCGATCTGACCGTCATGATCAATGGCGAGAGCGGCACCGGCAAGGAACTCGTGGCACGCGTGCTGCATGATTACGGCAAGCGCCGGCACGGAACGTTCGTCGCGATCAACATGGCGGCAATCCCGCGCGAGTTGATCGAGAGCGAGCTTTTCGGCCACGAGAAGGGCGCGTTCACCGGTGCCCAGACGCGCACACCAGGCCGCTTCGAACAGGCCGAAGGCGGAACCTTGTTTCTCGACGAGATCGGAGACATGCCGCTTGAAGCGCAGACGCGGCTGTTACGCGTGTTGCAGCAGGGCGAGTACACGACGGTGGGCGGGCGCACGCCGATCAAGACGAATGTACGCATCATCGCGGCGACGCATCGCGATCTCAAATCGCAGATTCAGCAGGGCCTGTTCCGCGAGGATCTCTTCTACCGGTTGAACGTCGTGCCGATCCGGCTTCCGCCGCTACGCGAACGGCTGGAGGACGTCGGCGATCTGGTGCGTCACTTTTTGCGCCAGGCGTCGCGTGAGGGGCTTGGTCAGAAGTCGATCGAGAGCGCCGCAATCGAACGGCTGAAGGCGCACCCCTGGCCAGGCAACGTGCGCGAACTCGAAAACGTCGTCCGCAGACTTGTGGCGCTCTATCCGCAGGACACCCTGACAGCGCAGATCGTCGAACAGGAACTCGCCGGCTCTGCCGTCTCATCGCCAGTTGCCGGATCGAACGAGGGCGCCGATTTGGGCGAGGCCGTCGAACGCTATCTGACGCGATATTTTTCGTCGTTCGGCAACGAACTGCCGCCCGTGGGGCTTTATGACCGCGTCATCCGCGATGTCGAAAAGCCGTTGCTAAGT
>NZ_DATNBA010000033.1:0-29155 GCF_035572195.1 Hyphomicrobium sp. | reverse complement strand
ATGAGGTGATCGACTACCGCTACCAATGCGTCGCGTTCACTTGCACCTGTGCTCAAGGTGCTTTTCCAGACGCGCACTTGTCGGTCGGCACTGGTGCCGTCCCTCGCTATCACCCGCAGATTTGAGATCTCTCTTTCACATTCGAGAACCTTTGCATCCTCGGCGATAATCTCACACAGTTCCTCGATTAAGTCTGAGACAGGGATCAGGGACCCGATACTGAGATCTAGCAATTCGCCCGATACCCCGTATCGCTGCGCGCGCCAGCGATTCTCTTCAATCAGCGAAATGGGGTAGGTCCTCCACTTCAGATTGCTCTTTTTCCGTCTCCATAACATCCGAAGGATGCACAGGTAGGCAGCGGCAATCGTCAAGGTATCCTCTAATCGAGGACACACGTCGCAGATCCGCATTTCAAGCGTAGGAAAGCGAGCAGACGGACGAAGGTCCCACCAGATCTTGCTACCATCGTCTATGACGCCAGCATCAATCAGGACCGCCAAAGTACGCTGATATTCCGCCCAGCTTGCGAAAAGCCCAGGCAGCCCCGAGCGTGGCAGACGTCGCAACGCCGTCAGTCGGTATGACTTGAGCTCCGTGTTCACGCCGCGCCAAAACGGTGAAGATGTAGACAACGCAAGAAGATGGGGCAAAAAATAGCGGGCTTGGTTCATGAGATCGATGCGCAAGTCTTCGTCTTCAATTCCCGCGTGGACATGCATGCCGCAAGCCGCAAGCCCGCGAATTGCGCCGGCAAGATCGCGATCGAGCTCATTGTACCGCTCCTTGTCTGTTGTTTCGGTCTCAGCCGGTTGCGCAAAGGGATGTGTGCCGGACGCCAGGGGAGCCAAACCATATTGATGGGCAGCATCGACGACAATTTTTCGTAGACGGTTCAGCTCGGCCCTAGCGGCAGCGAACGTAGACACCGGCTTGGTCCCGATCTCAATCTGAGAGCGCAGGAATTCCGGGCTCACCTGAGACCCGATGTTTTTCTCCAGTTGGCTTAGCAGCTCTTTCGGCGCCACGGCGAGCTCGCGCGTTTTGGCATCGACGAGGTGAAATTCCTCCTCAATTCCGAAAGATAGAGACGGCGCTTTGGCGAGCGTATGCATCTATCAAGTATACATGACAGCTTTGACACTTCTCTACGTTCTATGCAGACGTTGATCGCGAGACCGGTGAGCCCCAACGGCACTCGATACAGCCGCGAGGCGGGAAAGTTTGGTGGCATTCAGTCCCGTAATGTCAATCGCTGATGTCGCTTAACTTTGGTCGATTGCGATGCTGCCAATGAGGCGGCGAGACTGCTGGCCGAGCGGAGATCCTCAACGAAGGCCGCGAAAGCTTCATTTTTTGCCGCTCTATCCGGCACGCGAAGCAGATACGAAGGGTGCACCGTTACATAACCCGGGCCAGCTTCAAACGTTATGGGCCCGCGCTGCTTCATCACTGAAATCGGTCTATTGGCGAGCGCCAACGCGGCCGTCGCTCCGAGCGCGATGATAAGTGTAGGTTGCACGAACTCGAGTTCTTTGAGTAGCCACCAGCGGTAATGTTTCACTTCGCCGACTGTCGGTTTCTGGTGAATCCGGCGTTTCCCACGCTCCTCGAATTTGAAGTGTTTGACGGCATTCGTCAGATACGTTTTTTTGCGGCTTATTCCGGCAGCGGCGAATGCGCGGTTCAGTATTTGACCTGCCGGACCTACGAATGGGCGACCCTCGATATCTTCTTGATCGCCCGGTTGCTCTCCAACGAAAGCCATCGCGGCGTGCATCGGGCCTTCGCCGAGAACGGCTCGCTTGGAGCCTGGCACCAGCGGTTCGGAGGCCGCGATAAGGCGGTTCAACGCCGCGAGGGATTTCGGTTCGGTTACGGTCAATGAATGCAAATCCGCTTTGCCGTTTTTTTATTTATGCAGGCTCCGCGTCCCGTCACATCCTGGTCGTTGCGCAACGAGAATTACCGCGCGCTGAGCCGTTCTTTTTGGCTGAACCCATTCGACGACGAAGGAGCGCCAATGTCGCTTCTTCTGCCGCAGAAAGTTCTCCCAGCCGGCGCGTCAGCTCATTTTCAATCCGTAACTTCGGCGTCTGAACAAGTTCACCTTCCAGGTAGCATTGCAGAATTTCGGGATGCACGTAGCATTTGCGGCAAATGGTGGGCGTGTTGCCGAGCCGTTCGGCGACGCGCGCGATTGCCTGCCTTACGTTTCTTTTGGCCGCGGCTTGGCTCTCGGCCGCTTCGAATTCCGAAAGTGCGACGGCGGCAAGCACTGTGCCCGCCCATGCTCGGAAATCCTTCGCCGAGATGTCTTCGCCGCTGAGTTCTCTGAGGTAACTGTTGACGTCGTCCGAAGTCAAAGCCCGCACGCCTTCATCGGCGGTTTCGTATTGAAAGAGATGCTGACCGGGGAGATCTTGGCAGCTCCGCACAATCCCAGCGATGCGGCGATCTGATATGGCCAGTCGCCACATCTTACCGGTCTTTCCGCGAAATCTGAATCGCATCTCGCAGTTCGAGAACGATACATGCCGGTCTTGCAGGGTCGTCAGACCGAAGCTGCCATTCGTGCGCGCATATTCGCGGTTGCCCACGCGGATCAGAGTGACTTCGAGCAGGGTGACGACCGTTGCCAGGACTTTTTTACGGTCGAGCCGCTTGCGCCGCATGTCCCGACGCAATCGCTTGCGAAGTTGCGGTAGGGCTCTGGCAAATGTCAGGATCTTGACGAATTTCGCCTCGTCGCGTGTCTTCTGCCATTCCTGATGATACCGATATTGTTTGCGACCGCGTGCATCGCGCCCGGTCGCTTGAATGTGGCCGCTGGTATTCGGGCAAATCCAAACGTCGGTCCAGGCGGGCGGAATCGCTAAGTGCCGAATGCGAGCTCTAACTCTCTTGTCTTTGATTGGAACGCCCGATGGCGATAGAAACGAAAAGTGCTTGCCGACGGCCTTGCGTGTTATTCCTGCTTCGCCGTCGTTGACGTAGATCAGCCCTGCTTCCGCGGCGATATCTGCATTCTCCGGCCGCTCTGCTCGGTTGCCAACATCCTGAAGCATTGACTTTGGCCCCGTTCATTTGACGCCACTGCGCTGTGGTCAGCATTACAAGCGTCAATAACGAATCGCGTGTGTAGACGTAAAAACAGCACCGCCGAAACGCTCGTGGTTGTGGGATTGTTCAATCTGGCGATAGGTTCGCTATTCAGAGGGGCGCGTCAATTATGAGCCGAACTCATGGGTTGAGAACGGGCCACGTGAGAATCCAAATTTTGGCTTTCGGTCTTTGAAGAAGAGAGAGCGATGAAAGTTGCATCGCTCCGAGCGCGGTGTGGATCGCCATTGACGAAAGCCGCCGAGGGCTAATCTCGGCGGCTTTGCTTTTTTCATGGGTGTGCCTTACGCGATGACGATAATATCAACGACCTCAAAGGTATCCGGATCGACGATGGCGACACGATCGTCGTCCAGCATGATGTAGGAATAGCCACGATAGTCCGGAACGATCAACACGATGTCTTCCGGAATCGGATAGAGGTGCACTGAATGCGGTAGAGCGACGCCGACGTTGACCGAAACCCGGAGGTTTCTTGCCGGTTCAACATGATGTCGCGAGAACACCGACCCCACACGAGTCCTTTGTTCCTTTGAAATGTTCGTGATCGATCCTTTGCCGCCGGAGCGTCCTTCAGTACCTTCGCTGGTGCCGGTCGAAGCGTTGCCCTTGCGGTTTTCGCTCCGAGACTGTTCATGTCTTGTCTTGTCGTCGGCCCGCTCATTTCTTGCGGCGTCGCGATCCGATTTTGCGTTTCGGTCGGAAGCGTCAGACTTGGCATTGTGCTCGGATTTCATGTCTCTCGAGCGAGTATTGTCTTCGGACCTGCGCGCGGAGCCGCCCTTTTCATCCGAACGGGCTGCCGAATTATCTTTCTGATGGCCAGGCGCATAATCTTTGGCGGATTGTCCTTCCTTCATTTGACCCGGCGCCAGGTCTCTTGCCGAGCCGCTATCTCTCATTTGGCCGGGGGCGTGCTCCGAGGCAGGGTTCGTAGCGCCAGCACCCCTGTCGCCGCGATCCATTTGATCAGCGAGCGCAAAAGACGTGGATGCAAGAAGGGCCACCGCTGCAATTGAATACTTCAACATTCAACACTCCATTTATTGCCACTCGCCGGACCCATTCGTTCAACGATCATAACCTCGGGAAGTTCCGAGAGTGCCGCGGCAGACGGCGTTCATTGGGCAAACGATGGCCTCCCGGCGCACTGACGCACGACGGTAATGGACTGAAACAATCGTCAAATTTTTCGCGAGGGGCAGGAGATGCTCGGAGCGATGCAAGTTCCTTCGCTCCGAGCGCGCTGTTTGCAGACGCCGCTAGTGTTTCTTCTGATGCCCGATTGCCCACACGTAGGCCGCGACGGCTTGCAGATCTTTATCCGACAACGTCACGCCGCCCATCGGGGGCATGGCGCCGGGATGTTGCTTGGGTACAGGCACGCCAGTCGTAATGGTTTTCGTGAGGGCCTCAAGGCTGCCGTCTCCCCAGAGCCACGTGCCAGTTGTGAGATTGGGGCCAACGGGTGTGCCGACGCCGTCGGCACCGTGACAGCCCGCGCACGTCGCGCCGGCAACTTCGCCGGAGAAGATCTTCCCGCCGAGCGCAACCTGTTCACTCGTTCCTCCTGGCGGCACAGGAAGACCGGCCTCCGGATGAATGCCCTCAGGCGGCAATACATTAGGCGAAGCGGCGGCTTGCGATGCCGGAACAGGGGCCGCCTCCAAAGTATTCGTATTGGGGTCGCCGTTGAAAGTTATGCGCCAGATGCGGCCCTTGACGTCGTCCGAAACATAGAGCGCGCCGTCCGGTCCGACGGCAAGTCCCGACGGCCGGTAGGCGGCCCTGCCTGGGTCTTTGTGGACGCCGGCAAATCCATCAGCGAATACGATGAACTTGCCGGATGCCTTGCCGTCCGCCATCGGCTGGAAAACGACCGAGTATCCGCCCTGCGGTCCCGGTGCGCGGTTCCACGACCCGTGGAAGGCGACGAAGGCGCCGCCCCGATAGACTTTTGGGAACGTTGCGCCCTTGTAGATCTTGATATCGTTAGGCGCCCAATGTGCGGGAAACGCTGCGACCGGCGGAGTCTTTTCGGCGCAAACCCCGATCTTCTTCCCACCGTCGCCACCATACTCCGGCGCCAGCACGAGCTTTTGCTGAGTGCCGTCGAAGTAGCAGCGCGGCCAGCCGTAATCGGCGCCTTCCTTCAACTCCACGACCTCTTCGGCAGGCAGATCGAAACCTTGCTGGACGGAATAAAGTTCGGGCCAGTCCTCATGCAGCTGGTCGCGCCCGTGCTGCGTCACATACAAGCGGCCGGCCTCGTCGAAATCGAAGCCCTCGCCGTTTCGCAAGCCCGTTGCGTACCGTTCAGCGGGTGAAAATTTTTGATCGAGCTTGTTGGCGTCATAGCGCCAGACGCCGGCGCGCGTTTTCTGCTCGGTGCAGGGATCATTGCCTTTCGAATGCGGCATCCTGTTTTTGATTTCGCAGGTATTGGTCGCCGAACCCATCTCGACGAACAGGTTTCCATTCGCGTCGATCGCGAACCCATGCATCGGATGGTCGCCGGTGATCGGCATGCCTGAGAGAACGGTCTCGGCATTTTGCGTCGGCACGATCTCTCCGTCCTTCAACGCGTAGCGCACGATCCGATCATTGAGTTCAGCGTAAAGCCAATTCTTGTAGAGGCCGATGCCAGTGCCGCCGTGGCCGCCTTCTGCGAACGTCTGCCCGAAACGCTTGACGACGTCGGCTTGCCCTGAGGCTTTGGTGTCTTTCAGCGCCAGCAGGAAGCCGCCGGGCGGGACAGGCGCATTGTTGTAATAGACGCCGCTCCACGTGTTCACGTAGACGGTGCCGTCTGGCGCCACGACAAGTTGACGGGCGTGGCCGACGTTGTCGGCAAAGATCGTTGCGCAGAAGCCTTTCGGCAGGCTGATGCCGCCGTTATCCGCTGGACAGGCGGACGCCTTGCTTTCGGGCGCCGCCGCTTGAGCTGACGATCGCGTTACGCCGCCGAATTGCACCGCAAGCGCCACAAGACTCGCCGCCGATGCCGACATCAACCAACCGTGCTTTTTTACTGAAGCCCACATACTCAATCTCCATCTCCTTAGAAGTCTCGCGCCGGTGCAGCGGCCGCGCTCGGCGGAACAGGAAGTTAATGCGCCAAAGCACATCGTGAACGGCATCTAGCGGGGAGCGTTCCCCTTTTTGGATTGAAAAGACGTGAAGGCGGCCCCTTCGGTAGTCCAACTCGTGTCGCCCTTTGTAAGGACTGCGAGTTTTGACTATTGGAGGTAACAAGTTGATCCGGAAGGTCAACCGCGCTCCCACCAAAGTATGTATTATCCTGGCAGAAACAATACGCGGCGCCGGCTTGGTTTCAAGATCTCGCAGTCCGTCGCTGAATCGCTTGACGCGCGTGGTTAAGAAACTCATTCACGTCAGGTCTGAAGCAAGGTGATCGCGATGGCCTCGGCGTGATTCCGATATCGGTCATTGCCGCATCAGATATTTTACATCCGAAAGGGCTTCGGCTTCCTCGAGAAGTGCCTCACCCACAGCCGTTGCCTGCGATGGACTTAGCCCGTAGGCAGCGTCATCCTCAAAACGCAGCATGACGAGCGGCTCGTGGCGTCCGTGCCCGACGGCATAGCGTTTCGGCATTTTTGTGAGGCGTTCACGCGCCGCCGGATCCGCTGTCGAAACTTCAGCGAATATCGCCGTCAGCGCAGCAATGGCGTCAGCGCCTAAGCTGAGCACTTGCGAACGACCCTTGATGTCGGAAAACGAGATTTCCAGTCTTGAGCGCGACCGGTCAAATTCAGTGCGCGTGACCATCTCCGCAAGAAATTTATCTGCCATGCCAGCCCCCCGCCAAGTCGAGAAGAGTATCAGGCGAGTTTCGCGCAGCAAACAAGGGGCCGTGTCATTTTGATAACAAGAAAGGCCCGAATTGCGGGCCTTTCCAAAAATTACTCGAAGTATGTGATTAAAGAGTATTCGTCCATTGATCGATTTCGCTCTTGGCTCTGTCTTTAGCGTATCCGTAGCGCTCTTGCAGGATGCCCTCGAGCTGCTCACGGTTACCGTTGATCTGGGTCAGATCGTCGTCTGTAAGCTGACCCCACTTTTCTTTTACTTTGCCGGTAAGCTGCTTCCAATTGCCTTCGATACGATCCCAGTTCATGCGCGAGTCTCCTTTTGCTGCCTGCCGAGAACGTGCGGAGGCGCGCGTAAGTTCCAAGGAATGCGCACGACGTCTCCCTTTTCTTCAGTGAACCGCAGTCAAAACGCTGCTACCCGCAAACATACGGCAGACGCAAAATCGCGAACTAGGCTGATGCCGATGCCGAGTGCCTTCGCATGCTGCGGGAAGAAGGCTAGCCGGCCGACTTGCGGTCGCTGATCGTTTCCCGTGACGCGCTTTTGTTCTGCTCCAATCGCACGAGATCCGTAGGACCGAAGGTCTTTTCCCACTCTTCGCGTGCCCTGCTGACAATGCGTTGCAATTCAGCGTGGGAGTAATCGGCCGAGGCTGGGTTTAGTTCGCAGTTCGTCTCGATGACCAGGATCGTTCTACCCGTGATGCAGCCGTCACGGACCTCACCTTCGACGTACATGAGCGCGATTCCTGGGTGCATGGGATTTGGCTCTCCAACCACCAAGCACTCTGTCTGTTTCGGATTTGAGGCGAAAGGCTCATTCGGCGGTTTTGCACCACTAGAACAACATGGCCTCGAGACCCGTTTAGCGACCGGCCCACGGCATGATCGGAACCGTCGAGATTGAATTCTGCGGAGAGCCCTCGATCAGCCTATCGCTGATCGCAACATAGACGAGCGTGTTGCGGGCCTTGTCGACCGCGCGGAACACATGGGTGTGTTTGAAAAACAGCGACGTACTCTCGGAGTAGACCTTCTCTTCGCCGGCCAGTTTGGAGATGTCGACGCTGATCGGACCGACCTGGCGGCAAGCGATGGAGAACCGCGACGGATCTTCGGCCAGTCCAAACGTCCCCTTTAGGCCACCCGTGCGGGCTTGGCTGATGTGGCATGTAACGCCGGGGACTTTCGGATCGTCAAAGGCGCTCACGCAGACCTTATCGTTCGGCCCGATGAGGCGGAACGTCGTGCTGAAGCAGGCAATATCCTCCGCTTGAGTGCTGCCCGAAGCCAAAGTCAGCCCGCAAAGCGCAATTGCGGTGTTAAGGTATTTCATCCGGCCTCCGAGCGTTGCATGCAGTATTCTGGCATATGCCGTTAGCATTATGCCTGACCACAACTTAAGGCCGCGACAGCGCGTTCGTCTGGATACCTGAACTTACTAGGACGATGCACGTTGTGCACCTTGGAGGCCGCCCAAGCGCCGCGGCCGGGATGCAGGTTTCAGAGGGCCCGATGGCAAAGGAAAAATTCGCACTGGCATTGGGCGGCGGCGGTGCTCGCGGCTGGGCCCACATCGGAATACTGCGAGCCTTATCAAAAGCCGGATTAGACCCCGACATCGTCGTCGGCACGTCGATCGGGGCCATCGTCGGGGGACACTATGCTGCCGGCCGCCTCGACCGGCTCGAGGACTTTGCGCAGTCCCTGACGCGGCGGCGCGTATTCAGCTTCCTCGACCTCAGCGTGTCGGGTTCGGGCCTTATTGCCGGCCAACGGCTTTTCGACCGGTTCGACGACCATCTGAAAGGCTTGACAATAGAAGAACTGCCGGTGCGGTTCGCCGCCATTGCGACCGACCTTGCCAATGGTCATGAAATCTGGCTGCGGCGCGGTTCTGTTACGGATGCCGTGCGAGCATCATCCGCCATTCCCGGCATCGTCCGCCCGGTGAGCTTGAATGGCCGCTGGCTGATCGACGGCTGTCTTGTCAATCCCATTCCGGTCTCGGTCTGTCGGGCGCTTGGGGCGCGCACCGTCGTTGCCGTAAATCTCACCAGCGAATTCGGCAGAGGCAGCATCCTCATCGATGACGAGGTTGAAACCGACGAACCTGTGCCTATTGTAGAAGAAGTGCCGCCGATTACCCGCTGGAACGGCCAGGGCGCCCTTCAGCTGTTGCACCGCCAGCTGTTTGGCCATCGCCAAGACGCGGCGCCGGGCATCACGTCGGTGATCTTAAACTCGTTCAGTATTTTCCACGACCGCATTGCGCGTGCTCGGCTTATGGGAGATCCGCCGGACCTCTTGATTGCGCCTGACCTCGCCGAAATCGGGGTTTTGGACTTTCATCGCTGCGAAGAAATGATCGCGAGAGGCGAAGCGGCCATCACGCCGCATCTGCCGGTGATAGAGCGCAATGTGAATGCTTCGTCGACGCCTTCGCACACCGCCCACCTATTTTCCGGGCCGTCCTAGAAGCCATTCCCTTTGCAGTCGCCGTTCGTTCTGTGGGGTGGCCGGCTATGGGTTGGCCAGCGCTCGATCGATGTCGACCGGCGTGCAGCCCTGGGCCCGCAGCAGAGAATTGACGGCGTTCGCCTCTTTGCGCGTCTCGGCAAGTTTGTCATTTTTTTCGACGTCGACGAATGCCTTTCCCTGAAGGCGCTCGAACGCAGCCTCTAGGCTGTTCGGAACGGCGGTCTTCTCCGCTTCGATCTCAGCCTTCAATTTCTTCATTTCGGTAACGTGCTTCTGAATGAACGCATTCAGCGCCGCGCACGGATCGGCCGGCGTTGGGGAATCCGCTTGTGATTTCGATTTATGGTGCTTGGCCCAGCCTTGGTCGCTGTAACCAGCCAATCCACCGGCGAGCATACTGATGCCGATCGAAAGGTGAACGAGCCGGACGGCACCGCTTCGTCGAGTCGAGATCGTTGGCCCCGCCATCATGTGTTCCCAAACGTTGTAATCGCAAAAGCTTCGCCGCAACTGATGCGAACGACGGGATTTGAGAATTCCGTCGCGATTCTTCAAGCGGCCGGATGACCCGCGCGGTGCATATCAACATCCCTCTATTGCGACACCTCAGGTGCTGCTGATGACGCGGATTTTCCCGCTTTGCGAGAGCGTTTCCGTCTCCGCGGCCGGCTCAGTTTCCGGTACCTTGGCTTCTGCAATGCCGAGAAAACGGCCGAGGCGGATGAGCGCCTCCGGCAGAACGCCGAGATTGAGGATCGTTGCCGTCGTCAAGCCGCCGAGCACGGTGATCGCCATCGGCGCTTCAATTTCGTGCCCTGGACGTCCGAGCCCGAGCGCCAAAGGCACGAGACCCAGGGCCGCCATCAGCGCCGTCATGAACACCGGCGCCAGGCGTTCAGCTGCTGCGAGACGCACAGTGTCGGGTGTCCATTTTTTCCCTTCTTCATCAGCCAAGTGCTCAACGTGAGCCAGCATCATGACGGAATTACGCGCTCCAATTCCGAAGACGGTAATGAGCCCGACCAGACTGCCGAGCGTCATGCCAATGCCGGTAGCGACGATCGCGGCGATGCTGCCGATCAGGCAGAAGGGCAAATTGATCAAAACCATCAGGGCCAGCCCGCGCCGGCGGAAAGCCATCGTCAGCGCCGCCATGATCAGCCCGATGCTGAATGCCGTCAGGCCCGCAAGCCTGATCTGGCCTTCGCGCTCCGCTTCCGCCTGACCGGCGAACGAAACATAGACATCGGCGGGAAGTTTGAGGGCTGCAACGCGCTCGCGAGCAGTCTTGACGACATCGCGAAGCGAATAACCCTTGGCACCATTGAATGTTACCGCCACACGGCGCTGGGCTCCGGCGTGCTGAATGTTGGAGCGTCCCTCGGCAATGCTGATCGCCGCAACATTCTTCAGAAGCGTTTTGGTGGTGGCATTGCCGATCATCAGCCTTTCCAGTTCGCTGATGCGGTTGCGCGCGTCGGGCGGAAGGATGACGACGACGTCGACGGTCTGGGCGCCGTCGTAGGTCTGCCCGACGGTCGTCCCAGCAAATGCCGTCTGAATGGCGTCGAGCGCGTCCTTGGGCATCAGGCCGTAGTTTGCCAGCGCGACCGGATTGAGCCGGACGGAAATCGTCGGCACCATCGCACTTCTCGGCATCCGAAGGTCCGTCACGCCGGGAATGGATGCGACGGACTTCTCGATTTGCGCCGCCGCATTCTCGATCGATGCCAGATCGGTACCGGTGACGTTGACCACGACCTGCGCGGTTTCTCCGCTCACGCTTTCGCTGATGCGATCGCCGAGAAACGTCAGCGTCTCACTTCGGACTTCGGGAAAAGCGCTTAGCGTATCGCGAATGATTCCTTGTGCGTCTTCCTCGCTTTCCGAATGATTGGGCTTCAATTCGATGTGAAATTCGCTGCGATCCGGGCTCCACGTGTCTTCCCCCATTTCAGCCCGGCCGACTTGATGCGCGACTGTGTCGATGAAAGGCAATTTGAGAAGCGCCGTCGTAACGCGTTCGCCGACAGCGACGACATCGTCGACAGACGTGCCGGGCGACGCCATCGACATCTGCAAAACGAAGTGGCCTTCGCGGAATTGCGGAATAAGCTCGCTATAGAGGAACGGGACGACGCCGGCCGCGGCCACGGCTCCGAATGAAAGGATCAAGACCGTCGCCCACCACATCCGGCGAACAATGCTCAGCGTCCAGCTCTGGGCGAACTTGAGCCCCTTGAGCAGCGGCGACTCCTTGGTGTCTTCGCGCGTTGTCAGCAGCAGAGCGCAGAGTGCCGGCGTCACCGTCAATGCAACAAGCATCGAAGCGAGAACCGCGATGACGAACGTCAGCGCCATGGGTCCGATGAAGCGCCCTTGAACGCCGCCGGCGAACAGAATCGGAAAGAACGCGAAAATCACGGCGAGCGTGCCGTAGAGCATCGACCCTCGAATTTCGATCGATGCGTCCTCGACGACAGCCAGACGGTCGGCGCCGGGTGGCGCTTGCCGCAATCGCCGCGCGATATTTTCGATATCGATGATGGCGTCGTCGACCAGCACGCCGAGCGCCAGCGCGAAGCCCCCGAGCGTCATCGTATTGAGAGATTGGCCAAACTGACTCAGCACGACGACGGCGGCAAGAAGCGATAGCGGAATGGCAAGGAACGAGATGAGCGCCGCGCGCGCGCTTCTGAGAAAGGCGTAGAGCACGATCAAGATCAGCGCCGAGCCGAGTGTTAGCGCCTTTTCGAGATTGCTCAACGCGCGCACGACGAATGTCGCAGGGCGGTGCAGCTCCGGATACATTTGGATGCCGCGCTTTTGCAGAGCCGGAGCCAGCTCGGCGAGTGCCGCTTCCGTCGCTTTCGTGGCTTCGAGCGTGTTGGCGCCGAATTGGCCCGAGACGGTAATTAAAACTCCGGGCTGGCCCATGATCGTCGCGTCGCCGATTTTCACCGCGGGCGCGATCGTAACCGTTGCAACGTCGGAGAGCTTGACGGGGCGATCGTTCTGCACGCTGACGACGGTTTCGGCGATGGCGCGCGGATCGGGCGCGGGCGGCGGCGTTTCGATGGTGATGCGTTGCGCCGTCGTCTCGACGACACCGCCACCGCGCAGCGCAATGGCGCCGTTCGCGGCATTCATGACATCGGTGACCGTCAGGCCAAGTGCCGAGAGCCGGTCGAGCTTCGGCTGAATTTGAATTTGCCGGACAGCGCCGCCGTAAACGGTGACGCGCGCAATGCCGGGAACCGCCAGAAGCCGCGGCTTGATCGTCCAATCGGCGACGTCGCGCAGCGCGTAGGGATCAACGACATCCGAAACGATGCCGAGCTTCAGCACGTCCATCGTGCTCGACGTGAGCGGCGTCAATCTCGGGGGGCCGAAGCCGGCGGGGAATTGTCCGTTGAGCGTCGATAGCCGCTCGGCAATTCCCTGGCGCGCGGCATTGGCATCGGCGTTCTCATCGAACGTCACCAATACGACCGAGAGTCCGTAGACGGATTCCGACCGCATCGTGGAGATGCCGGGACCCCCGATGACAGCCGACTCGATCGGACGCGTGATGATTTGCTCGACCTGCTCAGGCGCAAGGCCCGGAGCTTCGGTCTGGATCGTGACCTGCGGTGGCACGAACTCGGGAAAAACGTCGAGTGGCGCGCGCCACGCGAGAAACGTGCCCGCCACAAGCCATATGACCGAGAGCAGCGCGACAAAACCACGATAGCGTATCGACCAGCGAATGAGCGCGTTCATATCCGAAACCTAGTCCGGATCGCTGCGCGGGACTGCCGAATGTTCCGGCTGTACGGCTGCCGATGCCGCCGGTCTCGGTGCGGACGAACGGGCAGGCGGTGGCGCATCATCGTCATCGCCGTCATCCCCGGGCTCCGCTTCGCGCGACAGCAGCACCGAAGCGCCCCGCACGACGACCCGGTCACCGGGCACAAAGCCCGTTCGCACGAGATAACCGCCATCGACCGGATAATCGAGCGAAATGGCCTTGCGCTCGTATTTCTTGTCGCCGGTTTCGACGTAGCACCAGGACTGGCTGGCGTAGACGACGATAGCGGCGCTCGGAATGACGACGCCGGGATGACTGTCCGGGTTTTCCGCGATAAGCCGCGCCCTGTCTCCGGCCCTCAACCCGGGCCCGGCCGGAATGAGCCCGAAGAACGAGACGCCGGGCATCGCAAGATTTCCCGACGGCGCCGTCCACAACCTCTCGATGGGTGTTTCGGAACCGCCGCGAAGCGGAATGACCCGAACGTTGCGCGGCTCTCCAGAGGCAAGGTCGGGAAAATCGAAGCGGACGATAGCTTGCTCGCCGCCGCTGATTTGGGCGATCAAGTTCTGACGGGCGTCGGTCTTTAAGAACGGCGCGTTCTCACCCCACGTCTGTTTGAGACGCGTTTCGAGCAGCTTGAGTTGCGAAGCGTCGATACCGGCCTGGCGCTCGGCGTTGTCGAGCGTTTGCCTTGAGAGCATCGTCGAAAGCCGGAATCTGGCGAGCTGTGCGCGGCTGAAATCGGCAGCGACCTTGGCGGAGCGTATATCCGCATCAAGCTGCAGCAGCGCATCGGTATTCAGGATCGTCGCGACGCCTTCGAGCTTGACGGCATCGCGAGAGGCGGTCAGTTCGACAGTCCGAACCGGCGGGTCCGGCGGCCGAACGGCACTTTCGGACTCTTGTGAGTGTGGCGCATCGCACCCGGCCAGAAAGACAGTGACGATCAAGGCTGCAAGTCTTGCCAACGTGGCCGCCGTCAAAGCGCTGTCCTCCTCCTGGGCCGGGAAACTGCGGCCTCGTTCTTGGGAAAAGTTCCCTATTTTTCAGGACAATGCTCCAAAGCCTGGGCTCAGACCAGACCTTTTTGACCACGATTTTTCCGCTTTGTGGGGCCTTAAGACCGGCCGCGTCGCCCGGAATCGCGGCCAAGACGGCCCGCCGGCCAGAAAGAGACCGGGAGTATCGACTGCGAAGTGGTTCTACAATTCGGGTTTCGTACTGCGCCGATATCGTCGTCCGGCGAAGTGCCGCTAGTTCATATGCCAGCCGTGACTGATGATGACGCTCTCGCCCGTCAACGCATTCGTCTTGAAAGCCGCGAGCACCAGTGCGATCTCGGCAATGTCCTCGACCATCGTGAATTCCTTGTCGACGGTCTCTCCAAGCATGACCTCTTTCACCACGCGCTCCGGAGTAATGCCAAGTTCCTTAGCCTGCTCCGGTATCTGCTTATCGACCAGCGGCGTATGTACGAATCCGGGGCAAATGACGTTGGCGCGAACGTTGTGCTTGGCGCCTTCCTTGGCCATCGTGCGCGCCAGGCCGAGGATGCCGTGCTTCGCCGCGACGTAGGCTGATTTCAAGGGCGATGCTTCGTGGCTATGCACGGATCCCATGTAGATCAGCGCGCCACCGCCCTGCTTGTACATGTGCTTGACGCATGCCTTCGTCGTCAAAAACGCGCCGTCCAGATGAATGGCCAGCAGCTTCTTCCAGTCGGCGAACGGAAAATCCTCGATCGGATGCACGATTTGTATGCCGGCATTCGAGACCAGAATATCGACTTTGCCGAACGTCGAAACCGTCTTTTCGACGCCGGCGTTGACCTGATCTTCCTTGGTCACGTCCATGGCAACCGCAATGGCGTCTTTCTCGCCGCCAAGCTCCCTCGCGGCGGCCTTCGCCGCGTCGAGGTTGAGATCCGCAATGACGACACGGCCGCCGGCTGCAACGTAACGCTTGGCGATGCTGTGGCCGATGCCGCTTGCTGCACCGGTGACGAGGGCGACTTTGCCATCGAGTTTCATGACGCACGCTCCTTTTTTGTATCCATGTAATCGTAGATGACCTTGCCGAGACCGAGGGTCAGATCGGCCAGGATGTGCGTTGCGGAGATGATCTCGCGCACAGGCAGATCGGCAATCGGCGCCAGAGCATGGGGCCGCAAATCGAGCGCCGCCGGTCCGGTCCAGGCACCTTTCACGGTGACGTCTTCAAGCCTGTAGTCGACAAGCTCAAGAATCCGCGGGCTGCCGTCGACGTGCGGAATGATCTTCAAGAGGTAGTTCGGCTTAGCAAGAGACGCGGCAACGGCCTTCAGATCGGCGGCCTTGTGTTTGTACCCCATTGTGCCGGTCGCAACGCGCACGGTGCCGTAATCGAGAGTGCCGACGAACGTATCCTTGTCGGGGCCGAGCGAGGGTTGCGCGTATTTCTTCGGAAAGCCCCAAAGCTCGCGGCCCCCGTAGATCGGCGGCCCATCGTTGAGGAACATCGCGTGCGTGTAGCCGCCTTCGACGCCCTTGTAGCGAACCGGAATAACCTGGCCCGATTCCGTGTAGTCGCCGAAGCCGGTCGAATTCGGCATGCGGATGAATTCGTAGTTGACGATCGGCTCGTCGAAGGTCAGGGGTTCCGGAACCACCGCTTCCAGCGCCGCCTTGTCGGTCCGGTATGTGATGATCAAATATTCGCGGTCGACGAAGCGATAGGGTCCCGGCGGAAACGCCGGGCTCGTGAGAGGCATCGCGTAAGCGTTTTTGCGCACGTCGGCAATTTTCATGTTCGCTGCTCCGGTCTGTCGGTGTCCACGTCCTTCGTTAGGTCGAGCACAGTCACGCCGGCTTTCGGCCGCTCGCGGGTCTTCCATGCGGGATTATTGAGCGTCTCCTCGACGTCGTCGCGGCCGCTCTGCCAGTGCTCGTTGACGGTGTAGCGCGAGAATTCGTAATCGTTCGATTGCGTGGAGTAGGCGGCACGCCGGTGAATGAGGTGGACGATCGTGATGGCGGCGTCGCAACTCAGCGACGTCAGCAGATGCCAGTCGACGCTCGTCTTGATTTCATCGGGCAATGTATTCTCAAGCCGGCGAATGGCACGCCGCATCGTCTGCAGGCCGCGTGCGACATCGGTATTGAAACGCGTGCGGCTTGAATATCGGATCTCCTTCTCGCGCTCTTGAACGTCGAAAAGTGTTTCTGGTACGGAGCCTTTGGCACTGAACAAATCGATTTGGAAAATGCACATGTCTGGGCGCGGCTTATCGTGATCGAGCACGTACTGCAGCGGCGTGTTCGAGACGAGCCCGCCGTCCCAATAGAGGTGACCGTCGATCGTGACCGGCGGGAATCCCGGCGGCAGTGCGCCGCTCGCCATGATGTGTTCCGGGCCGATCTTGTCTGACGTGCTGTCGAAATATTTGAGATTTCCGCTGCCGACGTCGACGGCCCCGACGCTGAGACGGATCGGTCCAGAATTCAAAAGATCGAAATCCACGAGTTCGAGAAGCGTGTCGCGCAGTGGGCTCGTGTCGTAGAGGCTGATGGCATTGACGGTGCCCGGCGGCATGACGAGTGCTGGCGGATAGCGCGGCTCGAAAAAGCCGGGCGCTCCGGTCGAGGCAACGAGCGCAGCACTCGTTTCATTGAAAAGTTTGCGCGAGGTATCGTCAAAGGCAAGCGGCGGCAACGTCAGGCGACTGGACACGAGCTCCCAGAACTGCCGCAGACGCTCGACACGTTTATCGGCCGGATTGCCGGCGATGATGGAGGCATTGATCGCGCCGATCGAAACGCCCGCGACCCACTCCGGCTCGTGGCCGGCGGCGGCGAGTGCTTCATAGGCGCCGGCTTGGTAGGCGCCAAGGGCTCCGCCGCCCTGCAAGACGAGCACTCTTTTCTCGCGGTTGACGGGCGGCTTAGCCATATCGTCAATCTGCCAAAAGCGATGCCGTGCAACTGCAAACCCGGGCGTATTTGAGCAATCGTTGATAATTGCGGCAATGCGGCAGATCGATGCCGCGCCGAACCAGCGGCTTAGTAGGGGGTTCAAGTATTTGCGACGAGCCTCAATGGGCCCCGATGGGTGCCGTTGTCGGCTTGCGCATCAGTATGGTGAACAGGCCCGCGATCGCAAAGAGTGCCGTTAGCGCCAAAAAGACATCCGCAAACGACATCACGTTCGCTTGCCGGCGCACCAGCATCGCCAGCTGCTTCAGCGCCGACATAGCGCCGTCGGGGAGGGCCTGCGAGAAATTCTGCTGCATCGCTGCAAGCTGATCTTCTGCAACGGGGTGGCCCCAAGCCACGCTCTCGTGCAGGCGCGCCAGATGCAGATCGAGACGATGGTTAAGCAGCGTGTTGATCACCGCTAGGCCGACGGCACCGCCGAGGTTTCGCGTCAGATTGTAAAGTCCCGACGCGTTCTTCAACTGCTCCGGCGGCAGCGTGCCGAGCGACAAATTGTTGATCGGCACCATGCAGAGCATTAGCGAGCAACCGCGCAGGATTTGCGGAATGAGCAGTTCGTTGAAGTCCCAGTCGGACGTAATGCCGGACGCCATGTAGGTTCCGGCCGCGAAGCCGCCGAAGCCGATCAGCATCATCACGCGCGGGTCGAGAATTTGCGACAGGCGGCCGCTGATGGGCGCTGTCAGAAACATTGCAATGCCTGTCACGGCCATCGTCTCGCCGATCATCATGGCGTTATAGCCGCGCACCTGGGCGAGATAGATCGGATAGATATACGTCAGGCCATAGAGACCGATACCCATCGTGAAGCTGAAGGCCGACCCGAACGCAAAGTTGCGGTTGTGGAAGGCTCTGAGCTCGACGATCGGCTCCTTCGCCGTCAGCGCCCGCCAGAAGAAGACGATCGCGCCGACGACGGCCAGAACGGCGAGGAGCGAGATTGTCTGATCGTCGAACCAATCGTAGCGAGGGCCCTCCTCGAGCACGTACTCGAGTGAGCCGAGGAAAAGCGCCATCGCTCCTAATCCGACGAAGTCGAAGCGGCCGAGAAGCGAGTGATCCGGCTTATCGAAATCAACGAGGAAAAAGACCGCCGTCGCGACCGCGATGCCAGGTCCAACGTTGATCAGAAACAGCCAGTGCCACGAATAGGTGTCGCTCAGGTAACCGCCAACCGTCGGTCCGATCGTCGGCGCCAGCGTTGCGACAAGGCCGATGATCGGCGAGACGATAGCCTGCTTTGAACGCGGGAAGAGCGAGAAGGCTACGGCGAACACGCTCGGGATCATGCCGCCGCCGATGAACCCCTGCAGCGCTCGATACGCGATCATCTGATCGATTGACGTCGCCGTCGCGCAAAGCACGCTTGCTCCTGTGAAGCCGACGGCAGCCGTAACGAACAGAACACGCGTCGAAAGCGCCCGCGCCAGAAATCCCGATAACGGGATCATTACGACTTCCGCGATCAGATACGACGTTTGCACCCAGGCGATTTCATCCGAACTCGCGGAAAGTCCGGCCTGGATTTCGGTCAGCGACGCCGAGACGATCTGGATGTCCAGGATCGCCATGAACATGCCGAAGACCATCGCCAGGAAACCGGCAAGCTGGCGGCGCGTGACGCCGATCCACGCCATAGTGCCCGGCGGAATGTCGGACGGCGAAGACGAGGCATGTGTGCCGGACTTGTCCATGGCTCATGACTCCTCGCGGAGGTCGCGCTTAATTCAATGCTTGCTGCGGACCGGCCTTCGCGGGCGCTGTGCGCGTGTCGATGCCGACGACGACCGACAGGCCCGGTCTCAGTTTGCCGTTGGCTTCAGCGGCCGGTATCGCGATGCGGACCGGAACGCGCTGCACGATCTTGGTGAAGTTGCCCGTGGCGTTTTCAGGCGGCAGCAACGAGAACTGCGAACCGGACGCCGGTGCCACGCTTTCGACCGTGCCCTTCAGCACCGCGCCATCGAGCGCGTCGACGCGAACATTGGCGGTTTCGCCGATAGCAATCGGACCGAGCTGCGTTTCCTTGAGGTTGGCGTCGACGTACACCTTATCGAGCGGCACGACGGCGGCGAGCCGTTTGCCCGGCGTCACGTAATCGCCGACCTGAACGCTCTTGTTGCCGACCACGCCATTGAAGGGCGCGCGAATGACGGTGAACGACAGATCACGCTCCGCCTTGGCGACCATCACTTGCAATTCCTTGGCGACGCGCTGGGCTTCGTTTAGCTGCGCTTTGAGGACGCTGACGTTGGCGTCGGCGGAGTCGATTGCCGCTTCATTGGCATCGACCTGGGCGCGTGCGGAATCGCGTGCGGCGATCGCGGCATCAAGAGCGGCTTTTGTCGAGTAGTCGCGTGCAGCAAGTGCGCTCGTTCGCTTGTAGTCCGCTTCGGTCTTCAGAACCGTTGCCTTGGCGGACTCGAGTTGCGCTTTCGCCTGTGCGGTGGTCGCCGTCGCCGCCTTGATTTGCGCATCGAATGTCGTGATCGCGGCGGTCTGCGTTGCGAGCTTGGCTTGGGCCTGATCGAGAGCCAGGCGATAGTCGCCGTCATCGAGGCGGACGAGCACGTCGCCTTCTTTCACCGGCTGATTATCGACGATCGGTACTTCGGCAACGTTGGCGGGGATCTTCGGCGCGATGATTGCCATGTCGACGCCGACATAAGCGTCGTCGGTGGAGACGATAAAACGTCCGACGGTGATGTAGTCGTAGGCAAACCAGGCTGCGCCGAGGAACGCCAAGGCGCCGAGACCCGCGAGAACCGGCTTGGTTCGCGAGCGCGGCTTGGAATTGTTAGCTTCGGCCGAATGGGCCTTTTGTTGCGGCTCGCGTGCCGTTGCCGGTTGAAATGCGCTAGATTTCCGGCTCGGTACCGAGTCCGACCGGCTCGGAGGAGGCTGAGAGAAATCGGCGCCCGCCGGAACCGGGCGAATGCGACTGTCCGCAGGTGCAACCATCCTTGAAGGTGCCTGCGGCTCGGTGGTGTCGGGCCGATCGGCTAAAATATGTATGGAATTATCTTTACCCATCGCGGTACCCTTCCGCACATGCGATCTAAACCAAACGGTTCAGTTCGATATTGACTTATACGGCAGCGGTGGCAACATCAAGAGGAAACTGAACCGTTCGGTTCTATATGCGACATTTTGAGCAGATTTGCTCGCGGAGGTTGGAACTCAATGGAAACGCAAGGGCTAGGCGACGTCCCGAAACATCAAGAACGTCGCGGCGGCCGTCCCGCTGCGGGCACGGACCCGCAGAAGCGCCGTCAAATTCTGGATGGCGCCGACCGTATCTTTTCGACGCTTGGATACGATGCTGCGAGCATGAATGACGTCGCGCACGAAGCCCAGGTGTCGAAGGCGACGCTCTACGTCTATTTCCAGGACAAAGAGCATCTGTTCACCGCCATTTGCGCCGAGAAGCGGGATCGCAACATCGTGGAGCTGATCGCTTTTCTTGATACCGGCAAGCCGATCGAAACGGTCTTGCTCGAATTCGGCAATGACCTGTTGACGCGCTTATCGCAGCCCTTCGTCGTGGCCGCGCATCGTATTGTCATCGGCGTCGCCGAACGTATGCCGGAAGTCGGGCGTGAGTTCTTTGAGGCAGGAGCCAAGAGGGTGACCCTCGCTCTCGCCAAGCTCATCGACCATCATGTGGCGGCGGGCCGGCTCAACGTGCCGGATTCTTATTTAGCCGCCGCTCAGTTTCTTGAGCTTGCGCAGGCGAGCGTTTTTCGACCCCGGCTTTTTGGCGCAATGACCGAGCCACCGCCGCGCGAGGAAATCGACAAGGTCGTCGCGTCGGCCGTTTCCATGTTCATGAAGGCCTACGGTAACTCCGGCGGCCGCTAGCGTCGATTTGGTTTGCGTCGCGCAACGTCATGTCAGGTCAAGACTGCCACGACGACATGACGGAAGTTTTTGCGAAGCGATCAGGCGACCGTTTCCGTCACTCTTTCGGCGAAGCCAAGATCGCGGTCGTCGGACGCAAGGCCCGAGTGCGATCGCCAATCCGGCAGGTTCGCCAGCGTCGGGTCGATGAATGTGTGGTGCCAGAGCTGCGTCGCGAGGACAGCGACGAGACCCAGTTCCATCGAACTCCGCTGATAAAGGAGCGGGGACAGTTCCCGGTACTTGTGCTTCCATAAACTGACGGCTTTAGGATCGAAATATCCAGACTTCTTGAGGGACTCTTCGCTTAAGAGCTCATCGACGTAGGGCAGGCGCTTATCCAGGAAAAATCCGTCGAGCGGCGCGCGGAACATGCCCTTTGGTCGCCATGCGATCGATTTGGGAAGCCATTTCTCAGCCACCCGGCGCAGCAGGTATTTCTCCCTGAACCCTTTCAATTTCAAATTGGGATCAATCCGGGCCAGGAAATCGAACACGCCGTTGTCGAGGAATGGGTAGCGCATTTCGACAGACTGGCTCATTGCGATCCGGTCGCCCTTGAGACTGAGCAGTTGCCCCGGAAGATGAATCTTGGCGGCCCAGAATGCGGCCCGGTTTATTGGGTGCCAGCGTCGGGCCCGGCTCAGATCCGTCTCGATCGACGCGTAGGGATCGTGGTCGTCGAGGCTTTCGAGCATGCCGGCGCTGTAGAAGCGGAAACGCGATGCCCCAAGGAGATCGTAAAATCGCTGGAACGCGTGCGGGCCGCCGGACGAGGTGACACAGCGATCGAGATAGGCGACGGCGTCTTTGCTGCATCCGAGCCAGTTGAAGAACATTTTCCTGACGCCGGCGTCGAGCCTTCCGCCTGAAATTTTTCCCAACCCACCGATCACACGATCGAATTTGTACCACGGATAACCGGCCAGCCATTCGTCGGAACCTTCACCGGTCAGCGCGACCTTGAAGCCTTCGTCATGGACCTTTCCGGCGAGCAGCATTAGCGCCGTGCACGACGTGTCGGTTACCGGTGCTTCCGTCGCAACGAGAAGCCGCTGGTAGTTCGCAACGATCTCGTCCGATCCGCAGGCAACTACGAACGGGTCTGCGTTGAGATGTTTCGAGACGATGGCCGCTTGCGATGTTTCGTCGAGCTTCGGATCGCAAATCTGGGATGTGAACGTCGCGGGCGCGCGGCCTAGAACATCGCGGGCCATGGCGACGACCGTGCTCGAGTCGACGCCGCCGCTGAGATAGGAAGCGACAGGAACATCGGCGTGCAGGCGGCGCTTGACCGCGCCATAAAGCAGGCGTTCGAATTCATCGACGACCGCCCGTTCGTCCTGGCCTCGCGTCTCCTGCCCCTGGTCCGGAAAATCCATTGTCCAGTAGGCGCGCTCGCTGATCGTGGCGTCTTCTCCGGCGCGCCCGCGAGCGATGGTCAGCATCTTCCCCGGCGGCAGAATATTGATGCCTTCAAAGCAACTGAATGGACCTGGCACGGCGAGGAAATTGAACACGGCATCGATGCCGCGCCGATCCGGCTTCGGTTCGACGAGACCGGTCGCCAGTATCGTCTTGATTTCCGAACCGAAGACGAGCCAGTCGCCGCCGAAGCGCGTCGTGCGCGTCCAGAACAGCGGGCAGATACCGAAGCGATCGCGGGCTAAAACGAATTTCTGTTTTCTTTCATCGAACAGCGCCACGGCAAACTGTCCGTTGAGCTTGGCGAACAGGTCTTCCTCGTATTCTTCCCACAGGTGGGGGAGAACCTCTGTATCGCACGACGTGGTGAGATGGTGGCCGCGAGCCTTGAGATCGTGACGCCATGTTGCGTGATCGAAGATTTCGCCGTTGAAGATAACCGATACCGTCTTCGTTTCGTTGAACGCCGGCTGCTGGCCATCAGCCAATCCGACGATACTCAGCCGGCGTGCCGCAAAGCCAAACCCCGGCTGCCGAAGAAAGCCCTCTTCGTCAGGCCCTCGGTGAAACATCGCATCGGAAGCTCGTTTCAGTACCGTCGCCGGAATCGGACGCCGGCCCGCTAGATCGATAATTCCGAAGATTCCGCACATGGTGACCTCAACGGCTTGCCGGTACGGTCCACCGCCCGGCTCGAGGTCATACCTCGGCGCGGCGCCCGCCATGGAAATGGCTCGATTTGCTTCATGCCGAAGCCAAGCCGCACGGCGCTCCTATTAAGGTGCCGTGGGCAGACGGTCTAACGCTATCTTCAAGCGCAATGGTGGTTACCGTTCGCGGCAAATACGCACAACTAGTCCAATCGATATATCCGGAAATTAATCATTCGCGCCGGAGCCCATATTTTCGCGGGGTTTAGAAGTGCCGCGCGCTATTCCTTGCGCCGCCGCGTCATGAAGGCGAGCCGCTCGAGAAGGTGCGTGTCCTGTTAGTTCTTGATCAGCGCGCCTGCCAATGGCGGCACAAGCTTGCGCGGATCGCTCTCGCGCAGCAGCGCCGGATCAATGTCCTCGTTCAAAAGCAGTTTCAGCCAGTCGAGGAGTTCCGACGTTGACGGCTTCTTCTTGAGGCCGGGGACGTCGCGCAGTTCGTAGAAGACGCGCATTGCGTCGGCGACGAGACGATTTTTGAGGCCGGGGAAATGCACCTCGACGATCTGGCGCATCGTCTCGGTGTCGGGAAATTTGATGAAATGGAAAAAGCAGCGCCTGAGAAACGCGTCCGGCAGCTCTTTTTCGTTGTTCGAGGTGATGAGCACGATCGGGCGCGTCCGTGCCTTGATCGTTTCGCCCGTCTCGTAGACGAAGAACTCCATGCGATCGAGTTCTTGAAGCAGATCGTTCGGGAATTCGATGTCGGCCTTGTCGATTTCGTCGATCAGCAGAACCGAGCGCTCTGGTGCCGCAAACGCATCCCAGAGTTTGCCGCGCTTGATGTAGTTGGCGATATTCTTGACGCGTTCATCGCCGAGCTGGCCATCGCGCAGTCGCGAAACCGCATCGTATTCATAGAGACCTTGCTGCGCCTTTGTCGTCGATTTGATGTGCCATTCGATGAGTGGCGCACCGAGGGCTCTTGCAACTTCGGCGGCGAGTACCGATTTGCCCGTCCCGGGTTCGCCTTTGATCAGCAGCGGCCGTTCGAGCCGGATCGCAGCATTGACGGCGATCTTCAGGTCGTTCGTCGCAACGTATGAGGAGGTGCCTTCAAATTTCATGGGGTGATGCAACCGGTTGCTGTGCAATCGCGAGGGTAGAGGTCATACGCCCTCCACAGCAAGGCGACCGAAGCGCGCCGCCTGTTGGAAACCTATCCAGCGGCGAGCTTCGGCATGCAATCCAGGTGGGATCGCAAAGCACTGTTTTTGTTTGAATAAATCACGACACTTTGAACGCGTCCTGCCCCCGATGCACGCTTGACTCGATGGCCTGCCCTCATAGATAAGGGTCGGCCGAACGCGGGACCGAGTCGCAGCTCCGGACGTTATTTCGGCGGAAGATGATCGGCACTGGCGCACGTAGCCTCAATGGGAGGCGGACGATGAGCAAGACAACCGGGGCAAAAGCGGCGAAGACCGCCGCCAAGAAGCCCGTCCCCAAAGCCCTCGCCGTAGCGAAGGGCAGCAAAGTGCTGGCAGGCGGCAAGGCCGTTTCGAATGCCAAGCCGAAGGCAGGAAAGGCCGCTCCGAAAACGGGGTCAGCGAAGACCGCGGCGGCAAAAATAAAGACCACGGTCGGCGCCGGCAAAGCCAAGCCGGCGGCACCGAATGCGCCGGCGCGAACAATGGCAAGCGCCAAGCCGGCGGCTTCCAAGAAGTCAGAGGGTACAAAGAAGAAGATGGCTTCGCGCGTAAAGATTGCAGAGATCGTCCTTCCTGCCGGGTATAAGCCCTCGGAGGACGAGCCGTTCATGAGCGACATGCACAAGGCTTATTTCCGCAAGCGGCTGCTCGAATGGAAAGATGAGATCCTCCGCCAGACCCGCGAGACGCTGGCGATCCTGCACGAAGATTCAACGCAGCACGCCGATCTTGCCGACCGCGCGACGTCCGAGACGGACCGCGCCACGGAGCTCAGGACCCGTGATCGGCAGCGCAAGCTCATCGCCAAGATCGATGCGGCGCTGGGCCGGATCGAGGATGGAAGCTACGGCTATTGCGAGGACACCGGCGAGCCGATCGGCCTCAAACGGCTTGATGCGCGTCCCATCGCGACGCTATCCGTCGAGGCGCAGGAACGCCACGAACGCCGTGAGCGCGTCTATCGCGAGGAATGACGGGTACGATTGGGCCCTGGCCGTATGTCGCGATTTGCGACGCAGATTCACGCAACGTTAAATTTTTGCCGTAATACTGTTCCGGTTGATCGGCGCCATTTGGGTGCCGTCGCGAAGGCTAGAAGCCAGTGTCCGGTCGTACCGTTTCGTTGAGCTTGATCGTCGCCGTCGCCGGTATCGGTGCCGTCGGATCGCCAATGGCGCGGGCCGAACCTGCAAAGATGCGGCAAGCTGGTGCCTCAGGTGACGCTTTCAAGGTCGGCGTTCGCGACAAATTTCTATTGCCCCCGAAAATTGCCGCGAGCAGCGGAATCAAGTCCGAAAAGCCGGTTGGCACGCTCGCCAGCGCGATACGGCCACTCGATCTTCGCAAGCTCTCGATGTCCGACTTCGGCGACACCGAACCGTCGCGCTGAACTCCGGACCTTAAAGCTCGCGCGTGCTGGTATCGCGATCGGCGGGCTCTTTGTTTCTTCCGAATAGTGCCGGCCGACGCGGTGTCACCGGTTGCTGCGGTATCATCGCCTCGGCGGGTTTGCTCGCGCTCGGGATGCCCGTCTCGACGACGACGTCCACGGGGCCGCCCGTCATCAGCAGATGCTCAACGTCGTCGCGACGGATCAAAAGCAGCTTTCGCCGGCCATCGATGTTGGCGTGCTCTACGACTTCAAGGCGCCGGTCCGACCGTGGCCTGAAGAACAGGGCCGATGCCGTCGTGCCGTTCGCGTAGGCGCGCACGAACACCGCAATGCCCACGCTGAGCACAGCCAGTACGGCCAGCATGAAAGTCCAGAAGATGTAATTTCCCATGTGCCCTCACCGCCGGGTTGAACGTCGTGCCGAAATCTCGCATCCGTCAACGGGTTCGATACGCCCCAGTTGACTACATGTTAACCCTCTTAGAGGA
This sequence comes from Hyphomicrobium sp., assembly GCF_035572195.1. Lineage (GTDB taxonomy): Bacteria > Pseudomonadota > Alphaproteobacteria > Rhizobiales > Hyphomicrobiaceae > Hyphomicrobium_B. Next base: position 2,884 of record NZ_DATNBA010000033.1, on the reverse strand, counting down.
AGTCTTAGGCAAGCGAAAAGCGCCGCTCCGTTGCGGCACAGTTGCAGTTGCGTTTGAGTAGCGAGCCCATGCCCCAGACTGACGTCCCCACTATCGAGAATCAGCTAGATTCTCGTTCCATGAAGGCTCGCGAGACACTCAGGCTCGAAACCTCCCCGATCGATCCGTTGACCGCGGCGGAAGGATTTGGCGGTTTCCTCCCTACGATATTCATAGCGGCCGCAGCCGGCGCCATCGTTTTCGGACTGCTCGCCAGCGGTTCGGGCGAACCGCTGCTGCTGACCGTTATCGCCCTTTTGGCGATGCTGGGAATGTTCCTGCTATTCGGGATCGCCGCCGGGCACATTCGCATCGGCGCGCGTTTGGCGCCGGCAGATTTACTCAAGGCCGCCTCCGACACTGCGGACGAACCGCAAATCATCGCCCAGGCCGACGGCACCGTCATCTATTCCAACGCCGCGCTCGATCAGATGTTCGGACGGCACGGAGCCGGGCCTCTCTCGGCTCTTGAAGCCGGACTAAGTGGAGACGCGGAAGCCGTGCAGGCGCTGTTCCGCTTAACGCGGGCAGCAGAGCGTGGCGAGACGCGCCGCGAGGACATCCACTTGCGGCACGGGGCTGTGACGCGCCGGCCCACCTGGGTGAGAATTTCGGTTCGCCCGTTCGCCTCTCCCGACCGCGTGTCGGAGGTTATTTCCCCGCGCCAGCGTCTCGTGCACTGGCAGATCACCGACCTCTCGGGCGACAGAACGCGTGAAGCACAGCGGATCGGCGGACTAGAAGCATCGCTTGCCGCCTTCGACGCGATGCCGGCCGGATTCATGTCGGTTGCCGGCGACGGCGCCGTAACGCACGTCAACGCCGCCTTCGAGCAGTGGCTCGGCTATTCTGCAGGCGGTCTGCGCTCGCGCAACCTCGGCATTGCCGAACTTGCCGGCGATGAAGGCGCCCGGCTGTTACGGAATATGGCGGAGATCACCGACCCCGAGCAGCGCGTCGTCGATCTCGATCTAACTCGGCAGGACGGCCGCATGGTGCCGTTGACTCTGCTGGTCGAACCGGCCGCCGGCCAGTCCGGTCAAGGCTTCACGATTACAGCGATCAACCGCTTGGCGGCGGGCCTCGTCGATCGCGGACAGCAGGATGTACGCGGCTCGCAATTCTTCCAGTCGGCGCCGTTCGGCATTGCGGCACTCGACGCCGAGGGCCGCATTGCCAATTGCAACGCCGCCTTCATGCAAATGGTGCTCGACGGCCGCCCCGCGCTGGACGTGCTCGCGACCGAAGCGCTATGCGGCACCGCCGAGCCGGAAGAACGGGCTCAAATCGATGCCGCCTTGCTGCAGGCGCTCGCGGGGCGCGGCAACATCCAGCCGATCGAAATCACGGCCGGCGAGCAGAAGCAGTTCGCGCGCCGAATTTATTTGTCTCCGCTTGCGGCCGTCTCGGGCGGTGCTGCAGCGGCGCTCTACGTCGTCGATGCAACTGAGCAAAAGGCTCTCGAGGGCCGCGTTGCGCAAGCTCAGAAGATGGAGGCCGTCGGCAATCTTGCGGGCGGCATCGCGCATGACTTCAATAACGTGCTGACGGCGATCATCGGCTTTTCCGATCTGCTTCTGCAGACGCATCGGCCGAGCGACCCGGCTTACAAAGACATCCGGAACATACAGTCGGCCGCCAATCGCGCCGCCAGTCTGGTGAAGGGCCTTCTCGGCTTTTCGCGCAAGCAGACGCAGCAGGTTTCTGTTTTCAATCTCGGCGAGCTGGCGTCCGACATGATGCCTGTCCTCAAGACGCAGGTCGGCGAGAAAATCGATCTAAAAATACGCGCGGAACGCGATCTCTGGTACGTCCGCGCCGACAGCGACCAGCTCTATCAGGTCGTATTGAATCTTGTGCGCAATGCCCGCGACGCGATGCCGAAGGGCGGCAAGATGACGATCCGCACGCGCAACGTCAGCGAACGCGAAAGCCAGAAGATGAACGGCGTCGCCGGCTTTACGCCAGGCGAATACGTGCTGATCGAAGTTGCCGACACCGGCAGCGGCATGAGCCCGGAAGTGATGGCGAAAATCTTCGAGCCGTTCTTCACGACCAAGGGCGTCGGCAAGGGCACCGGCCTCGGGCTCGCGTCCGTCTACGGCATCGTCAAACAGTCGGGCGGCTACATTCTGCCGGAAAGCGAAGTCGACAAGGGCACGACGTTCAAGGTCTTCCTGCCGCGCTATTTCGTGGAAGAGGGCGACGACGTCGAAACCGCTCTGCCGCAGAAGATCGTCACCGCCAAGAAGGAATTGAAGGCGACTGACTTGACCGGCACCGGACGCGTGCTGCTGGTTGAGGACGAGGTCGATGTGCGCAGCTTCGCGGTTCGCGCCTTGAAGCGCCAGGGCTATCAGGTGATCGAGGCGGCTGACGGCGTCGAGGCGCTGGAGCTGATGGCGGCCAACGAGGGCAAAATCGACATCGTCGTCTCCGACGTCGTGATGCCGGAGATGGATGGCCCGGCGCTGTTCAAGGAACTGCGCAAGCGCAATCCGGGGATCAAGGTGATTTTTGTCTCGGGCTATCCGAACGAAGCCTTTCGCGAAAGCATGGGCTCGGACGACTTCGCCTTCCTACCGAAGCCGTTCTCACTGCCGCAACTCGCCGCCAAGGTGAAGGAAGAGCTGGCGAAGTAGGGGCATCGTCGGCGCTTGGCGACCCGCCGCACCGCGGCCGACAAGGTCACGCTGCGAGTTGATTGTCGCCGCCAGACTTTCCACACGTGCGGAGAAACACAATGAACTCGTCGATGCCGACCGGTCGCGAGACCGCGTATCCCTGGATGTAATCCACGACGCCCGTCGTGCGCAGCAGATTGAGCCGAGCGTCCGTTTCGACA
>NZ_DATNBA010000032.1:0-7964 GCF_035572195.1 Hyphomicrobium sp. | reverse complement strand
GTGTTTCGTCCTCGGCATCTGGGGCGGCATCGCGCTTGCGGGCGTCGTCGTCTATTACGGCGCGCAGATGCCGAGCGTGACGAGCTGGTCGATCCCCGACCGGCCGCCCAACGTCAAGATCGTCGACGTGAACGGCAAGCTCATCGCCAATCGCGGCATGACGGGCGGCGAATCGGTCAGCCTCCAGCAGATGTCGCCCTATATACCGGAGGCCGTCATCGCCATCGAGGACCGCCGCTTCTATTCGCATTTCGGCGTAGACCCGCTCGGGCTGGCGCGCGCGCTTGTTTCCAACGTCCTCGATGGCCGCATCAGCGAGGGCGGCTCGACGCTGACGCAGCAGCTTGCGAAAAACCTTTTCTTAACTCCGGATCGGACGCTGACGCGCAAGATCGCCGAACTTGGACTGGCGCTATGGCTGGAGATACGCCTGTCGAAGCCCGAGATCCTCGAGCTCTACCTCAATCAGGTTTACTTCGGCGGCGGCGCCTACGGCATCGAAGCGGCGAGCCAGCGTTATTTCGGTAAGCCGGCGCGCGAACTGACCCTGCCAGAGGCCGCCCTGATCGCCGGTCTCCTGAAAGCGCCTTCGAGATATTCTCCCGCCAATAGCCCGGATGCCGCACGCGCCCGTGGCCGGGTCGTACTCGACAAAATGGTCGATGCAGGCTTCATCACCCAGAAGGATGAGGATCGCGCGCTCGCGCAGCCGCTTGTGTTCAGCGATGCGAAGGATCCGAAGCCGGCGGCCGATGCGGGTTACGTCGTCGACTACGTTCTCGATCAGCTACCGTCGATGATCGGAGAGGGCCATGCCGAGCTTATCGTCGAGACGACGCTCGACCGGAATCTGCAGCGCCGGGCCCAACAAATCGTCACTGATAGCTTGGCAAAAAAAGGTGCGGCGCTCGGGGCAAGCCAGGGGGCCCTTGTCGTGCTTGACCGCGACGGCGGCATCCGCGCGCTCGTTGGCGGAAGCGATTACAGCGAAAGCCAATTCGATCGAGCAGTGAAGGCCCATAGGCAGCCGGGCTCGGCATTCAAACCGTTCGTCTATCTCGCGGCGCTGGAACACGGGATGACGCCGGACAGCGTCGCGGTCGATCAGCCGATCACGATCGGTGGCTGGTCGCCGAAGAACGACAACAACAAGTATGCCGGCGAGGTCACGCTCAGGCGGGCGTTGGCGCAGTCGATCAACACGGTTGCGGTGCGTCTCAACCAGGATGTCGGGCGCGGCCGGACGATCGAGGTTGCGCAGCGTCTCGGAGTGAAATCGGAACTGCGCGACGGGCCGGCGCTGGCGCTCGGAACATCCGAAGTGACGTTGCTCGAAATGACCGGCGCCTACACGGCGTTTTCCAACGGCGGCGATGTTGTCGAGCCGCACGTCATCAATCGCGTGCGTACGAGTTCAGGGCGCGTGCTCTTTGAAAACATTCCGCCACGGACCAGGGTCATCGATCCGACTGTGATCGGGCCCCTGAACGAGATGCTGAATGCGGTCGTCGTCTATGGTACGGGGCGGCGAGCAGCACTTCCCGATCGGCCCGCTGCCGGCAAGACGGGCACCACTCAGGATTTCCGCGATGCCTGGTTCGTCGGCTACACGGGTCAACTGACAGCCGGCGTTTGGATCGGCAATGACGACGGTAAGCCGATGAACCGCGCGACGGGCGGCAGCCTGCCAGCGGAAATCTGGAACCAAGTGATGCGACTCGCGCACGAGGGTAAGGCGCCGTCGGCGTTGCCCGGAACGATGATCAGCAGCGGGGCGGCTGCGCCCGACGAGTTCGGTGATGGACCTACGGCCGCGGCTGCGGGGCCAAGGGTCGTTCAGTTGCGTGAACAGCTTCCGTGGCTGGCGCGCGCCAGCGGACCACGAAGTATATTCGCTCCCGCGCAGATCGTTTCCGCGGGGTCGCAATCCGACGACAGCCAGCGCTCGGCCTCGCACCCGGCTCAGAGCATTGGAGAAGATTTCATTTCGGAGGCCATCGCCGCGACCTCTAGTGGCACGGGACCGGCGGCAGGCATTGCCCCGCCGGAGTCAGTCGAGGCCGAGCGCGCGGCGAAGCCGCTCCGCAGCTGGTGGTGATTTGTCAGTGAGCCCGGCTGCGCGATGGGCCATAGCGATGCAGATCCGGTCCGAGCATTTGTAGCCACTGCTTGGCCGTTTCAAAGTCGGGGCGGATCTTTTTCACGAGTGCCCAGAATCGGGGGCCGTGATTCATTTCTGCAAGATGGGCAACTTCGTGGGCCGCGACGTAGTCGAGAACGAATGGCGGTGCCAGGACCAAGCGCCACGAGAATGACAGGGCACCTGTCGTCGAGCAGGATCCCCAACGGCTCGTCTGGTCGCGCACCACGATATTTTTTGCCTTGAGCGACAACAGGCGCGCGTGGCGCGTGACGCTCACTTCGAGATCGCGGCGTGCTTCATCGAAAAGCCAGCGGACGATCCGGTTTGCGGCGAACTCCTTCGCACCCGGGACGAGGATGTGCGGGCGTTTGCCTTTTGGGCGATCAACGGTGATGAGGCGCGTGCGCGTGCATCCGGTGAAGGCGATCATGTGCGGCTCGCCGCGCAGCGGCATCGCCGCTCCCTCTTCGAAGGGCACTTGGTTCGGCAGGCTGTCGAGACGGGCGCGTACCCAGTCGATGTGTCGGTTCAAGAACGTTCCGGCTTCATCGAGATCGCATTGCAGCGGGAGCGTCACGATGACCGCGCGGCGTGTGCGGCTGACGCGAAGCGTCAAACGTCTGGCACCGGGGTGGCGGCGCACTTCAAGCTGTGCGCCAATGTCCTCGAGATGAACGGATCGCGTTTTAGGTGGTGGTTCTATAGCGCCACGTCCATTCATGATGCTCATGCGCTCTGCCCCCAAAAGCTGCTGCGCACCGATATGATGCAGCAAGCTCGCACGCGTGTGTCGAACCAATGCAGCACGAAAATGACCTATCAAGGTTCGCGACGTCGCTCCAGCGACAATGTCGTAAGACGTCCGCAGCGGATGTAAGTGTGGCGCTGAGGTCTCAGCAGCGATTCGCCGCTACGATAGCGCTTTGTCGATCGCGAGTGCGAACTGCTCGACGTCGGTCGTGTGTGGGATGGGCGCAACGAGCGCGCCGTCCTTGCCCATCAAGTAGAAGAGTCCCGAGTGATCGATACTGTAGTGCGAAGGATCCTGCTGGTCGGGTACCTTCTGAAAGAAAACGCGATAAGCCTTTGCAGTCGCAGCGATGTCGCTGTCAGTGCCGGTCAGCGCGATCAGGCGCGGGCTGAAGCTTTTGATGTATGAAGCGAGCTTCTGCGGCGTGTCGCGCTCCGGATCGAGCGTGATCAAAATGGGTACGATGTCGTCGCCACGCCGGCCAAGCTTGTCGAGCGCTGCCGACATGACCTGCAGGCCGGCCGGACAGATGTCCGGGCAGTTCGTATAGCCGAAGAAGACGAGCATATAGCGACCACGAAAATCTTTATCGGTGACGTGTTTGCCTGTCTGATCGACAAGACTGAATGGACCGCCGACGGTGGCTTTGCCCGTTACTTGGGTCTGGAACTCAGTTGTGGAACTCGGCGCACGAAACGCCAACACCCCGAGGCCAGCACCCGCCAGCACACCCGCCAAGACCAGCCCAATCATCGTCGTTCGGTTCATTGGCTTGAAGTCTCCATCCGGCTTTGAGTAAGAATGCTATGCTACGCCGAATACCATTTCGGCTTTTCCGTTCGTCGCCGCAAGCACGCCCGGCGTGCGGCTTGCGGTCACGACTTCAATACTTGGATGCGTCATTCATGAGCGAGCCGGCAGAGCGCGAGACCGTGACCGCGCCAACATTAAAGGGCATCATCAACCTACGAGACAGCCAGCTTCGGCTCGTTACGAGCGTCAGGCTGCGCTGGGCGGCGGTGTTGGGGCAGCTCGTCGCGGTTGCATTTATCACGCTCTATTATGGCTTTCCACTCAATGTCGGAAGCTGTTTGATCCTCATTGCCCTGTCGGCGTGGCTCAATGTCTTTCTGTCGATCCGCTATCCGGCGCGCCATAGGCTCAGTACGGCGTTTGCTTTCGGCCTGCTCATCTACGATGTTTTGCAGCTTGCCGCCCTGCTCTATTTCACCGGCGGTATTGAAAATCCATTTGCCGTTCTGCTCGTCGCGCCAGTGACGGTCGCTGCCGCCACGCTGCCGCCACGTCATACGATCGTGCTCGGCGGCATCGTCGTCGCTGCCGGAACTTTGCTCATTACGCATCATTACCCGCTGCCCTGGTACGAGGGCCTTCGCTTCGAGCTTCCACGAGATTACAAGATCGGGGCACTTGTCGCGCTGACCGCGTCGATGGCGTTCATGGCGTTTTACACATGGCGGTTGAACAAGGAGTCGCGGCAGATGTCGGCGGCGCTGGCCGCAACCGACATGGTGCTCGCGAGCGAACAACGGCTGCACGCTCTTGATGGTCTTGCAGCGGCCGCGGCCCATGAACTTGGTACGCCGCTGTCGACGATCGTCCTCGTTGCGAAGGAACTCGAACACGAGCTAGGCGCGGACAGCCGCTTTCGTGACGATTTGCAGCTTCTTCATAGCCAGGCGAAGCGTTGCCGCGAAATTTTGCAGAAGCTGACGCGCAAGCCGGACGAGCAGGATCCGATGCACGAAAGCATCAGCGTCGTCGAACTCCTCGAAGAGGCTTCGATGGCACATCGGCACTCGGGCAAGCGCATTATCATTTCAGCGAGTCCGTTTGCGGGCGTCGATGACGCGACGCAGGCCGAGCCCGTCGGCCACCGCCGGCCGGGCGTCATCTACGGTCTCGGAAATTTGATCGAGAACGCCGTCAGCTTTGCGGCCTCGGAGGTGCATCTCACGGCGCGCTGGAACGCGACCCACGTCGTCTTCACCATTGTCGATAACGGCCCGGGGTTCGCGCCCGAACTGATGGACAACATCGGCGAGCCTTACGTCACCTCGCGTCGCTATGAGGATAAAGGCGATAAGGGGCATTCGGGACTTGGGCTCGGGTTGTTCATCGCCAAGACCTTGCTGGAGCGTTCGGGTGCCACCGTCACGTTCTCGAATCAGCCGGCGCATCAGAAGGGCGCCGCCGTTCAGATTTCGTGGCCGCGAAGCTCATTCGAGCTTCCGCCGGGAGCATTTGACTGGCCGGGCAGGCGCGGCAGCGGCGTTAAAGTGGTTTAAAACCCAAATTCGAGCCGATGGCGGCGTTCTGGTAACCTTGTCGGGCGCTTTTTCGTGGCTTAAGGGGTTGCGGCCCGAGGGGAGGCGTTGGATTATAGTCTTCAGAGTATAGTGCATCGAGAAAATCCATGGGGGCGAACCCGTGATGCTGGAGGCTGCCTTGGTTACCGAAGACCTGTCGTTCAAACAAGATGAACTGCCTGCGGATCGCACGCTGGTCATCGTCGACGACGACCGTGCGTTTCTGCAGCGTTTGGCGCGGGCTATGGAGCTTCGAGGCTTCGAGGTGCGCTTTGGGCACTCGGTAGCGGAAGGTGTCGATCTCATTCGCGAAAAACCTCCGGCGTTTGCCGTCGTCGACATGCGCCTTGAGGATGGCTCGGGCCTCGATGTCATCGCCGAACTTGCCAAGGTTAGGCCCGACTCGAGAGCGATCGTCCTGACCGGGTACGGCAACATCGCGACCGCCGTCACCGCCGTGAAACTTGGCGCCGTCGACTATCTTGCGAAACCGGCCGATGCCGACGACGTCACGGACGCGTTGCTTGCGCCGACGGACTCGAAGGCGCCGCCGCCGGAAAATCCAATGTCGGCGGACCGGGTGCGCTGGGAGCACATTCAGCGCGTGTATGAGCTGTGCAATCGCAACGTCTCGGAGACGGCACGCCGCTTGAACATGCATCGGCGTACCCTGCAGCGCATTTTGGCGAAGCGCGCGCCGAAGTAACGTCCTACTCGTCTTCTGTTCATTCCAGACGTACGCCCGGATCGAGCCGAGCGTGCAGGCGCATGGCGGCCATCCGCGCGATTGAAAGCATCAGCGCCTTGCGCCGGGCCGGGCTCAACGGATGGCGGGGAGGCTGGCGCACGACGTCGCCGGCATAGGCATCGGCCAAGATGAGCCCGGTGTCGGCCGGCAGAATGTCCGATGGAAAATCGGGCGCGACGGCAAACAGCAACGCATCGCCATAGTCGCGGTACTCCGGCCATTTCTGGTCGGCGCGAAAGTCGGCAATGCTCGACTTGATTTCAACGATCCAAATCTCTCCGTCGCGCCCGACAGCAAGAATGTCGGCGCGCCGGCCGTTGGCGAGCGGTACTTCGCTCAGGCTTTCAAAGTTCAGCGATCGCAACAGGCGTTGGGTGCCGCGCAGGATAGCGGCGGCGCGCTGCAGGTCCTGTTCGGCCGATGCCGCGGCGAAACTATTCGTTAGGGAAGAGGGAGTCTCGGTCATGGTGCCGCCATTATGGCCGTGCGACAGTCAGTGACAAGCGGGCGGCCGGGGGCGGCCGTATCCCCCCCTATTAATGTTGTGATCCGTCCGCTGACACACCCGGGGTACGTGACATGGTTTTCTGGCGCAACAAATCGGCAAAGAAAGCCGAAACGCCCGTCATCGTCGAGGCGGAAAACGGGGAAGCGGCAGCCGTCAACAGGACGCCTCCGCCGCCGCCAGCGCATGAAACACAAACAAACGTCGTAACGCTCGTGACCACCCGGCTTGCAGATCGTCTGGCAGATGTTTCCGCCGATAGCGTTGGCACGGAAAGAACCAAGTCATCCGCCGCCATCAAGCCGGCCGAGCAACAGCACGTTTTCGGGCAAAAGCGCGCCGTCGCGAAAATTCGGGCCGCGCTTTCGTCGAAGCCCGGCGAGCATCTTCTCGTTCTCGGCGAACCGGGAACGGGACGTCTCGAACTCGCCATAGCGCTTGCCGCGGAAGCCTCTCGCCAGCCAGCGGCCGACTGGATTTACGTCATCGAACAGCATGCTCCGGCGCGGGCGAGGGCGTTCGCCCTTCCGGCCGGAGAGAAAGCGCGCTTCATGCGCGAGGTCAGCGAAGCCCTCGACAGGGCCGGCGCCGCATTCGACCGTCACATCAAGGGCGATGAGCATCGCATCAGCCTCGATCTCCTCGAGGAGGAGATGCGCTATCACGGCGAGAAGGCCGTCGAGCAGATCCGCCGCCGCGCCGAAGCGCAAAACATCGCCGTCGTCAAATCCCTCGATGGCTACGTGCTGGCACCGATGCACGAAGGCCGTGTTGTTCGATCGGATGTCTTTCGCGCGTTGCCCGAAGCTCTGAAACGCAACGTCGAAGCCAAGATCACGACGCTGGAGGGAGAACTGCAATCGGTTGTCGCAATGCTTCCGGATGTTCAATTCGAGGCTTGCGAAAAGTACGACGCACTGATCAGGCAGACGGCGCTCAGGGCGGTCCGGCCGGGCCTCGGGGCAATAAAAAAGGCATACGAGAACGACTCGTCCGCGATCGCCGCACTCGGCGCCATAGAGGAAGCGTTTCTGGCGTCGGCGACGACAAGCGTCGCCGCCGGCACGTTTGCGCCCATCACGATACTTGGGCGCGAAGCCGTCGATGCCGGTGATCCGACCGAGCCGCACCGCGTGGTCACGGCGGGACGACCGTCCGCAGCCGATCTCGTCGGCGAAATCGGACGCGATGCCGCCGGCCGCCCGACGCTGCTGCCCGGTCAGCTGATGCGCGCCGGTTCGGGATTCGTCATCGTCGAAGCCTGGAAGCTCGCTGCCGATCCCAAGGCATGGCTGGCGCTCGGCGCCGCGATGCTGAGTAAGGAAATTGCACCGCAAAGCGGACCTGGCATTGCCATCAAAGCCGATCCGGTGCCGCTGGCGGCAACCATCATTCTCATTGCCGACTCCCAGTCGTGGTCGAAGCTGGAGGCGATCGATCCTGGCATTGCGCGACACTTCCCGCACGTCGCGAAGCTTGCCGCAACG